>VBEY01000263.1 GCA_005889295.1 Chloroflexota bacterium | reverse complement strand
GTGCTCTCGCTAGCGGCAGGTCCCCTCCGCAGGAGATGGTCCTTCGGCAACGTTGCGCTCGGCGCGCTGATGCTCGACGGTCTTCTCACGGTCGCGCTGGCATATACGAGCTCGCTGTGGCTTGCGCTGGTGATCTGGGGGCTCGGCGAGGGATTCGGGGTCCTCTTCAACATCAACACCGCATCCCTGAGGCAGGCCGTCGTCCCGAACCACATGCTCGGGCGGATCATCAGCATCGCGATGGTGCTGGCGTGGTCAGCGCAGCCCCTCGGCGCGCTCGCCGGGGGCTTCCTCATCGAACGGACGGGCGACGTCCGTCTCATTTACGCGGTGATCGGCGCCGTGACGTTCCTGATCGCACTCGTGTTTCGGGTCGCGAGTCCACTCGGACGCGCTGAGCGCTATCTCGCGCCGGCCAGCGCCGCAGCTGAATGAGCGGGAGCTAGTGGACCATTTGGGGCTCTGAGCTTCTCGTCGGAACCAGCGGGGTGAGCCCGAGCGATTCCGCGTACTGAAGGTACGTCTGGATCGAGGCGACCACCACCCATGCGTCGATGCCGATGAGATCTATGCCGATCACCGATACCCGACCCCAGCCGTCGATGATGATGCCCTTGTCGAGCACTCGGTCGAGTACGTCGATCAAGCTGGCGCGGCCGTGTACGAGTTCGGTATCGCGCCGCATATCTCGACAAGGGTCGCACGCTAAGGGCCTATGGCGGCCTCAACGGTCAACCGAAACAACCCAAAGCCGCATCAGCCAGACAACAGAACGATGACGGTCCGTAACCAGGGCACTCCCGCTGCTCACCTTGATCGGGGAGGCGCGTTGTGGAGACGAGCGCACAGGCGCGCAAGGTCGTGCTTGTCGTCGAGGACGATGAGGCAATCGGCCAGCTCATCGCCGACGCGATCTCGGACGAGCCGGGCTACTGCGCGATCCACGTCGCTGCGCCCGCGGCCGCCATCGAAGCGACGAAGCATGTGACTCCGGACGTGATGGTGGTCGACGTCCGGCTCCCGGGCATGTCGGGCTTCGAGCTGTACGACCGTCTCAAGAGGGACCCGCGCACGAGCAAGGTTCCCGTCTTGTTCGAGACGGCCAGCGGGGCGGAGGCCCTGAGTGAGTTCCGCCGCCGCGGGATCGCGACCTACATCAAGAAGCCGTTCGACCTGAACGTCGTCGTCGCGTATGTGAAACGCCTGGCGAGCGGACCTAGCGCGGGGTCGCCGCTTGCGTCCGCTCGGCCGCGACGCGCCTGACCTCATCTTCGGTCGCCTGCGAGCTCTTCATCAGCTTGGCGAACGTTTCGCGATCGAGGGCCATGAGCTCGAGGGAGGTCTTCGCGCGCACGGTGGCTCGTCGGGGAGCGTCATTCAGGAGTCCGATCTCGCCGAAATAATCGCCGGGCCCGAACCGGCTGATCACCACCTGCGAGCCGTCGGGCCCGCGGTGCGTGGCTTCGGCCTCGCCTTTGATGACCATGTAGAAGCGATCCGCCGGATCGCCCTCTCTGAGCACGATGTCGTCTGGTGCGAACACCACGAGGTCGGCCTTGCTGGCGGTCTGGGCGACGACTTCCTTTGGCTCGGACGGAAAGGCGCGCTCGAGGTCCTTCAGCTCTTCGATGTAGCGCTCAGCGTGGAGCACCGCCGTCGTGGCATCGCCCACGGCGGTCGTGATCTGCTTCGCGAGCTGCGCCCGGGTATCGCCGGCCGCGTACACGCCGGGGATGCTGGTGCGCATGTACTGGTCGGTGATGAGATAACCGTTCTTGTCGTGGTCGATGTGCTCCCTGAAGAGGTAACGACCGACCGGCTTGAAGCCGATGAAGACGAACACGCCCTCCACCTTCACCCGCTCGATCTTGCCGTCGCGCTCGATGTCGATCCACTTCACATCGCCGTTGCCGCCGATCTCCTTCACTTCCGCGGGCGTGATCGGCTCGACCTTCTCCATCCCCAGGAGCCGGTCCTGAAGGATGGCCTGGGCGCGGAATTCATTGCGGCGGTGAACGACGTAGAGCTTGTTGGCGAAACGAGTGAGGAACAACCCCTCCTGGAATGCGGAGTCGCCCCCGCCGATGACCGCGAGGTCGGCGCCTTTGAAGAAGGCGCCGTCGCACACGGCGCAGTACGAGACCCCCCGGCCGTGGTACTCGGTCTCGCCCACCACGCCGAGCTTCGTTGGCTCGCCGCCGACGGTCACGATCACGGCGTACGCCGAAAGCTCCGTCCCATCCTGGAGCGTCACGATCTTGCGGTCGCCCTCGGAGCGGATCCCCTTGACCGGCTTGTACGTCTCGATCTTGAGACCGAATTTGAGCGCATGATCGGCCATCTTCTTGGCGAGCTCCGCTCCGGTGACGGACTCGAACCCGGGATAGTCCTCGATCACGTTGGTGTTGAGGATCTCGCCACCGACGTCCTTGGAGTCGAGAAGGACCGTCTTCATGTTCGCCCGCGCCGCGTAGAGGCCGGCGGTGAGACCGGCCGGTCCGCCGCCGATAATGATGAGATCGAGGTCGGTCAGCTCAGGGATCCTTTCTGGAAAGCTCTCCAACACTAGAACAATTGACCATTCCCGAAAGATTCCTCGCGCTCGGTGACTCGTTCACCATCGGCACGGGCACGAAACCGGATCGATCGTTTCCCGCCGTCCTTGCGGCCATGTGGACCAAACGCGGCCGCACGGTCGTTCTCGAGAATCCGGCGGTGAACGGATACACGACCGACGACCTCATCCACGATGAGCTGCCAAGCGTCGCTTCGTTCCGTCCGACCCTGGTCACACTGCTCATCGGCGCGAACGACATCGTCCGCGGATCGAGTGACGACCGCTACCGCCGGCAACTCGGCCTGATCCATGATCGGATCCGCGCCGACGCACCTGACGCGCGCGTCGTCGGGCTGCCCCAGCCGGATTGGTCGCTCTCACCGGCAGGGTCTAGCTTCGGCGATCTGCCCGCCATCGCGCGCACGATCGAACGCTTCAACGCGATCGCACGCGACGAGGCGGAACGCGCCGGTGCTATGTGGGTCGACCTGTTCCCGCTCATGAGGGAGCAGGGCCGAAAGAAGATGGTTGCACCCGACGGACTGCATCCGTCCGCGGAGGCGTACGCGGAGTGGGCTCGCGAGCTCGCTAGCTCAGCGTCGGTTTCGTCACCATGAGGAAGACGATCACAACGACAATCGCGGCGAGGACGATGCCGAGGAATCGCGCGTTCCCGGCATAGCGCTTGTAGTCATCGCTCTCTGGTCCCGCCGTCTCGAGCGCGTGGATCTGGTTCCGCAGCATCGGCGTGTAGACGAAGAACCCGAGTGCGACCGCGATGGCCCAGAGCACGATGCCGCCGGCGATCCAAAACGTCGTGAACTTCAGCTCGCCGACGAAGACCATCGTCACGCCCGTGACCGCGAGCAGCACGTACGCCGGATTCGCGAACCAATCATCGAGACGCTTGACGCCCTTCAGAACGAACGACTGCGTCGGCACGGGCTCCCGAGCCACCCGTGCGAGCCACACGCCGTACGTCGCGTTGAATCCGACCGCGATGATCGCCAGCAGAACGTGGAGGAACTTCACGATCACAAACAGTGACATCGGCGGTGCGCAGTTTAAGGAACCGTGACTGCTCCGTCATGACGTGGCCGCCGCCGCAGGCCGCTAGGCCACCTTAGGTTCGCGCGAGGATCGGTATCGCGGCGCCGGTTATCCCACTCGCTTCGTCAGTCGAGAGGAATACGACGAGTGCCGCGACCTCGGCGGCGGTCGCCCACCGCGATGGGTCCGCCTTGGGCATCGCGGCTCGGTTATCGGGCACGTCGATGATGCGCGGCAGGACGCAGTTGGCGGTAATTCCTTCGCGCTTGGTCTCCTCCGCGAGCGACTCGGTCCACCGCAGCAGCGCGGCGTTCGCCATCGCGTAGCCGGCCGCGCCCTTCTCCCCTTTCAGGGCGGCCATTGAGGAAACGTTCACCACACGGCCGTAGCTGCGGGCGCGCATCGGACGAAGGCACGCCGTCGTCGCGGTCACGATCGTCGCGACTTTCTGATCCCAGTAGGCGCGGTACGCAGCCAGATCCCGGCTTGCGGCGTCGGACGGAGCGTATCCGCCGATCAGGTTGGCGACGACATCGAGCCGTCCCCACGCGCGAAGCACCTGTTCGACGAAGCCCTCCATCGCGACACGGTCGCCCGCATCGGCGGCCCTTACGAGGATCCGCGGCTCCTGCGCCGTACCGGCCAGGTCACCGAGCGAGTCGCGTAGAGCGGCACCCTTTGCGTCGTCTCGGACGGGTATCGCGACGTGCGCGCCCTGCTCGAGATAGGCGCGGAGGACGGTCGGCCCGATGTTGCCGGTCGCGCCCGTAAGTATTACGGCGCGCTTAGAAAGATCGAACATCGCGACTAGTATCGCGAGGTGACCGTGCTCGATCGCATACAGCAGCCGCGGGACCTTCGTCTGCTGCATCGCGACGAATTGCTCGCGCTCTGCCGCGAGATCCGCGAGTTCACCGTCGAGAGCGTGCAGAAGACCGGCGGTCACATCTCATCGAGCCTCGGTACGGTCGAACTGACCGTTGCGCTCCATCGAGTTTTCGACTCTCCGCGCGACAAGCTCGTTTGGGATACCGGGCATCAGGCCTACGTGCACAAGATGCTGACCGGGCGGCGCGGACGATTCGACACGCTCCGTCAGTTCGGCGGGATTTCAGGCTTTCTCGCCCGAGTTGAGTCGGAGCACGACCACTTTGGCGCGGGGCACGCGGGAACGTCCATCTCCGCGGCCCAGGGAATGGCCGTCGCGCGCGACATCAAGGGTGATGACAACCACGTCGTCGCGATCATCGGAGATGGCGCTCTCACGGCGGGGATGGCGTACGAAGCGATGAACAACATCGGCCACATGCGCACGCGGGTGATCGTGGTGTTGAACGACAACGGCATGAGCATCGCGCCGAACGTCGGCGCCGTCTCGCGCATGCTCGAAGCGCTCCGGACGGCCCAGCCCTATCGCGGCGCAAAACAGATCGGCCGTCAGGTCCTCGAGCACATGCCCGGTGGGGAGCTGGCCGAGGAGGCTCGCCGGCGAATCTTCACAAGCCTGAAGGCGCTCTTCATCCCCAACATCCTCTTCGAGCAGTTCGGGTTCACGTACTTCGGCCCGGTCGACGGTCACGATCTCTTCGCGGTGGAGGGGGTCCTCGAGAAGGCTCGCGACTTCGGCGACGGGCCTGTCTTCGTCCACGTGCAGACGCAAAAAGGCCACGGCTACGGACCCGCCGAAGACGACAATGTGAAATGGCACGGCGTCTCCGCGAGTGGCACGAGCAAACAGACCGCGCCTCAGTACACCGCGGTCTTTGCCGACGCGGTTCGCGAGGTCTTGAAGGCCGACGAGCGCGCGGTCGCGATCACGGCGGCGATGCCGGGAGGCACCGGCCTCCTGCCTCTCTTCAACGAATTCCCCGAGCGTCTCTTCGACGTCGGCATCTGCGAGCAGCACGCGGTGACCTTCGCCGCAGGGCTCGCGACGCAAGGCATCGTGCCGATCGTCGCGGTGTACTCGACGTTCTTGCAGCGCGGCTTCGATCAGGTCGTGCACGACGTCGCCGTGCAGGACCTTTCGGTCGTGTTCGCCATGGACCGCGGCGGGATCGTCGGCGACGACGGACGAACCCATCAGGGTTTGTACGACATCGCGTACCTACGAATCCTCCCCGGCATGACACTCATGGCACCGAAGGACGAAGCCGAGCTTCGCCAGATGGTCTGGACCGCATACCGCCACGCGGCCGCGGGCCGCGGCCCGGTGGGCGTCCGATTCCCACGCGGCGCAGGCGCAGGCGTGGCCCTCGACGCCGAGCTTGCAGAGATCCCGATCGGCGAATCCGAGACCCTTCGCGAGGGTGACGGCATCACGATCCTGGCGTATGGCCATCCGGTCGCGGCGGCCATGGAAGCCGCCGAGATCCTGGCTCGCGACGGGCTCGAGGCGACGGTCGTGAACGCACGCTTCGCGAAGCCGCTCGACGAGGAGCGGATCCTCGCGCTCGCCGCCCGTATCCCGCGGTTCGTGACAGTCGAAGAGCACGTCATCGCCGGCGGCTTCGGTTCGGCCGTGGGCGAGCTCCTCGCCGAACGCGGTGCGCGCGTCGATCTCGAAATCCTGGGCATCCCCGACGAGCACGTCGATCACGGCGCGCAGAAGCTCTGGCGACACCACTACGGGATCGACGCCGAAGGCATCGCCGCCGCCGTGCGCCGCCGCTGGCCGCGCCTGGCCCCGCGCGACACTGAATCCGAGGAGAGCGCGGGCTAACTTCGGAACCAGGCGTGCGGGTCCTGTCCCGGCTCGGGGAGGTCTCTCGGCTCGCGCACCCTCCCCGCCGGCCGCGCCATTCGCTGCGCTCATGTCGCGGGAGCGGGTCCCCGGGGCACCCGCGCATCGCGAGAGACCTCCGCCTCGCCGTGCCACCCGCACGCCCGGACTTCGCTGCCGGGAACTAGGCCGCTGGCGCGGCGCGAGCGAGCAGATCGTCGACACGGCGCACGAGTGCGTCGGCGTCGAAAGGCTTGGCCATGACGTCAGTGATCCCAAGATGCGCGAACGCCTGCTCGGCTCGGTCGGGCGTGGCCGTCAGGAAAAGCACGGGAACATCAACGGGTCCGGCGCTGCCCCGAAGGAGGTCGAACACATCAAGCCCATTGAGGCCAGGCATGGACACATCAAGGATCACGAGATCGGGATGCGTCGCTGCGATCTGATCGGGAACGAGCGCTCCGTTCGCCACGTGATCAACGGTGATCGAAAGACGCTCCTCGAGCATCGCCTTGATCAACGCGGCCATGTCGGAGTCGTCGTCGGCGACTAGGACGCGCTTCACACGACGAAGAGAAAGGCGAGAGCTCGAAGGAAGATCCGCTCGTTCACGCAGAGCTTGCAGCGGCACATACCGGCGCATCCATGCACCGGCCGTGCCAGCCCTATTTCCTGGGTGTCGGCTTCGGCGGTGCGCTCGAGGGACGGCGACCTCCGGGTCCGTCCTGCCCCCCGCGCTCGGGATTCGTGGGCGAGGTGCGTTCCTGCTCGTCATCGATGACCCGTTGGATCTCGGGTTGATCCTTGGCCGGGAGCTTGTCCTTCACCGAGTCGAGGACGGCCCTGTGTTTCGCCTGTGCGGCATCGGCAAGGTCCTGTGCGGCGTTGCGCTTGTCTTCGTTATCGGCGTCGCGCAGCCTATCGAGCGCGTTCGCGAATCGGTCGACCGCGTCCGCGTACTCCTGCGTCGCGGTCGGTGCGGACGCCGGACGCTGCTTGGCGATCTCGGCAAGCTCCTCGAGGCGGCGGTCGGCGAGCTGAGAGAGAAGCTGCATGCGGGCGACCTCGTCGAGCGTGAGGGCGACCTGCACGTCTTCGCCGGCGCGCTTCACCGCATAGAGCGGATCGCCGGGGAGGCTCGACGCGGCGGCGTTCGTCGCGCCGGCGACCACGAGCACCAAGAGGGCAGCGGCCGCAAGCACGGGACGCAGGATCATCGGGAACGAGAGACGCCTCGGCCGCGGTGCGAGCACGACCGCGGCCTCGGACATGAGACGGCTGCGCAGCTCCGTACGGAACCGCTCGCGCATCACGGGCCGCTCGAGAAGAGGCGAGCGCTTTTCGCTCATGCGAGAGCCTCACGCGACGGGATCAGCGTGCGGAGCGCCTCGAGGGCGCGGAACTGGATCCCGCGCACCGTTCCCTCGCGCTTGCCGACGAGATCCGCGATCTCGTGGGTGCTGTATCCCTCGACGAAGCGCAGAACGATGACCTCCTGTTGCAACGGCGTGAGCTTCGCCAGCGCGTCGCGTACAGCCTCCTTGTCGGAGAGCGCGAGGATCGTCGCATCAGGCTCCACGACCTGGTCGACGTTCGGATGGGCGAGCGCGTCTTCGAACGAGATCTGCGTTCGCGAGCGCCGGGCGCGGTCGATGACCGCGTTGCGCGCGATCCGGTAGAGCCAGGCGAGGAAGGCCACCCGCGGCTCGTAGCGCGGGATCGCCCGGAGCGCGCGCATGAACACGTCGCTCACGAGATCCTCGGCGTCTGCGTCATTCCTGACCCGGTAGAACACGTATCGGTACACGGCTTCGACGTAGCGGTCGTAGAGCGCTCCGAAGGCAGCCGCGTCCCCCTTTCCGGCGCGTAGGGCGAGATTTCGGTCCTCGTCCCCCGCTCTATCGGGGCTAACGGGCTCGGCTGGGAGGGTGTTAGGCGCCGGTTTCACTTGAGAGACAGAAGGTAGGCGACCAGGGCGTCAAGGTCGGTAGGCGAGAGGTCTCGGCCTAGATCCCGCGGCATTGAGTCCTGGTACCCCGGTACGACGTACGCGCCCGGGTCGAGGATCGATTGGCGGATGTATTCCTCAGCCGAGAGGCCCGGCCGGCGGGTCGCCGCGATCGTTCCGATGTGGTCGAGCGCGGGTCCCAGGCGCTGCCCGAACAGATTGGGCTCGTGGCAGTTGGCGCAGCCCATTGACCGGTAGAGCTGTCGACCCCGGGCCACCGGTTCGGTCGCCGGCGGTTCGGGAGCGCAGCCGACGACGAGTACCGCGAGCGCGATGCACATGAGGACAACGCGTCCCATCATGCGAACGGTGCAGTCGGGCGCATCGCTCCACGATGCCACGGTCGTCCTCGATGATCGCGTGATCCTTCGCGCGGTCAACGTCGTGGTCGGTCCGGGCCTCACGCTCGTGCGCGGACCGAACGGCTCGGGGAAGACGACGCTCCTTCGCGCCCTCGCCGGTCTCGTACCGCTCGCGCGTGGTGACCGCCGCCTCGCTGGCGACGTCCTGTACATCGGCCACCGGCCAATGCTTCTCCGCGGCCTCTCCGCCCGCGAGAATCTCGAGTTCTTCGCGCGCTTCCGGGGCGGCGACACGCGCGCGATCGACGGCGCGCTCCGCGCGTGGGGCGTCGGCGAGGACATGGATCGGCCCGTCGAACGACTCTCGGCTGGAGAACGTCGGCGGGCTTCCCTCGCGCGCGTCGAAGCCGAGCGCGTCCAAGTGCTCTTGCTGGACGAGCCGTTCGCGGATCTGGACGAGGCCGGTGCCGTCCGGTTGCGACAGACCATCGCTCGAGCGCGCGACGACGGGCGCTCAGTCGTTGTCGCTACGCACGCGCATCCCGAACTCGACGATCTGGCGAAGGCGTGGATCGCGCTTGACGACGGCGACGCAACCGCGGCGTGATCGCTCTATACCGGATCGCTCTCGTCGCCGCACGCGAGCTCCGCGCGGAGCGAAGACAACCCGACGGCGTTGTCGCTGCGGTGACCTTCATCGCCGTGCTCGTTCTCCTGGAAAGCCTCGTGGTCGGGCCGCAGATCGCGCGCGACGCCGACGTCGCCTCGGCGCTCTTCTGGCTGGCTCTGGCGTTCGCGACGATCCTCGCGACAATGCGCTCGTTCGACCGAGAGCTGGAGGACGACGCGCTCGAGGGGCTCGTGGCACTGCCCGGTGGCCGCGACGCCCTTTTCGGCGGCAAGGTGCTCGCGCTCGCGATGGTTCTCGTGCTCGTTGCGACAGTCGGCGGCATCCTCTCGCTGGTGCTCCTCGATCTTCCGGTCGCGCTTCCCGTTCATCTCATCGTGGTGGTTCTGCTCGGCGTCCTCGCGCTTCCCCCCATAGTCATCGTCGACGTGGTCCTCGCGCTCCGTCTTCGCGCGCGGGCCGCACTCGTTCCGATCCTCGCGCTGCCGGTGCTCGTACCACAGCTCGTCGCGGCGACACGGGGCACGAGCGCGGCGCTTTCGGGCGACGCGGTAGGGGCGCTGTCGTGGGCCGGCCTCTTGTTCGCGTTCTCGGTTGTGTACACGGTCATCGGCCTTACCATCGTCCCAGCGGCCATCGAGTGACAGACACCACCATCTCGCGCGGTACGCCGTACTGGATGCCGCGCATCCGTCCCTGGCTCGGCATCGCTGCCGCCGCTTCGTTCGTGGTGGCGAGCGTGATGGCGCTGTTCTGGGCGCCCACCGACGCGGTCCAGGGGAACGTCTACCGGATCCTCTACGTCCACGTGCCGCTGGCCTGGCTCGCCTATCTCGCGTTCGTCGTCGTCTTCCTCGCCTCAATCGGCTGGCTGTGGACGCGGAACGCCGTCTTTGATGCGATCGCCGTCGCCTCGGCGGAGATCGGCGTGCTCTTCACCGGCCTCTTCCTCGTGGCCGGATCAATCTGGGCGAAGCCGACATGGGGCGTGTGGTGGACGTGGGAGCCGCGCCTCGTGACGACGGCGGTCATGTTCGTCATGTACGTCGGCTACCTGCTGCTCCGGGGGCTGTCGACAGACTTCTCACGCCGCGCGACACGTGCCGCGGTGTTCGGGATCATCGCGGTCATCGACGTTCCGATCGTCCACCTCTCGGTGCTGTGGGCGAACTCGCTGCACCAGCTTCCGACCGTCCTTCGTGCGGCGGGATCGCCGGCACTCGACTCGTCGATGCTGCTGACCCTCATGGTCTCGCTCTTCGCGTACACGCTCATCTACGCGTACTTCATGTCGGCACGCGTGTCGCTCGAGGTCGCCCGCCAGGTGCGCTTGTGGACAACTTGATCTTCGTCGTCGCCGCGTTCGCCATCGTGTGGGGCGCGCTGCTCGCCTACCTCGTCTCGCTGCGCGCACGCGGTGCTTGAGCGTCTTGGAGCGCGGCGCGTACTTCTGATCGCGGCGCTCGGCGTCGCGGTGCTCGTCGGTGCCCTCGCCGCCACGAACCTGCAGAGTCAGGCCGTCTACTACCTGACCCCGTCGGAAGCGAAGGCTCAAGGGGTCGCTGTCGGCCATACGGTGCGACTCGGGGGATTGGTGAAGGCTGGCTCGATGTCCTCGGCCGACCTCCGCGGCGCGAACGACTTCCGATTCGTGATCACCGACGGCACGGTCGATGTGCAGATCGTCGCGACCGGCGCGATCCCCGGACTCCTTCGTGAAGGCGCCGGCGCCGTGGTCGAAGGCGCGTTCGTCGCCGATGGGACGTTTCACGCCACCCAAGTGATCGCGAAGCACGACGAGGTCTACACGGCGCCGAAGACCGGAGCCACACCGGCGCACCGGACGGCTCCGTGAGCGCGGGCGATCTCGGCGCGGCCGCGCTCCGCGCGGCGCTGTTCCTCTCTCTCTGGGGCACCGGCGCGGCGATCTACGCCGCCTGGCGGCGCGATGCGCGCGCTTTGCACTCGGCGCGCATCGCGGCGGGCATCGGCTTCGCGCTCGTGGTGCTGGCCGCTCTCTCGATGATGTTCGCTCTCGCGACGCATGACTTCTCGATCCTCTATGTGGCCGAGAACAACGCTCGCGAGACACCGCTCTTCTATTCGGTCATCAGCCTCTGGGCCGCGCTCGAGGGATCGATCCTCCTTTGGACCGCGATCCTCGCGGGCGCGACCGCGTTCATCGCGGTCCGCGGTACGGTGGCGATCCCGCGTCTTGCGACGACCGCGCTTGCGGTCATGTTCGCCATGCTCACATTCTTTCTGCTGCTGATCACGACGCCCGCGGCCGACCCGTTCGCGCGCCTCGCGCTCGCGCCGGACAACGGCAACGGACCCAACGCGCTGCTGCAGAACCACCCGCTCATGGCGCTGCATCCGCCGCTCCTCTACCTCGGCTATGTCCTGACGTCGGTGCCGTTCGCCTACGCGATCGCGTCGCTCATCCTCGGTGAGGGCGGCGACCGCTGGCTCGTCGCGACGCGCCGCTTCGCCCTGATCTCGTGGGCGCTCCTCGGGGTTGGCATCGTCGCCGGGGCCTGGTGGAGCTACGCGGTGCTCGGTTGGGGCGGCTACTGGGCCTGGGACCCGGTCGAGAACGCGGCGATCATGCCGTGGCTGACGTCGACCGCGTACCTGCACTCGGTGATGGTCGAGGAGAAGCGGAGCCTGCTGCGCACGTGGAATCTCGCCCTCGTCGTCGCGACGTTCGCGCTCACGATCCTCGGGACGTTCCTGACGCGAAGCGGCGTGGTGAACAGCGTGCACTCGTTCAGCCTCTCGGCGATCGGGCCGCTCCTCCTTGGGTACCTCGTGGCGATCCTCGTGCTGTCGGTCGGTCTCCTGCTCTGGCGATCTGGGCGGCTGCGCGACGCCGGACCGATCGGCGCACCGCTCTCGCGCGAGGCGATCTTCCTTTTCCAGAACGTGCTCTTCATGGCCGCCACCTTGACCGTGCTTCTCGGCACGCTCTACCCACTCGTCGCGGAAGCGATCTCCGGTGCGCAGCTTTCGATCGGCGGGCCGTACTTCGACCGCGTCGAGATCCCGCTCGCGCTCGCGCTTCTCTTCCTCATGGGCGTCGGACCGCAGCTGCCGTGGCACGGGGCGTCGCGCGCCACGCTCGAGCGGCAGTTCACCGCACCGATCGTCGCCGCGGCGGCCGGGGCGGTCGCCGCTCTCGTCACCGGCACGACCGCCCTCGCGGCGGTGCTCACCTACGCGCTTGGCGCGTTCGTCATCGCGACGGTCGTGCAGGAGTTCGCGCGCGGCGTGCGCGCTCGCCGCACGCTCCACGGCGAGGATGGGGTCGCCGCATTCTCGAACCTTCTCCGCCGTAGCGGCCGCCGCTATGGCGGCTACGTCGTGCACCTCGGAATCGTCGTCGTCGCGCTCGCCGTCGCGACGAGTCAGGCCCGCACCGTCGACGCGGAGAGGACCCTTGCGCCGGGGGAATCGCTGCAGGTCGCGGGCTACACCGTACGCCTCGATGCGGTGCGGGCGGTGAGCGAACCGCAGCGTGAATCGATCGTCGCCGATCTCGTCGTCACTGGAAACGGCGCGAATCAGGATCTGCGCCCGGCGCTCGTGCAGTACCCCAGCTCGGCGCAGGCTGTCGGCTCGCCTGGGATCGGCGCGGGTTTGCGCGATGACGTCTACACGATCCTGGCCGCGTACGACCAGCGCACACTTTCGTGGGCCACGATCCGCATGCGGGTCATTCCCGGCGTCTCGTGGCTCTGGCTCGGCGGCGCGGTCGTCGGGATCGGCGCGGTCATCGCCGGCGCCCCGCCGCCACGACGTCGCGTGGTGCGCATGCCGATCGCCGAAGTGGCGGCTCCGGCAAAGTGATGGTCGTCCGTGTCGCCATCGTCGTTGCCCTCCTCGGACTCGTGATCACGCTCGGGCTCGCCTTCCGCCGGGATCCGCACGACATCCGTACCGGGACCGTCGGCAAGCCCGCTCCGGCCTTCACGCTGCAGCGCCTGGACGGGTCCGGCGACGTCGCGCTCGCGGATCTTTCGGGCAAGGTCGTGGTCGTGAATTTCTTCGCGTCGTGGTGTCTCCCGTGCACCGAGGAGAACCCCGCGCTCGTGCGCGTCTACGAGCGTTACCGCTCGAGCAATGTCGTGATGCTCGGCGTCAACTACCAGGAGTCGCGCGAGAACGGCCTTGCCTACGTCCGACGCATGGGCATGGGGTGGACGACTGTTGCGGACACCGATGGCCGCGTCGCTCTCTCGTACGGCGTCTTCGGTCCGCCGGAGACGTTCTTCATCGGCCCTGATGGAGTGATCGCCGGTAGGCACATCGGTCCGATCGACGAGGCCACGCTGGTCACGGGGATCGAAACGCTTCGCACGCGAGCTGCGCGATGAACGGCCGCGTTCTCGTCGCCATCGCGCTCCTCGTGCTCGCGGGCGCGCTCGTCTTCGCGGCGCGCCCGCACGAGGCGACCGCGGACGAGCGCATCGACCAGATCACAACGGAGCTTCGCTGCCCGGTGTGCCAAGGCCTGTCCGTGAAGGACTCGACGTCGGAGACGGCTCGACAGATGCGCGACCTCGTGGCCCAACGCGTGCGCGAGGGAAAGACGAACGCCGAGATCGAGGCCGAGTTCCGCACCGCGTACGGCGACTGGATCTTCCTCTCGCCGCCGCTCTCGTCGTGGAGCGGTCTGGTGTGGCTCGTGCCCGTTGCGGTCATCGCGGCCGGTCTTGGGCTCGTGAGCGCGCGTTTGCGCGGCCCAGGCGCGCCCGCACCGACCGCGCCGAGCGCAGCGCAGGTCGCCGCGCTGCGGGAGCGGGTCGCGCGCGAGGAGGCCGCGGAGGGATGACCATCGCGCTTTTCGCCGTGCTGCTCCTCGCCGGGATGACGGCCGTGATCGCGCCGCTGGCACGCCGGCCGTCGGCCTGGCCCGCGGATCCGCCCGATCGGCGTGACGATGTGGCGCGCGCGGCGAGCTCTTTGCGCGACCTCGAGTTCGCACGCGCGGCGGGAACGATCGCGCCGGCGGACTACGCCCGGCTTCGAGGGGCGCTCGAGCGCGACGCGTTCGCGCAGCGAGTGCCCGAGCAGCGCGGCCCCGCGCCGGTCCGAACGATCGTTGCGGCATCACTCATCGCGGCGATCGTCGTCGGGGTGGCGGTCTTCTACCTGCCCCCCTCCGCGGGCGATCGCGCGCCTGGCGAAACGGTCACGGGAACGGTTCCGCAGACCGACGCGCTCGCCGCGCTCGAAGCACGCGCGAGCGCCAATCCCGGTGACATTCCGACGCAGCTCGGGCTCGCCGATGCTTACGTGCAGGCCGGGCGCCCGCAGGACGCGATCCCGCGCTATCGGGCCGTGCTTGCGAACGACCCGAACAACGTGGCGGCGCTCGATGGGCTCGCGCTCATCCTCGTCGCGTCGGGGAGCAACGACGGCGCGATCGTCGCGGCGGATCGCGTGCTCGCGCAGCGACCGAAGGATCCGGATGCTCTGTTCGTGAAAGGGCTCGCGCTGTATCGCAAGCAAGACTGGAAAGGCGCCGTCGAGGTGTGGACGGTGTACCTCGATGTCGGGCAGTACCACTTCGGGTCAGACATGGTGCGCGGCCTCTATGCGGATGCGAAGACGAAAGCGGGGCGGTAGTCCGATAGACTGAGTGTCGAACGCAGTCGCGTTCGATCCACGGCGGCTATGGTGTAATGGCAGCACTAGAGGTTGTGGACCTCTCTGTAGCGGTTCGAAACCGCTTAGCCGCCCAGGGCTCCTAGTCCTATTGACACGACGGCGAATTTCATAGCAGATAGCACAACATAAACGAGCTTCAATTCCACTGGCTCGTGGGGATCCTCGAGGGTGAGGGGACGTTTCTCCGCGGCCCTCCATCAAAGCCGGGCAGCCCAATCCTTCGCGTTTCGATGACCGACCGCGACGTCGTCGAACGCGTCGCAAAGCTCTTCGGGCGCGCGGTTGTCCGTTTGCGACGGCGTAAGCCACATCACAAGATCCCCTACGCGACGACGATCAAGGGCGCTCCGGCTGCTCGGGTCATGTGTGCGGTTAGACCGTTCCTCGGCAAGACCCGCGAGCTCCAGATCGATCTCGCGATCGCGTCGTGGCACACGTGGAGGGGACCGCGGCGGCGAAGCCGAGCTGAGGGTTCTGACTCCCAGTCTTCGCTCGCGCCTGTGGTGGATCTCGGGGGCATATTGCGAGCGCACGGTGAATCGCAGGAGGCATGTGACCGCGCGTGGATCGCGGGCCTTCTCGAGGGGGAGGGCTCATTCATAGCCAACGGGCGCGCTCGATCGTCGTATCCGGTGATCAAAGTCGAGATGTGCGAGCGGGAAGTCATCGAACGTGCCGCGCGCCTCCTCGACACGAGGATTTGGGCCGTCGCTCCGGGAACGGAAGGTTGGCGTCCCACATATGTGGCGCAGATCGCGGGTCACCGCGCCGCAGAGTGGATGCGTGCGCTAAGGCCATACATGGGTCTTCGCAGAACAGCGGCGATCGATACAGCGCTCTCGGCTTACCACCCAATCCGGTTGATCGCGCCTCCGCCTGTCTGCGTTGTCGACGGATGCGAGCGAGGACACCGGGCGCGAGGCCTATGCAACACCCATTACATGAGCTGGTCTCGCGATCGGGCAAGGGGACGGACGCCGAGGATCACGCCGCTCCGCTGACTAGATCCAGGTCGTCATGCGTCCCTACCCGCGGACCGACGCTGTTGAGCTCGTGCGGACGTCATAACGAGAGCCGCCGGCAATGAGAGTCGTCACCACGTGCCACGTGCGTCCGAGCGCCCGCATCGTCAGTGTGACGGCACCCTGGTCCGGCCCGGCGCCGAGATGATCGACAACGGTCTCCATCTCGGACTCGAGGCGAACACTGGATCCGTCGAAGTACGTGATCTCAGCCGATGCGCCATTCCCGATTTGAACCGTGTCGCCGACCGCGACCACGTCACCGGCGCGTGCCACCGCGAACTCGGCATGGCTGTGACGAACGAGGACCCGACCTTCGACAACGGTCAGCGTGGTGGTCGAACCCAGCGCGTTGGCGTCTGGAGCGATCACCGCTCCGGAGCCAAAGCCGAGCGCCACCGTGATGCCGACCGCGATCGCCGCGACGGTCCGCGAACGTGACATCGCCACGTTTGCCTCCCCAACAACCGCTCAACCAGATGGCTGAACGCTCGTCGCCGGGGGAACTAACGCCCTCTCGCTGAGTCCGTTCGGTCAGCCGAGTGTCAACGGAATCGGTCAGGCAAGATTCGCCGACGTAATGCTGTCGCGCGGCGAACCAAACGAACGAGTCTCGGACCTAGTCGCGGGGTGGCGAATACTCCGAAAGCGCAACGAGGAACGGACGTGTACGCCCCGGTTGCACTGTGAGCGCCTCGCGCAGACCAGCCTTCGCGAAGACGGGAACACGAAGGCCGTGGAGTCGCTGTGTGGAGCGCGTCCACTCCGTACCGCAGACCGGACAAACGAACAAGCCTTCGGTCATCCTCTCGCCATGCGCAAGAAGAATTTTCGCGCAACACCGCTCGACGTTCGGCTCGTGTCCGTCCGCGGCCGCAAGGTATGGGAACTCGGCATTCGGTCCGGACCGCGCGCGCCGCACGAATGACCGCCCGTCACCGCGGCGATAGCCCTCGCTTTCGGTTTTCCGCCACTCGGTCGCGCACTCCGGACATCGGAAATCGCTGCCGGCGCGGTAGAAGCCGCCCCACTCGATGATCCAGTCCTCGCAGCAATCGGCGAGGATCGTGCGCTCACCCGTCACGTTCATCACTCTCCTCCAAGCAGCCAGCACAAGAGTGCCTTCTCCGTGTGCAGGCGGTTCTCGGCCTGATCGAACACCGCGCTCTGCGGACCGTCGATCACCTCGTCAGTGATCTCCTCGCCGCGGTGCGCCGGCAGATCGTGCAGGACGATCGCGTCACGTTTCGCGCGCGCGAGGAGCGCCGCGTTGAGCTGGAAGCCGTGGAACGCGCGACGACGTCGCTCGTACTCCTGCTCCTGACCCATGCTCGTCCACACATCCGTGTAGACCACGTCGGCGCCGGCTACCGCGGCGACCGGGTCGTTGGCGATCTCGATCCGTGCCCCGCTCGATCTGGCCTCGGTCGCAGCGAGCTCGCGGTATCGCGGAAGGGGCTCGTATCCCAGGGGAGTCGCGATCCGGAGCGAAGCGCCCGTCTTGGCGGCACACAACATCAGCGAGTGAGCGACGTTGTTGCCGTCGCCGATATATGCGATCGCGACGCCACGAAGGTCGGGGCCTTTGTGCTCGCGGATCGTAAAGATGTCGGCGAGCCCCTGGCACGGGTGGGAGAGGTCGGAGAGCCCGTTGATGACCGGGACCTGGCTGTAGCGCGCGAACTCCTCGATGGTCTCGTGCGCGTTGACGCGAAGCACGACGGCGTCGGCCATTCGGCTCGTGACCCGCGCGACATCTGAGACGCTCTCGCGACGACCGAGACCGACCTCCTGTGGCGAGAGGTACACGCAGTGGCCGCCGAGCTGGGCGATGCCGACGTCGAACGAGAGGCGGGTGCGGAGGCTCGGCTTCTCGAAGATGAGCGCGACCGTGCGGCCCGCGAGGATCTCGCCGGACGGGGGGCCCGCCTTGAGCCTCGCGCTCCGTTCGAGCAGCAGACCGAGCTCGTCCTGCTCGAGATCCGCGATCGAGAGGAAATGACGCACTCGCGATGCGACGGCCACTACGGCAGAGCGCGAAGGCGCGGGCGGCGCTCGTCGACAAGCCTCAGGAGCGCGGTCGCCACGCGCGCGGCGTCGTGGCGAATCGTGTCCTGCTTGAGCCAGAGGTCGCGCGGACCACTCCACTTGTCGATGACCGGCGCGGTCACCACCCGGACGCCGAGGTCCTCGACCCTCGCGACTTCGTCGGCGGTCGGCTCGAGATACGTGAGGCCGCGCTCCGCGTAGTGGGCGCGGAGATGATCGGGCGGCGCGTCCCCGTTCACCAGCGCGATGTCCAGTCCAGAGCCGCCGAGGTAATCGGACACGACGCGCACGTGATCCGCGATGCCGAAGCCATCGGTCTGGCCTGGCTGCGTGGTCGTGTTGGCAACGTAGATGACAAGTCCGTGCGCGTCGGCGATCGCGCGCGCGATCTCCGGAACGAGCAGGCAGGCGCACACGGTCGTGAAGAGGCTCCCCGGGCCGAGGGTGATGAGGTCAGCGGCGGCTATGGCCTCCACGCTGCCGTCGGTCGCGCGCACGTCGTCGTCCTTCAGGTAAATGCGCTCGATCGGTGCCTTCCCGACGGCGCGGACGTTGACC
>VBEY01000021.1 GCA_005889295.1 Chloroflexota bacterium | reverse complement strand
GGGTGCGGTGCGTGCCGGCGTCGTCCGGCCGCTCGCGCGCACGCGTTGGGTGCGTGCGTTCGTTCATTTCGTACGCCACCCACTCGTTGCCGCCGCGCTCTACGTCGGCGGGCTCTACGCCTGGCACCTTCCGGACTTGTACGACGCGGCTCTCCTCGATGCGCGTATCCACCTCCTCGAGCACGCCTGGTTTTTCCTAACCGCGCTGGTGTTCTGGAGCGTGGTGATCGATCCCGTGCCCTTCCGCGGGACGCTCAGCTACGGCGCGCGGCTGCCATACCTGCTGGTTCTCGGTGCCGCGCAGAACACGGTGCTCGGTGGGATCCTTTCGTTCTCATCTCGGCTGCTTTACACGGCGTACGAACAAGTTCCGGTGTTTGACCTCGATCGGGTCACAGACCAGCGCGTCGGCGGCGCGATCATGTGGGTGGTCGGCGACTTCGTGTTTCTCGCGGCCGCTTCGGTCGCGTTCTTCCTCTGGCTCGCCGAGGAGGAGGAAATGCAGAAGCGTCGCGAGCGTATAGCCTCTAGACAATGATCAGCCGATCGGTCGGAGCTCTCATGGCGCTTGCAATTCTGGCCGCGGCGTGCGCGAATTCGGCCGCGGAAGCGCCCACCGGCTCGCAGGTCGTTGCCGAGCTCGCCGATTACAAGATCACCGTGAACGTCCCGAGCGTGAAGGCCGGCGCGATCAAGATCGGCGTGCGCAACCTCGGCGCGATGGAGCACAGCTTTCAGGTGCTGAAGACGGACATACCACCGGACAAGCTCCCGGTCGACGGGGCTTCGGCGAAAGCGAAAGAGGATGGCAAGGTCGGCGAGATCGCGAGCATCCCGGCGGGCAAATCCTCAGCGGTGACCCTCGACCTCGCGCCCGGGAAGTACGTCTTCATCTGCAACATCGCGAGTCACTACCAGCTTGGAATGCACGCCGGCTTCACAGTCGATCCGCTTTAGCGCTTCCGCGCCCGCCACATCTCCTCGGACGGCCACTTCTGCGCCCACTCCACCGACATGTAATCGCCGTAGAAGGGGTGATTCACGGCATCCTTCGGCGCAAAGATCTCGACCATGTCGACGATCTCGAACCCCGACTTCCGCAGTAACCGGATCAGATCGCCGTGACCGAGGTGAAATTCCGTCTCGGGCTCCTCGGGCCAGTCGAGGCGGTGCAGGCCGAGCTGCGGACGCTGCAGTCTCTCCTGGACACTGCCGGTGTCCGGCATGCAGAGCATCGAAAGCGTCGAGTTGCGTAGGAACACGAGCTCGCCATTCGGTCGGAGCAGCCGCGCCGCCTCGGGGATCCACCTGTACGGATCGCACCAGATCGACGCGCCGTATTCGGAGATGGCCAGGTCGAACGCCGCACCGGGAAGGCCCGTGGCCTCGGCGTTCGCCTCGACGAGCTCCAGGCCGAGCTTGTACTTGATGTTCAGCCGGCGCGCCGTCTCGAGCTGGGCCGCGGTGATGTCGACGCCGACGACCCGTCGGGCGCCACGCCGCTTCAGCCAGGCCGCGACGTACGCGGTCCCGCAGCCGAGCTCGACGACATCCTTGCCGCGAACGTCGGGCAGGACACCGAGCTTGCTCTCGGGCGTGTTCCAGACGCCCCAGGAGATCTCCGGCTCGTTCCACTCACCCTCGGCGCTCCCATCGGTGTACGCGGCGTTGTTCTTCGTCCAGTGGTCGCGGTTGGCCTTGATGTAATCGGGAAGGTCGGAGCCGCTCACGCCCGTGGCGCTATTTCAGAGTGAGCAACCACTGCACGATCTGATCGATTTGCTGGTCGGGCAGGACTCCTTCGAACTTCGGCATCAGGATGCCTGGCTTGATCGAGGGCGCGTTCCGGACCCACTTCGTGAGGTTCTCCTGATTGACGGGCGAAAGAACGCCGGCGATGTTCGGCTTGCTCGCGATGTGTGTGAGCTCGGGCCCGACCTTCCCGGCTGCCGTCGTGCCCTTCACGGTGTGACACCCCGCGCACGGCCCTGACAGGAACGCGTCGCGGCCCGCCTTGGTCTCCGGAGACGTCGCGCGCGCTGCCTCCTCGACTGCCGTCTTCGCCCATGCCGCGTACTCGTTCTGCGGGTGTGCGACGACTGTGACGAGCATGTCGGCGTGGCCGTCGCCGCAGAACTCGAAGCACTGTCCCTTGTAGGTGCCGGGCTGGTCGGCCTGGATCCACATCGTCGTGGTGTGGCCGGGCACGGCGTCTTTCTTTCCACCGAGGTTCGGCACCCAGAACGAGTGGATCACATCCTTCGCCGTGAGCTCGAGCTTGATCTTCTGACCCACCGGGATGTCCAGCTGCTCGCCGGCCTGCAGCAGCGTCCCGTCGGGTAGCTTGAACATCGGCTGGTCGGGATACGTGAAGCCCCAGGCCCACTGGCGGCCCTCGACCTTCACGGTCATCGCCACATTCGAGTTCACGTCGTTGATGAAGTTGAGGCGTTGCCACGAGAGGGCCGTGAACGAGATCACCATGAGCGTCGGCACGATCGTCCAGATGAGCTCGAACGTGTTCTGTCCGTGGATCTGCTGCGCCACGCGCCCCGGCCGGTCGCGGAATTTGATCCCCGAATAGGTCAGGGCACCAACGACGATCGCGAGCACGACGACCGCGCACGCGAAGAGGATCCAGTAGAGAACGCTGATCGATTCGGCCAGCGGGCCGCGCGGGTCGAGCGTCCAGGGACCCATCGCGAGGAAGACTAGGGCGAGATTTCGACACGCGCCAATCGCGGCGCTAGTCTGCGTCGCGATGTCATCGCATGGCGGCGACGATCACCCGATACACGTTCCGCAACCGAGCTTCTCGCCGCCACTCCTCGCATTCGGCGTGATGCTCATCGGGTTCGGCGTCCTGCTCGGGCCGGTCTTTCTCGTGGTCGGCGGAGTCATCTTCGTCATCGGTATCGCGACGTGGCTCATCGATGACGCCCGCGCGTACTCGAGCGCCCCTGAGCCCACCGACGGAGCGCACCACTAGGCGATGAGGACCACGGTCGAAGACCGGACGGTCGTGCGCGGCCGCCGCACGGACCCCGCCGACCGGCTTCCGCCGAACGAGACCGGCCTCGAGGCCCAGCCGTCGCGATTCTCGGCGGGCATGTGGGCGGTCATCCTGTTCATCTCGAGCGAAGCGTTCTTCTTCGGCGCGCTTTTCACCACGTACTTCTTTCTCCGCGCTCGTATCCCCGACTGGGAGCCTGTCTTCGGTGAGAAGCCAACCTGGCAGGTCGACCCGATCCTCGGCATCGGCCTGCCGACGATCAACACCATCGAGCTCCTCGTGTCGAGCGTGACCATGCAGATCGCCGTGAACGCGATCAAGCGCGGCGACCGCACTGCCCTTCGCAATTGGATGATCCCGACGATCGTCCTCGGCGTCCTCTTCCTCGTCGGTCAGGGTTATGAGTACACGAAGCTCGGGTTCCTGCCTCGTGACGGAATCTTCGCCGGGGTGTTCTTTACGCTGACCGGGTTCCATGGCGCGCACGTGACCGGCGGCGTGATCTTCAACATCATCGTCTTTTACCGGACGCTCCGGGGTCAGTTCACCGCGCGGCGACACCTCGCCGTCGAGGCTGCGTCCATCTACTGGCACTTCGTCGACGTGGTCTGGATCGGCCTCTTCACGACGATCTACATCATCGGCTGAGCCGCAGGCGGGCCACTAGCTCTTCAGCAGCGCAAGCAGATCCTTCGTCAGATCCGTCGCGAGATCCTCCGAGTGGAGCAACACGCGCTCGCGCCCGCGCCCATCGATGAGATAGACGGCGTCGTTGTGCGTGACGGTCGTGCTGCCCGCCTGCACGCCGATGCCGTAGGCGGCCCAGACCGGCGTGAGCTGCGCACGACCACCGACGAGGTAGTACCAATTCGAGGCAAGCCCGTGCGCGGCCGAGAACTCGCGCACGGCATTCGGTGTGTCGCCATCCGGATCGACCGACACCGCGATGAAGGTCACGCGGCCCGCATCGGCCTGCAGCTCCGACTGTGCGGCGCGGAAACGCGAGGCGGTGAGTGGGCAGACATCAGGGCAGGTCGTGTACAGGAACGTCAGCGCGGTGACCTGACCGCGCTGGGCCGAGAGGGTCACCACACGACCTGTGATGCCGTCGGTCAGCGTGAAGTCCGGGGCGTCGGTCGCTCCGAGGTCGGTCCCCGCAAGCTGTGGTGCCGCGCATCCCACACCTAAGAGAGCGGCGACCCAGATGCATCGAAGGAGACATCTCATCGCGCTCACGATATGAGCCATCATCGGGCGGGCATGCCACCGCTTCGGGTCGTCGCCGGGTACACGAGCGTCGCTCTGATTTGGGGATCGACGTGGGCCGCGATCAAGATCGGCGTGAACGACGTTCCGCCATTCGTATTCGCGTTCGCCAGAGCTCTGGCGGTGGCAGCGGTGCTGACCATCATCGCCTTGGCGCTGCGCCAGTCCTTTCCGCGCGGGAGGCGAACGATCGCGGTGGCCGTCGTCGTCGGCGTCATCAATATCGGCTGGAGCTGGGCCATCATCTTCTGGTCCGAGCAGTTCGTACCGAGCGGCCTCGTCGCGGTCTTCGGCGCCGCCGCGCCGGTATGGACCGCGGTGCTCGCCCACTTCATGGTCAAGGGCGATCGCCTCTCAGTCCTCAAGGTATTCGGCCTCCTCCTCGGGCTCGGCGGCACCGTGATCCTGATCGGCGCGCCCGACACCGCCGACGGGACGGCCGGCCTCATCGCCACGGTCGTCCTCGCGCTGATGCCGATCACCTGGGCCGTCGCGGCGATCCTCCAATCACGCTTCCTCAGGACGGTCGCGCCGATCCCGACCGTCGCGCTCGGGACCTGGGCGTCGGTCCTCTTGCTCGCACCGCTCGCATCGCTCCAGCTCTCTCTGGGACAGCATTGGACGACGGCGAGCGTCCTCGCCTTTGCGTATCTGGTTGTGTTCGGGACGTGCTTC
The DNA here is from genome assembly GCA_005889295.1 of Chloroflexota bacterium. GTDB lineage: Bacteria > Chloroflexota > Limnocylindria > P2-11E > P2-11E > 3-1-20CM-2-70-9. Next base: position 1,206 of record VBEY01000021.1, on the reverse strand, counting down.
GGCATGGTCGTCTCGCTGTGGTTGTATCGAAAGCTCCGGCCGACCACGATCACGCTCATCCAGGTCCTCGTCCCGGCGGAAGCCATCTTGATCGGCACCCTCTGGCTGGGCGAGCCGGTCACCATTCGCATGCTCGGTGGCGCGGCACTCGTCGCGGCCGCCGTCGCCGTGAATGCCGTCGCCGGCGGCACCCCCTCGGCGGAGGAGCGGCTCGCCGCGACGCCGGCCGCTGCCAAATGAGCGGTACCGAACACATACGACAGCGGCGTAGTATGTAGAGCAGAGCTACGACATTGCTGTCGTAGGCCGGGTTTGGGCGGTTGCGAATGGCCATCGAAGACTGGGACCTGAACCTCTTCACGAGCGACCCCACCCTGCTCGAGCGCGCGAGCGACGAGGAGTACGAGCGCGCCGCGGCGGCGCTCGAGCGGATCGCCGATCCCCGGCGGCTCCGCCTGCTCCACGCCCTTTCCCTCGGCGAGGACACCGCGCAGCGGGCCGCCCTGTGGGCGGGCCTCGAGCAGAGCTACGCCGAGCGGGAGCTCGCCGCCCTCGCCCTGTCCGGTGTCGTCGAGCGGCGCGAGAGTCCCCGGGGGCCGCTGTACCAGCCGCGCGACGGGCATCTCGTCGTCGAGCTCCATGTCGCGCTCGCGCACGGCCGAGAGGGCCTCGCCGAACGGCATCCGCGTCTCCTCCGGCGGCGGCAGCGCGTCACCGTGCGCGGCCGGCGCGCGGGATAATCGGGGCGTGAGCCGACCCGACCTCCGCCGCCTGCGCAGACCGGAGAAGGCCGAGGAGAAGTTTCTCGGGCCCCTCGAGACCGAGGTCATGGCCCGCCTTTGGAAACGGCGCTCGGCGACAGTGCGCGACATCGTCGAAGACCTCGCCCGGACCCGCGAGCTCGCCTACACGACCGTGATGACGATCATGGTCCGCCTCCACGAGAAGGGTCTCCTCGAGCGCACCCGCGAAGGCAAGACCTACGTCTACCGCCCGTCGCATACCCGTGACGAGCATCGCGCGCGGCTTTCGCGAGACCTCGTCCGCGGGCTCGTGGCCGAATTCGGCGACGCGGCGCTCGCCGCGTTCAGCGCGGAGCTGGACACCGTCGATGCGACGCATCGCGCGGCGCTCCGCCGCCTCGCACAAAAGGACACGCGTGAAACGCGCTGATCGCGTCTTCACGATCATGCTCGGGCTCGCACT
>VBEY01000244.1 GCA_005889295.1 Chloroflexota bacterium | reverse complement strand
GCGGCCGGTGAGCGGCTCGCGCGCAACCCGCTCCCCCGTGCCACCCGCCCGCCTCGGGGAGTGCTATTTGCCTAGTGCCGCCCGCATCACTGCGGCTCCAAGTGGGGCTGCCGCAACGCCCCCCTCAGGCGTGTTTTCAACGATGACGGCGACGACGATCGTGGGCGCGGCCGCCGGCGCGAAGCCAACGAACCAGCCGTGGGGGGCCTGGCCGGGACGGTTTTCGGCGGTCCCAGTCTTTCCCGCCACGTCCACGCCGGGGATCTTCGCTCCGAACGCAAACGCGCCCGGACCCGCGACGGCGCCGACGAGCATCGTCGTCAGGGTTTTCGCGGTGGTCGGCGATATCACCTGGCCCTGGGGACCGGGCGCGATCTCGCGAACGACATGGCCCTCGTTGTCGCGGACCTCGGAGGCGTAGTGGGCGGTCGGCATCACTCCCCCGTTCGCGATCGTCGCGTAGATCAGCGCCATCTGGAGCGGCGAGACGAGAAGCTCGCCCTGGCCGTAGGACGTGTCGGCAAGAAGCGTCGGACGGTCGATCGCGCCCGAGTCCGAGAGCTGGCCCTTCGCCGCGGCGAGGTCGAGCTTCGGCGTCGAACCGATCCCGAAGCGCCTCGCGTAATCGGTGAGCCTCGCGGCGCCGATCTCCAGACCAACCTGGGCGAAGTAGATGTTCTCCGACAGCCGGAACCCATCGGACATGTCGAAGAGGCCGTGCGCGCGCGACGCCGATCGGACGAAGTAGTCGCCCCAGGACTTGTCGGCCTGGTACGGGTCGTCCACGCGCAGCTTCTTGGCGGGATCGAACCCGGCCTCGAGCGCGGCCGCCCCCGTCACCACCTTGAAGATGGATCCCGGCGGATAGAGGCCCTGCGTCACGCGGTTCAGGAGCGGATGGCCCGGATCCGCCGTCACCTGCGCCCAGGCGCTCTCCTGCTTGGAACGGTCGACGATCTGGTTCGCGTCGTAGGTGGGAACGCTGACCGAGGCGAGGATCGCCCCAGTCCTCGGATCCATCGCCAGGATGGCGCCCTTTCGCCCGCCGAGCGCGTCGGCCGCGGCCTTTTGGATCTTGAGATCGATGCCGAGGACCACCTGCCCGGCGGGCGCGCGATCACCGAGATAGCGCGCCCTCCAGATCGACACCGGGTCAGCTGGATCCTGGCCGATGAGCGACTCGGCGTACGCCGCCTCGACGCCGGAGAGGCCGAACCTCGTCGACGCGTACCCCACCACTTGCGCGAGGGATCGGTCTTTGTAGGAACGGGTGAAGCCGGTGTCGGTCTTCTCGCTCGTCGCGATCGACGCGCCGCTTCGATCGACGATGGCGCCCCGCGGCCGCTCGTTCGTCGCGGCGATCAGGCGCGGGTTGAACGGATCGTTGGCGAGCTGGTCGGACGCGAGGACCGTCCAGTAGGCGGCTCCGATCGAAGTCACGAGGAACGCGAAGGCCAGAGTCAGCGTGAGCGACCGGATGTTCGCGCTGATCGGCGACATCAGGGCCCCCCGCCTCGGATCCGACCCGACACCTGCGAGACCCGCATCAGGAGTCCCACGAGCATCCAGTTCGTGACGAGTGATGACCCGCCGTACGCCACGAACGGGAGGGTGATCCCGGTGAGCGGTATGAGCCGCAGATTCCCGCCGACGATGACGAGGGTCTGGAGCGCGACGATGAAGGACAGACCCGCGGCGAGGAGCTGCAGGAACATCGTCGGCGCACGGAGCGCGATGAGCATCCCGCGGTACACGAAGACGAGGTAGAGGGCGAGCAGCGCGAGCGCCCCCGCGAGCCCGGCCTCCTCCGCGAACGCGTCGAAGACGAAGTCGCTCCACACGACCGGTATGCGGTCGGGCATGCCGTTGCCGAGACCCGCCCCGAAGAGACCGCCGTTCGCCAGGGCGTAGAGCCCTTGCACCAGCTGGAAGCCCGTGTCGAACCGCAGGTCCTCGTCGAAGGGCCGGATCCACGTGTCGACGCGAGCCTGCACGTGACCGAAGAGCTGATAGGCCACGAAACCGCCGAGGATGAGCAGGCCCAGTCCGATGACCGCGTAGAACGCCTCACCTGTCGCGAGGAAAAGCATCGCGAGGAAGAGCCCGAAGAACAGAACGGTCGCACCCATGTCTTTCTCGAACACCATGACCAGCATCGCGATCCCCCACATCGCGACTATGGGCACGAGATATGGGACCGGCGGCACGGGAAACGGTCCGATACGGCGCTGCGAGTGCGAGAGGACCTCGCGGTACTCCTCGAGATAGGCGGCGAAGAAGATGACGAGCAGGATCTTCACGGCCTCCCACGGCTCGAAGCTTCCCGGGCCGATCTTGATCCAGATTCGCGCGCCATTGATCTCGCGGCCGATGACGGGCAGGAGCGGTGCGATGAGGAGGAGGACGCCGAGGAGCGCCCAGGTCCACTTGAATCGCGCGAGCGCGGTGAGATCGCGCGGCACGACGATCGTGGCGGCGAACGCGCCGGCCGCGATGATCGACCAGGAGAGCTGCTGAAACAGGAGGTCGGACGCGAGCCGCTGGACCAGGACGAGTCCGATCGCGGTAAGGCCGGCGGCGATCGGGAGCAGCAGCTGGTCGCCTCGGAACCGGATGCTCACCAGGAAGACGTGGAGAGCCAGCATGAGCACGAGAAAGACCAGAGGCACCACGAGCGCCGCTGGGCTGAACGACGACCGCTCCGTCGCGACCACCGCCACAAAACCGGTGATGGCGAGGGCGGCGACCCACACGAGAAGCGACAGCTCGGTGAACCGGGCGCGCCCAAGCGGAGCGGTGGCCTCCGCGCGCATCACTACTGTTCGAGCCTGAGTGCGACGCGACCGATGGCCAGCTCGTCGCCGAAGTGCAAGCGCTCGCGTGACCGCACGACCTCGCCGTTCACGACCGTCCCGTTCGTGCTACCGGTGTCCTCGACCCACCACTCCCCCTCCGCGAACTCCACCAGGGCGTGTCTAGCCGACGCCGCCTCGTCATTGATCACGATGTCGTTGCCCGCGTCGCGGCCCAGCGCGTTCACCGCGCGCAGCGGCAGACGATCTCCCACGCGATGCGCTCCACGCACGGTTCGCTGGACGACGAGGTGCGCGATTCCAATCGGCCGAGCCGCCACCGCGTTCTCGGTCGCGAGCGACCGCTGCAGCGAGCTAAATACGCGGATCAGGAAGAGGTACAGAAGGACGAGAAATGCGATGCGGACGCCCCAGAGCAAGACCGCGAACGTGATCTCCACCCGTTAGTCGCTCGCGCGGAATTGCAGCTCGACGCCGCCGATCGAGAGACGGTCTCCGTCGGCGAGCACGACCTCGGCGACACGCCGGCCATTCACGTACGTGCCGTTCGTGCTCTGAAGGTCGTAGAGGGTGTAGCGACCGAGGCGAAGGCGGATCTCGGCGTGCTTCCGCGACACCCTCCGGTCGTCGAGCGTGATGTCGTTCTGTGGATCGCGGCCGATCGCGAGCGGGTCTGGGCCAAGGGCGACCTCACGACGGTCGTCGCCCTCGCGCACCGCGAGCGACGCCTTCGGCGCGCGGGGCTTGTCGCGGAGCAGCTTCTCGCGGTCGAGCACCATCGTGTGGCCGGCCTCGACCGCGCCAAGCGCCTTGGCGTCAGACGCGACCTCGTCTCCGGACGCATCGACGAGGGCGCACGAGACTCGCATGTCACCGGGCTGAAGGTCCTCATCACGTTCGATCTCGACCGTCGGGTAGGCGAGGAGCGTGTAGCTCCGGTCCCGTGCCGCCCCGAGCACGGCCTCGGAGAGGTCCCGCTCCAGGCTCCTGCGGTACTGCTCGAATTGTTCGAAGTCCGATGGCGAAAGCGAGACGACGTACGAGTTGGGCACGAAGGTCTTGCTCAGCGAGATGGTCTGATGCGCTTCCATGGCCCGGATCACGCGCTTGGCGATCTGAACCGGTTGGAGCTTCGCCCCGAAGAGACGGGCGCTCCAACCCTCGATGAACCGGCTCGCCAACGCTTCAAGCCGTTCCACGCGTCTTCATGACCTCCGCGCCAAACAAGATGATGACCGCTGTGACGTAGATCCAGGTAAGAAGTCCAGCCGCGAACGCGAGCGGCCCGTACGCCGCGAACAGGGCGAGCGCTCGCGTGAAGTAGCCGAACGCCAGCTTGGCGACCTCCCAGAGCACGGCCGATACGAGCGCGGCCCGCGCCGCTACCCGGCGCGGGGGCCGTCGTCGCGGGACCGCCCGGTACACAACGAAGAAGAAGACGAAGCCGACGAAAAGGCCGACGAGCGGCGAGAGCAGGCGCACGCCTATCCACACCAGCTCTCCGAACCCCGCCCCGACGAGGACCCCGGATACCGCCGCGGTTCCGAACGAGAGCCCGAACGAGACGATCGCCAGCACGGCGAGGACGGCCACGAACGCGGCCGCCTCGAGGTGACCGCGCACGAACGTCCGTCGACCCTCACTACCCAGCACCAGCGCGAACGCACGATCCAGCGAACCGTGGATCGCCATAGTCGAAAAGATGGTGCCCACAACGCCGATCGATAGGGAGAGCGCGCGGCCCTGCACGAGCTCGTGCGCGATGCGGTTCTCCTGCGCGGTGGCGGACGGATAGATGTCTCGCAGGATCTCGACGAGATCGCGCTCGGCGCGATCCTGCCCGTAGACAAACGCGAGAACGCCGACGAGCAGAGCGAGGAGTGGAATAAGCGCAAAGAAAATCTGATACGCGACCGCGCCCGCGAGGAAGGGACAGTCGTCCGCGGCGAAGCTCACGATGACTGTTCGCACGCGCGCGACGGCGCGGGCTAGGATGACGCCTCGCCCTTCGGAGAGCTCTTGCCGGTTGGCTTCGCCTTCGCCTCCGACTTCGCATCCGGCTTCGTCTCGGACTTGCTCTCCGACTTCGTCTCGGGCTTGCTCTCAGTTTTCTCCGCGGGCCGACTGTCCGTCTTGTACCAGCCCGATCCTTTGAAGACGATCGCAGCCGGGACGATCAGACGCCGCGGTTTCTTCCCGCACTTGGGGCACTTCTGGACGGGCTCGTCCTTGTACGACTGCACGCGCGAGAAGGCGTGGCCGCAGTGATCGCAGTGGTAGTCGTAGATGGGCATGGGTGCCCCTATCATCGCAGCCGGTGGCGGCCGAGGTGATCCCCACAAACATCCGAGTCGCCACGCGACGCCGCCGGATCTTTCTCGAGCATCTCGAGGCCTACCTCTTCCTCGCGCCGGCGCTCATCCTCATCGGACTGTTCCATGTGCTCCCGGGCATCTCCGCGTTCGTGATGAGCCTGACGCGGTGGGGAGTCATCTACGAGCGCTGGGCCTGGCTCGAGAACTACGCGGCCATCCTCGACCCGTCCGGGGCTCGCTTCGGGGAGTTCGTCAACGCCCTGGGAGTGACGCTTTGGTACGTGCTGCTGACGGTCCCGGTCGAGATGGTCATCGCCCTCATCGTCGCATTCGCGCTCTACCAGGGGACCCGTTGGCGTGGCGCCTATCGGGTCGTGTACTTCATGCCGTATATCACGTCGGTCGTGGCGGCCGCGACGATCTTCGAGTGGATGTTCGACGCGAATTTCGGCTTTCTCAATTACGTCCTGGGCCTCGTGGGTATCGGGTCACAGGCGTGGCTCCGAGAGCCACGCGGGATTTTTCAGATGATCGGCTCCGCGTTCGGTGCCGGGGTGCCCGACTCACTTGCGGGTCCGAGCCTGTCGCTCGTCGCCGTATCCATCTTCACCATCTGGCACTTCATCGGCTTCCAGACGGTGATCTTCCTCGCTGGCCTCACCAACATCTCGCGCGAGCTCTACGAGGCCGCCCGGATCGACGGCGCCGGAGAGCGGCAGATCCTGAGACGCATCACGCTCCCGTTGCTCTCGCCGACCTTGTTCTTCGTCGGGATCATCGCGACGGTCGGCGCGATGCGGTCCTTCTCGCAGATTTACGTGCTCACCAACGGCGGCCCGCTGGATACGACCCGCACGGTGCCGCTTCTGATCTTCCACACGTTCTTCGAGCGCACCGCGGTGAACGGGATCGGCCTTGGTGCGGCGATGTCCTTCATCTTCGTCCTCATCATCATCGCGATCACGCTGTTCCAATTCCGGGTCCTGGGCCGGCGGGTGTTCTATGGCTAGGAGTTCAGCCCTCCGGCCATCAGCGCCGCGGTCGTTTGACCGAGCAAATGTCGTCGGCAGCCTCGCGAAACACGCGCTCTTGATCTTCGGTGCGGCGGTCGCGGCCTTCCCCTTCTACTGGATGATCACGACCTCCTTTAAAGAATTCGGCGAGGCGGCGAAGAGTCCGCCGCTGCTCTGGCCGACCTCGTGGCATCCCGAGAACTGGGTCGAGGCCTGGCAATACCCGCACACGCTCTGGGCGAACGCTTTCGCGAACACGATTTTCATCGCCACGCTCACGACGGTCGGCGAGCTGACCACGTCCGTCCTTGCCGGCTACGCGTTCGCTCGCATGCGCTTCCGCGGTCGAAGCATCCTCTTCGCCCTGCTCCTGGCGACTCTCTTCATCCCCACGGAGGCGACGATCATCCCCAACTTCGTGCTCATGAGTCGGCGGTACCTCGGGTGGTACGACACGTACACGGCGCAAATCGTTCCGTTCCTCGTGAGCGTCTTCTCGATCTTCCTGCTGCGCCAATTCTTTCTCGCGGTGCCCCAGGAGCTCCATGACGCTGCGCGGATCGATGGCGCGGGGCATCTGCGTTTTCTCTGGTCGGTCGGACTTCCTCTCGTGAGACCCGCGCTTGTCACAGTCTCGCTGCTTACGTTCCTCAACTCGTGGAATGCGTTCCTCTGGCCACTGATCATCACGTCCCGGCCAGAGATCCGACCTATCCAGGTCATGCTCGTGCAGTTCACGACCGAAGGAGGCTCGCGATACCATCTGCTCATGGCAGGCGCCGCGTTTGTGATCCTGCCTACGCTCGTCATCTACCTGATCGCGCAGCGCTACTTCATCGAAGGTGTCGCCCGTACCGGGATCCGCGGCTAGGACGCGAACGAGAAACAGGGAGGATGGGGACCATGCGCAGGGTCGTACTCGTCACCGTGATCGCCGCGATCCTCGTGGGTGCCTGCGGGCCCGGGCAACAGGCAGCGCCGGCCGCCAGCACCGACGCGGACATCTCGCTCACCGCGCCGGTCGAAGTGACGCTCTGGCACAACCAGACAGGCGTCCTCGCGAAGGCCTTCAACGACATGGTCGCCGAGTTCAACTCGACGAACGGCAAGGGCATCACGGTCAAAGCGGAGGACCAGTCGAGCGGGAACTCGTACACAGGCATCTACCAGAAGATGCTCGGTGCGATCCAGGCCGGAGCGACACCGGAGATGGTGGTCGCCGTCGAGAACCAGGTCGCCGACTACGCGAAGGCTGGCGTCATCGTCGAGCTCGATCCGTACATCAATTCCCCGAAGAACGGTCTCAGCAAGGAGAGCCTCGGCGATATCTACAAGCCGTACCTCGAGTCGGGCAAATATCCGCAGTACGGCAACAAGAGCCTGTCATTCCCATTCGTGAAGAGCCTCGAGGTGCTCTACCGCAACGACGACCTTGCGAAAGAGCTCGGGTTCACAGCGTCGCCGAAGACCTGGGACGAGTTCGAGAAGCAGGCGAAAGCCGCGCTGAAGACCGACGCCACCGGCAAGGCGACGCGCTGGGGCGTGTCCACCTTCAGCATCGACACCTTCCTGGGCCAGGTGATGAATCGGGGCGGCAGCATCGTCAAGAGCGACCTGAGCGCAGTCGGGTTCGACGGTAAAGAGGGTCTCGCCAGCCTTCAGATACTGGAGCGATGCGTGAATGAGGGGTGGTGCTACATCCCGAAGGGGTTCGATTGGCAGGACCGCTTCGCCGAGGGCAACCTCCTGTATGTCGGAGCGACCAGCACCTCGATCGGATTCATCATCGATACCCTCAAGGGCAAGGCGCTCAACTGGAGCGTCGTGCCGTGGCCCGACGCGGGCGGCGCGGCAAAGCAGATCCAGTTTGGCGGCGTGGTTGCCTTAACCAAGACGACTCCCGAAAAGCAGCTTGCGTCCTGGGAATTCCTGAAGTGGTTTAGCGACAGCAAACAGACCGCGCGATGGGCTTCGGCGTCCGGTTACATGCCGCTCCGCGCTTCGGCCGCCAACGACCAGGCGCTGAAGGACTACTGGGCCAGGCGGCCCCAGAGCAAACAGGCCTTCGATCTCATCCCGGGGAGCGTCGCCGGTCCAAGCATCCGCGGTTATCAGGAGATCCGCGACTCGATCGCCGAGATGGAGACGAAGATCACGACCAAGAAGGCAAAGGCCGAAGACGCCCTCGCGGCGGCAGCGACCAGGGCGAACACGGCCCTCAAAGACAACAAGTAAAGCTCGGTCGAGCCGACTGACGTTCGCGGAGCGGCGGGGAAACCCGCCGCTCTTTTGCAACGAGGTGGAGCCTCGTCGTGACGTTACGATCTGCTGCTTCGTCATGTACCGCCAGAAGACCTCATCGAGGGATAGCAACTGATGAGGGCAGCGATTCTCGCGACCCTCGTGCTCCTGACCGCGGCATGCACGGAGGCAGCCCCGGGGCCGCCTCGGCAGTCCACGGAGGCGGACATCGCGCTCTCCGGCCCGGTGAGCATCACGCTGTGGCACGCGCTCAGCGGGGCCCAGCAGGTCGCGCTCGACGCGATGGTCAAGAAGTTCAACGACACGAACGGCAAAGGCATAACCGTGACGGCTACTTACCAAGGCAACTACACCCAGCTCTACGGAAAGACGCTCGCAGCGATCCAAGCGGGCACACTGCCCGACCTCGGGCACGCGTACGAGAGCCACGTCGCCGACTACGCGAGGACCGGCGTCGTCGTCGACCTCGGTCCGTACAAGGACAGTCCGAGGAACGGCCTCACCAAGCAGAGCCAGGATGACATCTACAGGGGCTACTTCGAGGCGAACACGTTCCCGCAGTTCGGCAACAAGCTGCTCTCGTGGCCCTTTACGAAGTCCCTCGCGGTCATGTACGTAAACGACGACGTGCTGAACGAGATCGGGAGGCCAGTGCCGAAAACATGGGACGACTTCGAGGCGACCGCCAGGGCGGCCACAAAAAAGGACTCATTGGGTAAGACGATCCGTTACGGTTTCGGCTTCAACTCCGACGCCACGTATTTCGACGCGGAGGTCGTGGCACGCGGTGGCAACCTCATGGCGGCCGACAACAGGACGGTCGCCTGGGACGGGAGGGAGGGCCTCGCGGTCCTCCAGATGCACGACCGGATGAGCCGGGATGGCACGGCCTACACGCCGAAGGGAAACGACTGGCAGACGGACCTCGCTGCGGGCAAGCTGGCGCTCTACCTCTCCTCGACGGCGTCGCTGCCCTTCGTCAAGGACGTCGCTGAAAGGAGTGGCGCCAGCTGGAGCATCGCGAACCTCCCGCAAACGGACCCGGCGAAGGCGAGGACCGTGCAGTTCGGCGCGAACGTCGCGATCTTCAAGAGCACGACGCAGAAACAGCTCGCCTCGTGGCTCTTTGTCAGATGGCTCACCGAGACCGACCAGACCGCGCAGTTCGCGGCCATCTCGTACTTCATGCCGGCGCGCGCCAGCGCCGCGGACTCGCAGGTCCTCAAGGACTACTGGGCGAGGGTCCCCCAGGGAAAACAGGGCTCCGACCTCATCAAGCTCAGCTCCCCCGAATCAAACATCCGCGGCCAGCAGGAGATCCGGGATGTTGTCATCTTCAACATGATCGCCGACGTGATCAGCGGCAAGTCGACACCGGACCTCGCGATCACGGCGGCGGCGACCAAGGCGAACCAGATCATCAAAGACGCTCAGTAAGCGCGCTTCGTCAGTTCAGCCTCGAGCAGCTTCAGGCGCTCTTCCCGCTCTTTGAGTTTCGCCTTTTCCTTTTGGACGACATCCCTGGGCGCCTTCTCGGCGAAGCCCGGTTTAGCGAGGAGATCCCTCGACCGACTCAGCATCTGGCGAGCTTCTGCAAGCTCGCGTTCGAGCCGCGCGCGCTCCTCGGCTTCGTCGCGGTCCGCGACGAGGCGAATCTCGATCGCGCGGACCACGGTCGCTGCGCCGCCAGCGCTAGCTCCGAGCGTCACGTCGCTCTGCGTCAGGTCACCGATCTGCTTCACGAGATCGCGCACCGCCGCCGTCTGGCCGGCGAGCGACACCTTCACGCGCGCGGACGGATCGAGGCCGCGCTCCTGGCGCAGGTGGCGAATCGTGCGCACCACGTCGACGAACGCGCCGAATCGCTCCTCGAGAGCAAGGTCACGCTCTCCGGCCTTCGGCCACGCCGAAACGACGAGCGAAGGCGCCTCCTCCGATTTCCCGGCTCGCTTCCAGAGCTGCAGCGCGATGGTCTCGGAGATGAACGGCATCGAGGGGTGCAGGAGCCGCAGGACGCGATCGAGGACGTACGCCAGCGTGCGCACCGCCTCGGTCGCCTCGGCCCCGCGGAGCGACGGTTTGGCGAGCTCGAGGTAGATGTCGGCGAGCTCGCTCCAGACGAAGCTCTCGAGCGCCACCAGGTATTCGCCGAAGAGGTACACGTCGATGAGCCGGGTCGCCTCGGCGATCGCCGCGTCGGTGCGTGAAAGGATCCAGCGCGCGGCCTCGCTCCGGACAGCGGGCCGCTGATCCGCGGTGTGCCCCTTGAACGCGTCCGGATGCTCGTCCACCTGCTTCAGCACGAACCGGCTGATGTTCCAGACCTTGTTGCCGAAGTTCCGGGCATGGTCGAGCTTCTCTTGCGAGAGCTGAGAGTCCGCGCCCGCCGCGATGCCGTGCACCAGCGCGTAGCGGAGCGCGTCGGCTCCGTACTCCGCGATGAAGTCCACCGGGCTCACCACGTTCCCGAGCGACTTGCTCATCTTCACCGTGCCCACGCGCACGAGACCGTGGAGGTACACGGTGTCGAAGGGGATCTCGCCCATGTGCTCGAGGCCCAGCATGATCATGCGGGCCACCCAGAAGAACAGGATGTCGTACCCGGTCTCGAGCACCGAGCCCGGGTAGTAGCGCCGCAGATCGGGCGTCTGGTCCGGCCAGCCGAGCGTGCTGAACGGCCACAGGCCCGAGGAGAACCACGTGTCGAGCACGTCGGTGTCCTGATAGATGTCGTCGGAGCGACAGCGCGTGCAGCGAGTCGGATCCGCAGCGTCCTCGTCCGGGACGATCACGTTGTCGCAGTCACGGCAGTACCACACCGGAATGGAGTGGCCCCACCAGATCTGACGCGATACCGGCCAATCGCGGATGTTCTCCATCCAGTTGAAATAGACCTTCTCCTGGTATTTCGGAACGATCGTGATGCGCCCGTCGCGGACCGCCGCGATCGCCGGCGGCGCGAGCCGGTCCATGCGGACCCACCACTGCTTCAACACGAGGGGCTCGTCGATCGTCCCGCAACGGTCGTGGACCGCGATCGCGTGCGTGATCGGCTCCTCCTTGAGGAGCAGTCCGGCGGCGCGCAGCTTCTCGACCATCATCTTCCGCCCGGCCTCGCGGTCGGGACCGGCGAGCGGGCCCGCGGCCGGCGTCATCATGCCCCGCTTGTCGATCACCGAGAGCACCGGAAGACCGTGGCGCTGTCCGATCTCGAAGTCCGTCTGGTCGTGACCGGGGGTGATCTTGAGCGCGCCGGTACCGAATGCCGGATCGACCGCCGCGTCGGCGATGATCCGCACGCGCCGCTCGACACCCGGGACGAGCACCTCTTTGCCCACGAATGCCTTCCAACGCTCGTCGTCCGGGTGCACGGCCACGGCGACGTCGGCGACGATGGTCTCAGGACGCGTCGTCGCGATGACGACGTCGGGGGTTCCGGGCGGCATCCGGTCGGCCCAGGGGTAACGCACGTAGTACAGGGTGTCCGTCCGCGTGACGTGCTTCACCTCGAGATCGGAGTAGGTCGTCTGATCCCGGAGGCACCAGTGCACGATGCGATCGGCGCGGTAGAGATGCCCCTTCTTGTAGAGCCGGATGAAGTGCGTGCGCACGGCACGCTGATGCGACGCCTCCATCGTGAAGTGCGGACGCGACCAGTCGAGCGAACACCCCAGCATGCGGAGCTGCTTGTCGATCCGTGGACGGTAGTAATCCATCCACTTCCACATCTCCTCGAGGAACTTCTCGCGGCCCAGCTGCTGCCGCGTGATGCCCTCTTTCGCTAGCTCGTTCTCGAGCACGACCTGCGCGATGATCCCGGCGTGGTCGGTGCCGGGCATGTAGAGCGTCGGCTCGCCCCGCATGCGGTGGTACCGCGCCATGAGGTCCTCGTAGCCGCCGAACCCGAGGGCGTGTCCGAGGTGGAGATCGCCGGTGACGTTCGGCAGCGGCAGCATCATGACGAATGGCTTCCTCGGATCGTCCGTGTCGGGAGTGAAGAAGCCGCTCCGTTCCCACCAGGCGTAGAGGTCGGCCTCGACGGCGGCGGGGCGGAAGTTCTTTTCCGCGAGGTCCAGCGCTGACGCGGGTGGTCCGGGCATCGTCGTCGCCATCGGTCGTCCTCCTCTCTCCAAACAAAAACGCCGCCTCGTCCAAGGACGAGCGGCGTCGTGGTACCACCCTGGCTTCGCACGGAGACGTCTCCGTGCCTCATATCCGCGCTAACGGGCGGACCCGGTCCGGCTCGCGGGCGACCTTCCGAACCTCTCACGCGGCGCCCTTACACCCGTGGGGCGCCTTCTCTATCGTCCTGAGGCCCGTACTCCTCCCGGTCGCTGCCGGTAACTGAACAGGATAGCGAAGATGGCGAGCAGGACGACGGTCGTCGCGAGGGCCACGAGCGTGGCGGCCTGCTGGCTCGCCGCATTCGCCGCAGCCACGCGGTCCGGGTTCAGCGGTGCGGCCTGGTAGCCGGCAACGGCCGGCCCCACGGAGGCGGCCGGTGCCGAGACGGACGCTTCCGACCGCGCCGAGCTGCCCGGCACGGCGAACGTCATCCCGATCGCCACAAAGACAATCGAAAGCGCCAGTCCGACGCGAAGCAGAAGATTCCTGATGCCCACGGATCCCCCCATGCACATCATGGGTGCAGATCCGGTGCCGTGCAAAAGAGGCCGAGCGAGGGCTAGGCCGGTGTCCGCCTCCGCATGAGCTGCTTCTGGCGATACATCGCGCGGTCGGCAGCTTCGACCAGGGCGTCGACCGTCGCCTCGCCGGTCGCGTCGGCCACACCCCAGGCGATCGTGGGCAACCGGTGCCCCGCGCCGATCGTGCCGCGGGCTATTTGGTCGGCAAGGCGGCGCACGATCCGCTCCGCGGTCAGAATCGGCGCGCGGCTGAAGAGCACCGCGAACTCGTCGCCCCCGATTCGCGCCACCAGGTCGCCGTCCCGAACCCCTGCCTGCAGGATTGCGCCGACCCGAACGAGGGCCTCGTCGCCGGCGGCATGGCCAAAGTCGTCGTTCAGGGCCTTGAGACCGTTCGCGTCCAGGATCGCGACGGAGAGCGACTCGCCCTCACGTCCGGCCAGCTCCCGCTCCAGACGCTCAAAGAAGCTTCGCCGGTTCGGAAGCCCGGTGAGCGGATCGGTCGCCGCGGCGGTCTTGGCCGCCTGGTGTAGCTTCGCGACCCGCACGGCAGCCGCGACCTGATGCGAGACCGCGGTGAGGAGCTCCTCGTCCTCGCGGCCGAACGCGGCGACACGCGGGCTTTCTACGCCGAGCGCCCCGATCCGCTCGTCCCCGAGCTGAAGCGGAACGGTAAGGACCGAGCGGATCTCGTCCGGCCCGTAGAAGCGCGGATCGAGGCGGCCGTCCGCCACGTTCTGCAATTCGCCGCGCTCAACCACCCACCAGCTGATGCCCTGACCTCGCGAAAGGCGCTGACCGACATACGACCCTGAGGGTCCCACCGCGGCTCGGATCACGAGGTGGTCGCCCCCGTCGTCGAGCGTGAGGAGGAAGCCGTTCTCGTAACCCATCGCGTCGCAGATGATCCGGAGCAGCCGCTCAGCGAGATCGTCGATGTCCAGCACGGCGCTGATCTCCGACGCGAGCCGCTGGAGGATCGCGAGCTGCCGTCCGTGGGTCTGGGCGCTCGCCGCGAACTGCTCGAGGAGGAGTCCCGGTCCGGGCACGTCCTCGATGTCCTCGTGAAGGATCCCGGCGATGCGGCGGAGCTGCGCCGCGCCCTGCGCGCGGTCGCGCTCGATGAGCCGCAGGAACGCGTCGACCACAGCGGGGTGGAATTGGGTCCCGCGACAGCGGAGGAGCTCGGCGCAGGCGTACTCGACCGTCTGCGCCGGCTTGTACGCGCGACGGCTCACGATGACCTCGAACGCGTCCGCCGCGGCCACGACATACGCCTCAATCGGCACGAGATCGCCGCCGAGCTCGTCGGGATAGCCGGCGCCGTCGTAGCGCTCATGATGCGATCGCACGATCGGCACGAGGTCCCGAAGGGGCTCGACCGCATTCACGATGGACGCGCCGAGCATCGAGTGGCTCCGCATGATCACCCACTCGTCGGGTGAGAGCGCCCCGGGGTTGTTGAGAATCGCGTCGGGGACGCCGATCTTGCCGATGTCGTGCAGAAGCGCACCGAGCTGGATGCGGCGGACCTGGTCGACGCTGAGCTTCATCTCCTCGGCGATCCCGCGAGAAAGCGCCGCCACCCGCGCCGAGTGGCTGCGGGTGTACGGGTCGCGCGCGTCGACCGCCGCGGCGAGCGCGCGTACGGAGGCGAGATAGAGCTCGCGCATGCGCGCGAGAGCGCCGGCGTTCTCGAAGGCGGTCGCGACGAGATTTGCGAGGGTCTGGAGCACCGCGACGTCCTCGTCGTCGAGCACGTTCGGCGCATCGGTCCCGCAAGCGAGAACCCCGACGAGCTTTCCGCGACTCTTCATTGGGAGATGGACCGCGTTCGGGGTGCGGAACAGCTCTCCGGAGAGGACGACCTGGCTCGTCGGTCCCGACCCGACGGGAACTTGCGTCTCGCCTGCCACGGCTTCGTCACCATGCGCTTCGATCACGAAGTCGAGCTCGTTGCTGCGATCGTCGTAGCGCGCGATCGAAAACGAGTCACGCCGTGTCAACGTCGCGGCAGCGTCGAACGCAAGTCTCGCGATCCCGAACGGCTCGTGCACGGCAGCGAGTTGCCATGCCAGGACATTCAGGGCGGACAGGCGGCCGATCCGTCGTTCGCGCTCGCGCCGCTCGTTGGCCGCCCGGAGCGCGCTCGCGGCGAGGTCCGCGACGGCGAGCAGCTCCTGTCGCTCGATGGCGTCGAACGATCGATACGGATCGGTCGTGCCGACAGCCAGAGCGGCGCGAAGTTCGCCCTGAAGGATGACCGGCGCCACCATGGTGGCGTGCACGCCCATCTCATGGGCGAGCATGCTGATCGGCCGGTCCGGCTCGATGCCGCGGTCGGTGGCGTAATCCCTGAGGAGGACGAGCTCGCGCGTCGCGACCAGCTGCCGTAGGAGCGGACCGAGCGGCGTCCAGTCGTGGCCGCGCGCCGGAGCGGCCTTGCCGAGGGCTGCGAGCGGCCTGCCAAGATCGCCCTTGAGCTCGGTGATGAGCACCCACTCGAGGTCGAAGACCGCTTGCATCGCCTGCGCGATCCGGTCGATCACGTCCTCCGGCATCGCTCCAGAGAGCTCGCGCGACAGCGTTTCGAGACGGCGGCCCTGCTCGATGATGCGCGCGTTGCGAAGTGCGATCGACGCGTGGGAGGCGAGGCCTTCGAGTGCGGCGCGGTCGTCGGCGTCGAACGCACGGCGCTCGAGGCGACCGACGGTGATCGTGGCCGCGAACTCGCCGTGCAGGAAGATCGGGACACCGATCAGCGCTCGCACTCCGATGTCGCGGACCGCCGGAACGGCCGTTGGATCGGTGGCGTAGTCCTCGACAGCAACGGTCGCCCGGGTGCGCAGGACCGCGCCGACGATCCCCATCTCGGCCGGCGCGTGCACCCCCACGATCCGCTCGCCGGTACCGGCGCCCGCCGCGATGTAGAACTCATCGCCGCGGCGGACGTTGATGGTGGCGTGATGCGCATCCACGAGGAGCAGCGCGCTCCGGGCGATCGTGCGGAAGAGCGCCCCGGGCTCGGTCTCCGACGCGATCTCGGTGGCAAGGCGTTCCAGGGTCCTACCCAGACGCAGGGCTTTTTCGGCACGGGACTGTTCGGCCCGGTAGCTATCGACCGTGGCGGAAACGATCAGCACCGCGAGGGAGACAACGATGACCTCGGCCACGAGCTGGGGCACCGGAGTGGGCTCGCCGATCATCATGCGCAGCGCCTCCATGCCGAGGCGCGCCGCGAGGTACGTCGTCATGGTGGCGATGAGACCCGCTCGGCCCAGCCGGTACATGGCGAAGGCGCCGACAGCCAGGACGATGACGAACGCGATGCTGCGCGGGTTCGTCGCGCTGCCGACCATCCACACGCCCGCGGTCACGAGATCCGCGAGCACGATCTGCGCGGGAACCTCGTGCAGTCCGAGCGGGTGACCCCGCGCCCGGTCGAGCCACCAGACGCCCGCGGACGTCGCAACGAGGAACGTGAGGGCGAGCGCCACGAGCGGTACGACTCCCTGCCCACCAAGCCAGAGCCAGGCGACCGCTCCGAGGCACGCACCGACCCGTCCCACAAGCAGCGGGTCGCGCGGAAATACTCCCCGCATCCCGCGGTGACGATAGGTAGGCTCCCGGCCTCGCAGGTATCAGAGTCGTGGGGAGGCCACCATCCAAACCGCTCTCGGCAGCGCGCTCGCCGGGCTTGTCCTTGGCGCGGTCGCGGTGCCGCTCTTCACGACATCGTTTCCGCTCGCGCTGGTGGTGTTTGCCGCCCTCGTCGGACTCGTTACGTTGCGCCGGGACTCACACGCGCTCGGTGGAGGATTTCTCGTCGCGTTCGGAATCTGGTGGGTCTACTTCGTACGCCAGGCCGTGGACCGGTGCGCTGCGTTCAACACGGGCGGAGGGTCGTGCACGATCTACGGGACCGAACCGGAGCTGGCACTCGCCGCGTCCGTCGTCGCTCTGGGCGTTCTTCTCGTCGTCGTCGCGGTGCGCGACCGGGACGCTAGGGCTTAACGGGTCCGTTCGGGCTCGGCCGCGGGAGGTCGGTGCGCGGCGGAGCGAAGACCTGGACGACCTGCGTGGCCTCTTCGAAGACGCGAGCGCCATGCGCGGTTCCGGCGGGTATCCGGAAGCTGTCACCCACCATGAGGATGCGCTGCTCGCCGGCGATGACCATCGCCAACGATCCCTTTACGACGACGCCGAACTGCTCGACGTCGTGCTTGTGGGTTTCGACGATCGTCCTCGGGGTGTAGTCGTACACGATCATCGTTGCGTGCTGGGCGTGCACGACGCGGCCCTTCACCCCCGGGTGCGGCTCGATCAGCGGAAGGTCGCGAGGACTCGCGTAGTAGAGCTTAGGCACGGCCGCGCTAGGACGCGGTGGCTTCGTCGCCCTCGAGCGAGATCTGCTCGTTCTTGGAGAGGAGGAGTGGCTTCATGCGGCCCTCGATCGAATCGCCGGTGACGACGACCTTCCGGATGTTCGTGCTCGACGGGATCTCGTACATCACGTCGAGGAGCACCTCCTCGATGATCGTACGGAGCCCGCGGGCGCCGGTCTTTCGCTTCGCGGCGCCCTTGGCCGCCGCTTCGAGCGCGTCCGGCGTGAGCTGGAGCTCCACCTTGTCGAGCGCGAGGAACTTCTGATACTGCTTCACGATCGCGTTCTTCGGCTCGGTAAGGATGCGCATGAGGTCGCCCTCGTCTAACGCCTGCAGCGGCACGACGACCGGGAGCCGGCCGACGAACTCCGGGATGAGCCCGTACTTCAGCAGATCGTCCGGCATCACCTGCTCGAGGATCGCCGAGGTCTCTTTGGTGTTGTCACGGAGCGTGGCCCCGAAGCCCATCGTCTTCTTACCCACGCGCGCCTCGACGATCTTCTCGAGACCTTCGAACGCGCCGCCGCACACGAAGAGGATGTTCGTGGTGTCGATCTGAATGAAGTCCTGGTGCGGATGCTTGCGGCCGCCCTGCGGCGGGACATTCGCGACGGTCCCCTCAAGGATCTTCAGGAGCGCCTGCTGGACGCCCTCGCCGGAGACATCGCGGGTGATCGACGGGTTGTCGCCCTTGCGCGCGATCTTGTCGATCTCGTCGATGTAGATGATCCCGCGCTGCGCGCGATTGAGGTCGAAGTCGGCCGCCTGAATGAGCCGGAGAAGGATGTTCTCGACATCCTCGCCGACGTAACCCGCCTCCGTAAGACTGGTCGCATCGGCGATCGAGAACGGCACGTCGAGGATGCGGGCGAGGGTCTGCGCCAGAAGCGTCTTGCCGCACCCGGTCGGGCCGATGAGCAGCACATTCGACTTGCCGAGCTCGACATCGTCCACGCGGTGTCCCGCGCCGACGCGCTTGTAGTGGTTGTACACGGCGACGGAGAGGACACGCTTTGCCTTGTCCTGGCCGATGACGTACTGGTCGAGGATCTCGTTGATGCGGCGCGGGCTGGGGACCTTGGCCCCAAGGGTTCGCGCCTTCGGCGTCTCCATGAACTCTTCGTCGACGATCTCGCGGCAGAGGGTGATGCACTCGTCGCAGATGTAGACGCCCTGACCGGCGATGAGCTTTCGGACCTGGTCCTGGCTCTTGCCGCAGAAGGAGCAGCGATAGGGCTTGCCGCCCTTCGCGGTCGTTGTCATGGTCTAGCGGGAACCCACCGGCTCTCGAGTCGGCTCGCGGGTTTCTCCCTCGGCCTTGGCGATCGAGATGAGCGACTCCTTGCCGACGAAGATCTCGTCGATGAGGCCGTAGTCGCGCGCCTCTTCCGCGCTCATGAAGCGATCACGCTCAGCATCGCGCTTCACTTTCTCGGCCGCTTGGCCGGTGTGGTGCGCCAGGATCCGCATGAGCTTCTCGACGAGCGTTTCGAGCTCTCTCACCTGTATGAGCACGTCCTGGGTATTACCGCGGAACCCGCCTGACCCCTGGTGGATCATGATCCGGGAGTTCGGCAGCGCGTACCGCTTCCCCTTCGCGCCGGCCGCGAGGAGCACGGCGCCCATCGAGGCGGCCTGGCCGATGCAGATCGTGTTCACAGGGGCTTTGAGGTACTGCATGGTGTCGTAGATGGCGAGTCCGGCTGTGACGACGCCCCCCGGCGAGTTGATATAGAGGTAGATATCCCGCTCGGGGTCCTCGGATTCGAGGAAGAGGAGTTGCGCGATGATCAGGTTGGCCATCGTGTCCTCGACCGCGTCCCCGATGAAGATGATCCGTTCCTTGAGCAGGCGGGAGAAGATGTCGTAGGCGCGCTCGCCGCGCCCGGACTGCTCAATGACCATCGGCACGTAGTTCCGCGTCGTCAAAAGACACCCTCCTCGCGAGTTGTGCCCGTTCAAAGAGTGTACGGCAGCCAATTGACGCCGACTCGCGATTTTGTGACTTGATCACGTAGCCATTCGGGATCAGGCGTCCAGGCATGTCCGTCTGACAGGCGAGCCAGTACGATTCGCGCGACGGCAGGAGAGAATGCGTAAGCTCCCGCGCTCGCTGCGCTTCTACGTGGCGGCGTCAACTCTGTACGCCGCCCTGGTCTTCTTTGCCGTCCAATTCATCTACACGATCGAGCTTGCCCACAGCGGGATCGTCATCGCGCTCCGGGACAGCGGGGACGTGCTCTCATCGATCCAGATCGTGTCCTTCGTGGTGTGGCTGGGCATCAGCCTCATCGCCGCCGCGATCATGCATCGGCTCGCGACCGCGCTCGCCGGGGCGAAGTCGGCGGAAGCTGAGGCAAAGAGCTCGGAAGAACACAAGGACCAGGAGCTCGGCTCGATCTTCGGCCTGTCGGCGGCTCTCGCCGGCCCGCTCGACCTCGAGCAGATCGGCGGGTATTTCGTCGCGGCCATCCGGGGCGGCCTCCCGCTCGACGTGACGCTCGCTCTCATCGTGTACGACGACGTGCTCGAGGCTTTTCGCACGATCGCTGCGGATGGCCCACGGGCCGAGGCGTTCAAGGAGCGCAGCTACTCCTCGGTCGCTCTACCTTCGATCGTTCGGGTCCGCGTGATCGACCACCGCCAGTCGCTCGTCGTGGCAGACACAGCGGCCGAGCCCCAGATGTGGGCAAGGGTCAAAGAGGAGATGCCCGCGCTCGCTCCCGCACGATCGTTCGCTGCGCTGCCACTCGTGTCGCGTGAACGGCTCGTCGGTGCACTTCTCCTGCTGGGCGAACGTCCCGGGGACGTCACACCCGACACAGCTCAGCTGCCGGTGATCATGGGCCAGTACGTGGCAGGTTCGATCCACAGCGCGCTCTCGGTTAAGGAGGCGGAGGCTCGAGCCGAGCGCGAGGCGCTCGTGAACCGCATCGCACAGCGCGCTCGCGCGAGCCTCGACCCGACCGAGATCCTCCGCGGCACGGTGGACGAGCTCGCCAAGGTCCTCGGTGTCTCTCGCGCCCTCGTCTGCACCGGCGCGAGCGAAGAGGATCTTGCGGTCTCGTACGAGTGGGACGCCACGGGCGTCGCCCCGGTCGGTGTCGGCGCCAAGCACCTGCCCATCGCGCGACTCGCGGCGCGCCTCGGGCGCACGGTCATCGTTACGGACATCCGGAAGGATCGGCGCTTCGCGGACGCGCACCGCCCCGAGGACCAGGTGACACAAGACGTCATCGCCGCCGCGGCGACCCCGATCCGGGTCGGTGGGCAGCTCGCCGGCGCCCTCTCGTTCTCGCAGATCGACCGCACTCGTGAGTGGACGGCCGACGAGGTGCGGCTCATCGAGTCGGTCGGGCAGGAGCTCCGCGTCGCGATCGCCGCAGCAGAGGCGTACGAACGCCAGCGCGCCGCAGTCGCCGAGCTCGAGCGTTTGAACCGGGCAAAGTCCGACTTCGTCTCGATCGTGAGCCACGAGTTCCGCACGCCGCTCACGGGCATCCAGGGGTTCTCGGAGATGATGCGGAGCGAGGACCTGACCCTTGAAGAGATGCGCGAGTACGCCGGCGACATCAACAAAGATGCCCACCGCCTCAATCGAATGATCAACGAGATGCTGGACCTCGACAAGATGGAGTCGGGCCGGATGCAGCTCCATCGCGAGCCGGTGGACCTGAACAACGTGGTGAGCGAAGCCGTCAACCGGGTGCGGCCGAACGCACCGCAGCACCCCGTGTCAGTACGGCTCGACCCGCTCGTCGGAGAGATGAGCGGGGACCGCGACAAGCTCACCCAGGTGATCGCGAACCTCCTGAACAACGCCGTGAAGTACTCGCCGAACGGTGGCGAGATCGTGGTGAGCACTCGCCTCGAGGGAAACACCTCGCACGTCGTCGTGCGCGACCACGGCATGGGCATCCCAAAAGAGGCGCTCGAGGCGATCTTCGAGCGGTACGGCCGGGTGGAGTCTCCGGCGACGCGACACATCCAGGGAACAGGGCTCGGGCTCCCGATCGTGCGTCAGATCGTGCAGCTCCACGGCGGCACGGTCTGGGCGGAGAGCACGGTCGGCGCGGGGTCGGTGTTCCACGTCATCTTGCCGCGAAGCGCGGCTGCGCGCTCCGACGTCACCGAGGCCGCCTCATGAGCAAGGTCGTCTTCTGCGAGGACGACCCTATGATCCGAAAGCTCGTGCAGGCCGCGATGCGCTCGACGACCCACGACGTGCACATCGCCGAGGATGGGAAGCGAGGACTCGATCTCATTGAGCGCGTTCGTCCTGACGTAGTCTTCAGCGACGTGGCGATGCCGGTTATGGATGGCTTCGAGCTGGCCGACGCGATGCGCGCGATGCCCGATATCGCGCACATCCCGATCGTATTCATGACGGCGTCGGTCCAGCGCGAGCAGATCGAAGAATGCTTCCGGCACGGGGCCGCGGGCCATCTTGCCAAGCCGTTCACGATGGCCGATCTACGCGCGCGCGTGGCGCAGTACTCGAAGAGCTAGTGGCCGGCGAGCGCGTCCTTTTCGTCGACGACGAGGAGCAGATACGAAAGCTCCTTTCGACCTGGCTGACGCGGCACGGGTACGAGGTCACCGTCGCGAACGATGGCTGGGAAGCTCTGAAAGCCATTCGCGCCAAATCACCGGACCTCGTGATCACGGACGTGAACATGCCGAACATGAACGGCCTGGAGCTCACCCGACGGATGCGCGCCGACCATCGCACGGCGCGGATCCCGGTGATCATGCTGTCCGCGCGCAAACAGGCCGACGACGTCCTCACCGGCTACGCCGAAGGGGCCGACGAATACATCCCCAAGCCCGTCGAGATGGCGGTGCTCGCGGCGAAGGTCGAGGTCCTGATCAGGCGATTCCGCACGACTGCGGGCGACGCGATCGTGAAGCGCGGCGGCAACGTCATCCTCTTCGTCCACGGCAAGGGCGGCGTCGGATCCACGACGCTCGCCGTCAACGCGGCCGTCGCGCTCGCCGCGACCACGATCTATCGCGTCACGTTGCTCGATCTGAACCTCGAATTCGGGAACGCCCCGATGCTGATGAATCTCACCGCCGCGCGTTCGCTCGCCGATCTCGCCGAAAACGCGCACGAGCAGCTCGACGACGCGACGTTCGCGAGCTACCTCGATCAGGACCGAAGCGGGGTCCGCGTCCTCGCCGGATCCGACGGGCCCGAACGCGCCGAGCTCGTCACGGTTCCCGCGGTCCAGCAGGCTATCGACCATCTCCAGAAGCAGTCCGACTACGTCGTGATCGATGCACCCGCGAGCTTCTCCCAGCAGGCGCTCGCCGCGCTGGACGCGGCTGATGCGGTCGTGGTCGTGACCGCCGCTCATCTTCCGTCGCTCAAAGCGACGAAGCAGGCGCTCGACGTCCTCGAGAAACTCTCCTTCCCGCAGGAACGAACGGTCCTTGTGGTCAACCGCACGAGCGCCACCGGTGTGGAGATGGATCACGTGGCGCGCTTCTTCAATCGCAAGCCGGACATCGTCGTGCCGTACACGCAGGCCTGCGACGATGCCGCGGACCGGGGCCGGCCGCTCGTCGCGCTTCACCCCGACAGCGCCGCGGCGAAAGTCATCCGCGATCTCGCGGCGCGTATCGCGGTCGCGGCTCCCGCGGGCAGGTAACACCGCGGGCTGAACCGCCCGAGCATCGCCCACGTACACCAGGAGGACATTCGGGGAGGAGAGCGATGGAACAGCTGAACGAGACGCAGCGATATTTCATCGACGAGCACATCGAGGATCACCGCGAGGGCCTGATCTCGCGCCGTGAGCTTTTTCGCCGGGTGACGCTCATCGCCGGAAGCGCGGCTCTGGCGAGCACCATCCTCGCCGCGTGCGACCTCAGCCCAAAGCCCGCGGCGACGTCGCCCTCGAGCGCGCCGACGAGCGCTTCCGGGTCGCCCAGTCTTGTGGCGCAGCCCTTCGCCACGCCGCCGCCGGCGACGACCACCGACGGCGTCACAGTCAAGGAGAACGACCCGCGCATCACCGTGTCGCAGCCGTCGGTCAAGGGTGCAGACGGTGCGGACCTCCAGGCGTACATGGCGAAAGCCAACCTGAGCGGCCGCGTGCCTGGCGTGATCGTCATCCACGAGAACCGCGGACAGACCGAGCACATCCGCGACGTTGTGCGGCGCGTCGCCACGGCCGGCTTCGTCGGGCTCAACATCGACCTGGCGGCGCGGGACGGCGGAGCCGCCAAGCTCACCGACCAGGCGACATACAACGCGGCGCTCGGCAAACGCTCGGTCGCCGAAAAGATCTCCGACCACAAGGCCGCGGTCGACTTCCTCAGGACGCAGACGAGCGGCACCATCGGCGTCGTCGGCTTCTGCTTTGGCGGAGGCGAGACCTGGAACGTCGTCATCGCTGCCCTGGACCTGAAAGCGGCCGTGCCGTTCTACGGGCCGAAGCC
>VBEY01000332.1 GCA_005889295.1 Chloroflexota bacterium | reverse complement strand
GCGGGACAGCGGTACCACGAGTTCTATCCCGAGCCCCTGCCGGACGTCCACGGAATCCACGTCGGCAACGCGATCTACTCGCTTCGCGACATGGGCCTGCCCGTCCTCGCGGTGATCCCGTACGCGCTCGCGGGCCGCACCGGAGTCCTCGCGCTCCTCTGCCTCTTCGGCGCGCTGCTCGCGGCGCAGCTGTACCTCCTGTTGCGGGATCTCGCCTTCGACCGGCGCGTCGCTCCTCGCGGTGGCCGCGACGGTCTTCGTCCATCCCTTCATCACGTACACGACGCAGATCTACCCCGATCTCATCGCCGCGCTCATGTTCGTCACCGTCGTCCGCCTCATCCGCCAGGGCACCGCGACGCCGCTTCGCAATCTCGCGCTCGCCAGCGCGTTCGTGGGGACGCTCCCGTGGCTCACGACGCGCTCGTGGTTCGTGGCGATCGGGCTCGGCCTGGTCCTCGCGTACGTCGCGATCTGGCCGAGGCGCGATCTCGTGCGGCGCGTCGTGACCGCGGGGCTGCCGTTCACCGCGCTCGTTCTGCTCCTCTGCTACTTCAACTGGCGCCTCTTCGGCTGGTTCATTCCGGGCGCGGGCTACTTCCTCATCCGCGATCAGCAGGAGGTGCTGAACTTCTCGCCGCAGAGCGGGATCCCCGGGCTCTTCTTTGACCGCGCGTTCGGGCTCGTGCCGCGCGCACCGATCTACCTCCTCGCGTTCGTCGGCGTTGCGGCGCTCTGGCGCCTCCGGCGCGTGTACGGAGCGCCGCTTGCCGCGCTCCTCCTGGGGTGGGGCCTCTACCTCCTCTTCATCGCCGACGTCGCGTACTGGCACGCCGATGGCGGTCCGCCGTCGCGCTACCTCCTCGCGGGGTTGCCGTTCCTCGTCGTCGCCGTCGCGGCCGGCATCGAGACCGCGCTCGCGTCGGCCGCTCGCCTGCGCGTTGCGCTCCTTGGCTTCACGGCGGTCGCGGTGTGGTGGTCAGCCTTCGTCGCGTTCGTGTACGCGGTGCGGCCGGGCCTGCGCTACGAGTACATGCCGCAGATCCGTGACGGCAATCCCGTGCAGCTTTGGCTCGAGCTCGGCAAAGTCATCCGCCCTGACGTGCAGACGGCGCTGCCGTCGTTCTACAGCCACGAAGCCGCGACGCTTCCCCTGGCGATCCTTTGGGTCGCGGTCGCGACATTCCTCGGTTTTGTTGGATACGTCATCGTTCGGCGAACGCGGCCGGTGATCACATCAACTCCGTGACTCGGGGCGCAATCGCGCTCGTGGCCTTCGCGGCCCTCGCCGTGCTGGTGGCGCTCGGTGTCCTCGCCGGCGTCGATCGCGCGATCTTGGACTTCGTGCAGGTCCCGCACGCGTACTGGCTTGACCTCGGAGCGTCGATCGTCAGTGCGTTCGGGCAATCCGAAATCGTTGCGAGCATCGCGCTCGGGGTC
>VBEY01000243.1 GCA_005889295.1 Chloroflexota bacterium | reverse complement strand
TGTTGAGCGCTTCAGCGTGAGCCGTTCCGGCGTTGCCCGCGCCAACGACGAGCGCTCGGTGTCTCACGTTCGGAATTGTCCTCGCTCGGCTGCCCCAGAATCGGGACGTGGCCGACGTCGCCCCCTTCCGCGCCCTCCGGTACGGCGAGCAATCCGAACCGCTCGGCGAGCTCCTCTGCCCGCCGTACGACGTCATCAGCCCCGAGGAGCGCGACCGCCTTTACGCGCAGAGCCCGCACAATTTCGTCCGGATCGAATTTCCGAAACCGGACGGAGATCCCTACGCGCGCGCGGCGGCAGATCTCGCCGCGTGGCGCCTTCGCGGCGTCCTGAAGCAGGACTCCGCCGCGGCGATCTACGTACACGACCACGAGTTCTCGGTCGGAAAGACGAGGGTGCGCCGGCGCGGGATCCACTGCGCGCTGCGGCTGCACCGTCCCGAAGAGGGCGTCGTGATGCCCCACGAGCTCACGTTCCCCAAGGCGAAGGAGGATCGCCTCGCGCTGCTTCGGGCGACCCGGACGAACACGAGCGCGATCTTTGGTGTGTTCGAGGACACGCGCGGCGAGATCGCCGGGGGAGTTTCGCGGCACATTGAAGCGACGAGGCCCACGGCCGAAACGACGATGGGTGACGAGCAGCATCGCGTCTGGGCGATCGGCGATCGTCTCGCGATTGGCGAGTTTCGCGACGCCCTCGCCAAGCGGCGCGTGTACATCGCGGACGGACATCACCGCTACGAAACCGCGCTGACGTACCTCGCCGAACGTGGCGCGGGCGCGTCTGCCCATGCGGCAATCGGATACGTCCTCGCCTATCTCTGCTCCGCGGACGACCCGGGGCTGCGTATCTTCGCGACGCATCGCATCGTGCGCGGCGACGGCGCGTTGGATCGCGCGATCGACCGGTACTTTGAGCGCTCCTCGATCAATGCGCGGGCGATGGCCGATAGCCAGCCCGGGATCGTGGTCGTGCGCGGCGGGCGTTACGAGCAGCTGACGCTCAGAGCGGACGCGGACTTGAGCAGCGTGAGGCCGGCATGGCGCGACCTCCCCGTGGCGCAGGCGGAGGAGTTGCTCTTGCGCGAAGCGCGGGACGCCGGAGCCGACATCGCGTACGAGCACGATCTGAACGTGGCGCTCGCGGCGACAGAGACAGGTGCGACCGCGGTTCTCTTGCGGCCGATCGATGCCGAAACGCTCCGTCGTGTGGCCGACGCCGGCGAGCGACTTCCACAGAAGACCACCTACTTCTATCCAAAGGTGCCGGCCGGTCTGATCGTCAGGGCACTCGACTAAGACACCTGAACCTCGTCGCGGTCAGTGCCGTTCAATGACCGAGATGACCGTCCCGTTCGCGGCGTCGACGCGGATCTCGATCTCGCCTCCGGGATAAACGTCACCGGCCTTCGCCGCCCGAGATGCATTGATGACCCAGACATCGCCATCGATCCTGAGCGAAGCTTCAAATGTCGTAGGCGCTGTGCTGACCGTAGCGATGACCGCTTTGTCGAGGTCAATGTGGAGCTTCACGCCGTCCTTCTCGCCCGAACCGGTGACGGCTTGGATGCCAGACCGGGCGGTGCTGCCACCGCGCCGCAAGAAATGAGGACGAACCCGAGAACAAGAAAGCGGCCTCACTGCGTACTAAACGTAATTGGAGTTGTCCCGGTTTCCCACCCTGGGGGGTTTGCCGGCCCGTCGCAGGCGAATCGACGTGTCGAGCTGCTTGCGCTTCGTGGGTCCCAATCGGGTCCAGAGGAGCGCGGCCACATGCTCCACGTCGTCGAGGGCTCCGCTTCGCCAGCGATATTGGGGCAAGCGAGACCAGGGACTGCGTGGCTCGTGCGGACCGGTAACGTTTCCAACGCCGACGATCCTGTGGAATCGCACAAGAACGTCGGGTAGCCCGGCTGCGCTCGACTGCGGTATCTCCATATTTATCGCGCTGTAGCGCCCAGTGCGGGGATCGGTTCCGACGCTCACGGTGCCTTCCCCGTCAAAGAATCCGGCCGCCCAGGCGACCTCGATATCTCGAGGCACCATACAACCGTCCCAGATCAGAGTGACGGGCCGCTTCGCGAGGGAACTCGCCGCCTCAAATTGGGATCTCTTCTCTGCGCCCAGATAGGGCCAGAGCAGCGCAGCTACCTGATCTAGCGCCTCCTTGCGCGAGGTCTTCCAGTAGTAGAGGTATCCGCGATAAGGGCCGGTGATGTTGCCGATTCCGAGAACCGCTGCCCGGAACCTCGTCAGAACTTCAGGAAGCTCAGAAGCCTGACCGCCCTGGCTCACGGCCATTTGTCGACGGTAGGTGAGCCGCTTTTTCGGTAGGTAGGCCGAGCAGGAGCCCTCGCCGTCGTACAACCCCGCAGCCCACGCCCGGGTCAACGAATCCGGAACCGAGTCGGCCATCAAGAAGATATCGGCGTGGACTTGCGCAATTCCGCGGGCGGGGAGGGCGGGATTCGAACCCGCGACAGCGGGATAAACCGCTGTAGTGGTTTAGCAAACCACCGCACTCGACCTGGCTATGCGACCTCCCCAGGCGAGAGACCCTCAGTCTATCGGCGGGAATGCAGCTACGCGAGAGGCGATCCGCTCCTTCCTCTCCGCACCGCCACGATCTGCGCGATCGCAGCGAGGGCGATCTCCTCGGGCGTCTGCGCCCCAAGGTCGAGACCGACCGGCGTATGCACGCGTGAGAGTGATCGCTCGGAGATTCCCGCGGCGCGGAGCTCGTCGAGCAGACCGCCGGTGTGGCGACGGCTTCCCATCATCCCGAGGTACGGCGCGTCTGACAGTAAGAGAATGCGCAGCGCCGCCTGCGAGAACTCACGATCGTGCCCGGCAATCACGACGTAGCTCTCGGACCCCAGGCGCAGCTTCACGAGCTCCTTGGCGTCCCGCACGACGATGCGCTCGTCCGGCTCAGCCACGTCAGACGGACCGACGGAGACCGTCCGGACCGCGAATCCGAGGACCTTCCCGATCGCCGCGAGCGCACGCGCGACGGGGCCGGTGCCGATCACGATCAGCTCGGGCCGCGCCGTCGACCCGGGGACCGTTTCGCCCGGCGCGAACGGGCGCACCTCAACGCGGATCCGCGACGCATCGTCCCAGTCGTAGGTGCGCTCGAGACGCACGCGCTCGCGTAGGGCACGCATCGCGTCGTGCTCGCCGGACTCGTCAAAGCCGTCGCACCCCAAGCTCCCGAATCGCGCGCCGCTCTCGAGGACGCCGAGCGCCATGCCCTCACGCGAAGGCGGACTTCCCTCGAGTCCGGTCACGGTCACGAGCGCTGCGCGCTCGCCACGCTCCAAGGCTTCGCGTACGGCGGCTCGAGGTTCCATGCGGTCAGGATAGAAAGAGACCCCGTCGTCGTGTCGACGACGGGGTCTCCCTTGGGTGCCGGACCGGACGTTACCGAGACAAGAACTGGCGCAGCCAGGGATCAGCGAAGTAGATGGCGAACGCTGCCGTCGCCACCCACAAGGGGACGCTGACGTCCTTGGCCTTTCCGCTTGCGACCTTGAGGGCCGCGTACGCGATGAAACCAGCTCCGACCCCGTTCGTGATCGAGTACGTGAGCGGCATCACGAACAAGGTGAGGAGCACGGCGAATCCGGTCGCGAAATCGATATTCCCGATCTTGTTCAGATCGAGGATGGGCTTGAACATGAACCAGCCGACGAGCATGAGAGCCGGGGCCGTCGCCTGTTGCGGGACGATCCCCGCGATCGGGGCGAGGAAGATCGCGAGCAAGAAGAGGACCGCCGTGACGAGGCTCGCGAGCCCGGTCTTTGCGCCCTCTGCGACTCCTGCGCCCGACTCGATGTAGGTGGTGTTGCTGGACGTGCCGAAGATGCCGCCGAAGAGCGCGCCAAGGGAGTCGACCCAGAAGACGCGGTCGGCGCGGTCGATGGATCCGTCCTTCTTGAGCCAGCCGCCCTCGGACGCGACCGACACGACCGTGCCGGCGGTGTCGAAGAAGTCAGACAGCATGAGCGAGAAGACCGTGAGGATCGCGACGAAGAAGCCGAGCTTGAAGACCTCGAGGAGAGCGAAGCTGCCGTTCACCGACGTGAACACCGCTCCGATGGTCGAGAAGTCCGGTGTCGAGAAGAGC
The DNA here is from genome assembly GCA_005889295.1 of Chloroflexota bacterium. Classification (GTDB taxonomy): domain Bacteria; phylum Chloroflexota; class Limnocylindria; order P2-11E; family P2-11E; genus 3-1-20CM-2-70-9. The sequence continues at coordinate 29,680 of VBEY01000243.1, read as the reverse complement.
GTCTTGGGCATGACGGCAACGCCGGGAAGAGCCCCGTACGTGGCGCCGGCAGTCGCGGCGTTCACGGCGATGCCGATGATCGTGGCGCCGATGATTCCGAGGATCAGCGCGCCTTTGACGTTTCGCGCGTAGAGGAACGCGGTGAGCAAGAGGCCGCCGATCGTGACGATCGCGGTCCCGCTGTTCAGATTGCCGAGCGCCACCGGGTCGGACGGGTTACCCGTTCCGACCGCTAGGCCTCCATTGAAGAAGCCGATCGCGAAGATGAACGCCCCGATGCCGGCGCCGATGCCGAGCTTTATCGGGACCGGGACGGCGTCGAGGAGCGCCTTGCGTACGCCAAGCGCCATCGCGACGCAGATCGCAAGCCCTTCGAGCGCGACGACACCCATCGCTCCCTGCCAGGAGAGACCGGCGCCCTTGACCAGACCGAACGCGACTACGGCATTGATGCCGAGGCCCGCTGCTCCGGCGTAGGGGTAGTTCGCCCACAGTGCCATGCCGGCCGTGAAGAGCGCGGCCATCAGCGCGGTGGCCGCCACGACTGCCGGGAACGGAATGCCCGCACCCGAAAGGATGATCGCGTTGACCACGAGGATGTACGACATGACGAGGAAATTCGTGATGCCGCCGCGGACCTCTGTGCCGATGGTGGAGCCTGCCGCGCGTACGTGGAATTGCCGCTCGATCCAGTCAGTGCTGCCGCCCACCGCGGCTGTTCGTGCCGCCATGAGTCCCTCCTCCGCCACGCTCACACCGACGCGCGAAAGTCCGGGTGCGCTTTGTGGAAGCGCGCGTCCTCCCCGAACCGCGCGGAGCATACGCGTGCCGCGGTCAGGCGGCTAGACCGGCACGCCGATTGCGGCGCCGACGGGCGATGCGACTCGCCGTTACAACGATCATCACGACGGTCCTCCTGTCGCTCGGATCCGCCGGTCTAGCGAGCGCGGTAGAGGGCTACGACTCCGACTACGCGGGCGAATCCGCGTTCTTGAACATCGGGCCAGGCGCGTCGCAGCCATTCCAGGTGTTCTTCAAGAACACGGGCACGGCCGCGTGGCAGAAGAACACCGCGAGCCAAGTGAACCTCGCCATCTGCCGCGCGGACAAGACAACATGCAACGCCTTCTCGCCGAATGTCGACTGGAACGACGGGACGTGGCTCTCGAGCATCGCCTACGCAACTACAAGCCAGGACATCGTGAACCCTGGCGAGCTCGGCACCTTCGCCTACCACGTGAAGATGCCCCTGACCGCCCAATCCGGTACTTATCGATTCAACGGCGACCTCGCGATAGCCCGAACGCTGCAGAAGATCCATCCTCAGGGCTACTACCAGGACGCGACAGTGGCGGCGCCCTAGGGCTGATCACCGACCCACGCGCGTCGCCTTCTTCTGCTCCACCCTGATGGTGACGTTCGGTTTGACCCCAGCCAGCGCGGGAAGGACGTGGTTCAGGACCTGCTCGGCGGTTGCGCGGAACTTTCGCCCGCGCGTCGAGACCTTCAACCAGCCGGTCTTGTCGCGGTAATAGCGCTCGGTAGAGCTCTTGAAACTGATCACGATCACGTAGCTGTCGTTGGTCAGGTCCACAGCGCTCCTCTCACCACAATCTTGACATATGCCGATATGGACATATATTTGCCCTCATGGCACGAGCCGCCACGACCTCCGATGCGTTCAACGCAGTTGCCGAGCCGCAGCGGCGGCGGATTCTCGCTCTTCTGAAAGGGCGAGAGCGTCCGGTCAACGAGCTTGCACGCGCGCTAAGGATCACGCAGCCGCGTACGTCGAAGCACCTGCGCGTGCTTCGCGAAGTGGGACTCGTGCGTGTCCGAGAATCCGGGCAGCAGCGGCTTTACGGCCTCGACGCGCGCGGCCTCCAGCCGATGCACGAGTGGGTCATTGGGTTCGAGCAGTACTGGAACGAGAACTTCGATCGGCTCAACGAGTACGTGAAGAAACTTCAGCAGAAGGAGCATGCAGATGGCAAGCGAAGCTAGCAACGAGGCGGACCGGGAGATCGTCGTCTCGCGCATCATCGAGGGCCCTCGGCGACTCGTCTTCGACGCGTTCACCAGCGCCAGCCACCTCGCCCAGTGGTGTGCCCCCTGGGAGGGCAGCAAGATCACCACGCACGCGTTCGACTTCAAGCCGGGCGGAGTGTGGGACGCAACGATCCAGGGCCCCGACGGCAGGTCCTATCCGAACCACTGGAGATGGCAGGAGATCGTGCCGCCAGAGCGCATCGTCTGGATGTATTCGCTGAAGAAGGACGACCCGCACCCGGTGAAGACGACCCTCACGCTCGCCGAGCGTGGCAACACGACCGAGGCGACACTGCAATTGCTTTTCGGCAGCAAGGAAGAGCGCGATGAGAAGGTCGCGAAGTTCTACGCCGCACAGGGCGCGCGGCAGACACTCGACTCGCTCGCCGAGTACGTTGCGAGCGCACAAGCGGCTCACAAATAGGTCTGGGTCAAGGCGCTAAATATTGATTGGGGAGGCGCGAAATGAATGCGCACGTCAGCGCGATCCTTCTGGGCGTAAATGACATGGAGAAGTCGAAGCGCTTCTACACGGAAGGCCTCGGCTGGAAGATCCAGAACGACTACAAGATCTCAGTGTTCTTCGTCCCGCACGGGGGGTCGCTCATTGGCTTCTATGGGCGCGAAGGCCTAGCGGCCGATGTCGGCGTGAACCCCCAGGGCGGCGGCTTCTCCGGCCTGGTGATGAACTACGTCGTTCGCAGCGAGAAGCGGGTTGACGAGGTGATGGACGAGGCAAAGAAGGCCGGCGCCAAGATCCTGAAGCCCGCGGCGAAGCTGCAGTGGGGTGGGTACGGCGGTTCCTTTGCGGACCCCGACGGCTACGTCTGGCGGGTCGGGTACAGCGCGCAAGGCAGCGATCAGCCATACGCGGAGTAGCCGGCATCGCGACTTAAGAGGAGGTTCCCATGAGCCCAACGAAGAACGCGCAAAAGTCCGCCAAGAGCACCACCGCGACCAACAAGAAGGGCAGCGTACTCACGGACGAGGAACGAGCCGCGATGAAGGAGCTCGTCAAAGAGCGCAAGGCGACCGCGACCAAGGAGGAGGACGCAAGCGCCGTGCTCGCGAAGATCGCCGAAATGGCGGACTCGGATCGGGCCATGGCCAAGCGGGTCCACGCGATCGTCAAAGCCAGCGCGCCGGCCCTCTCACCGAAGCTCTGGTACGGGATGCCCGCGTACTACAAGGACGGCAAGGTTGTCTGCTTCTTCCAAGACGCGCAGAAGTTCAAGAGCAGGTACGCGACGTTGGGCTTCAGCGACGCGGCGAACCTCGACGAAGGCGGGCTCTGGCCGGTCGCCTTCGCGCTGAAGGAGTTGACTGCGGCCGCAGAGGCAAGGATCGGCGCGCTCGTGAAGAAAGCGGTGAGCTGAGCGCGATTACATGACGGAAATCAGCGGAGGGGGTGGGATTCGAACCCACGGAAGCCTTGCGGCTTCAGCGGTTTTCAAGACCGCCGCATTCGTCCGCTCTGCCACCCCTCCGAGCCAATAAGTATGGGCTCTCGGTGTTCAAGTTCGCGTGCATGAACGAGTCGCGTAGGTCGTGGATCCGAATGGATGGAGGCCGGCCTTGACGAGCAGCGGTCGGAACCAGCTATGGATCAGCCTGCGCCCGTCACTGTGCGTGCCCAGCCTCGTAGCAAAGACAAGGTCGTGATCGTCCCAGCCGTGACCAGCGGTTGTGTGTCGCGGATTTGGTGATCACTATTCAAGCAACACATCGCCGGTGTACCCCATCAGCGGTACTCTCGCGAAATGCGACCCCTTCGGTACTCCATCAACGTCACATTGGACGGGTGCTGCGATCATCGTGTAGGCCTCGTCGACGAAGACTTGCATCGTCACGCGGTCGAGAACATCAGCCAGGCCGATGCCCTTCTCTTTGGGCGGGTGACTTACGAAATGATGGAATCAGCGTGGCGGTCGCCGGCGCCGACGGGGGCGAGACCTGATTGGATGGAACCCTTCGCCCAGACGATCAACGCGGCAAAGAAGTACGTCGTGTCGAGCACCCTGGAGCGGGTCGATTGGAACGCGGAACTCGTGCGTGGGGATCTGGGCAAGGCCGTTCAGCAACTCAAGCGGGAGTCGGGCAAGGGTCTGTTCGTGGGAGGTGTGAAGCTCGCACTGGCGTTGACGGAGCTGGGATTGATCGATGAGTACGAGTTCGTGGTGCATCCCAGACTCGCGGGCCACGGGCCGACGTTGTTCGCGGGGCTATCGAGGCATGTCGACTTGAAGCTCGTGAGCCGGCTGGAGTTCGGCTCGGGGGCAGTGGCGATGCGGTACGAGCCGAGAAGGTAGCCATCGGGCTTGAGCCCGAGCCGGCCGCAGCATGGAGCCCTGGTTCGCGGCTCTTGCCGAGGGAACCGCTGCGGTGGGCGCTCCTTCGGAGATGCGCACGAGTCAGATCCCAATGCCAACCGATATGCCAGCGCTCACGCCACCGAGTGCATTTCGGTTCGCTTCGGTGCCAGATTTCGGGAGCGCCTGCCAGCTAATTCAATTCGATGCGGTCGCCGCCATCGTTTTCAAGACCGCCGCATTCGACCGCTCTGCCACCCCTCCGAGCCGAAGTCTGTTTGATGCCTAATTTGAGGCGACCGCCGGTGCGAGACCGTCCCGTCGTATGCAGCGAGCGTCGGTCACCTTCGCGTCGCGCGGCGGTTCATTCCGCCCGCGTGGGAATCCGGGTTGCCTGCGACCAGACCGCCTGCCAGCGCCCATCCCTCTTCTCGTAGATGTCCGTGTGCCAGAACACGCCGGAGTCGCGCTGGTCGGAGAACCGGATCTCGATGCGCGCTTGGTAGCGGACCGCGGCGGCATTTCCATAGAGACGGACAGCAATGTCGGATGCGGGCTCGAACACGTGGTAGACAAGGTCACCCGACGCGATGCCTCCGATGTAATCCTGCTTCGATATGGTCTGGCCGCTCGGGGTAATGAGCTGGTAGTCGTCGCTGTGGAGGGAGGTGGCCAGCTCAATCTCCGCTGCCACCAGGGCTCTCAGGCGTTTATGTTCAGTTTCGCGAATCAGATCGGCAGAAGTCCGCTCGACTGGCATGACTTGTCACCTCACCATTGACCGTCGGCAACTCATATTCAGGGTGGCGGAGCGCCGCATTCGACCCTTTGCCGCCTCCGGATGGAGAATCGCCAACAAACATAGGACCTTCGGCTCAAGCAGCACGGCGGCCCGGGTCGACTAAACCCGCGCGCCTTCCAACAATGCCTTCATGCCGTTCAGCACCATCCGCCAGCTGCCCTCCGAGTGCTCGAGCTCTCGTCTGGTCTTGTTGCCCTGCTCGGTGACTGAAACGTGCGTTTGCGCTCCCTCGTCCCGGAGTTCGATCGTCACCCGCTGATGGCTCGCCGACGAATGCCCACGTCCGGACGCGCGGAAGACCGGGAGTGAGTGGTCGTACTCGAGCAGGCGTTCGGGATCGGATCGCAGGATCGTCCCCCTGACCTCAAAGGGCTTGTCCTGAAATTCGCTCCTCCAGACGATCGGGCTGTTCTCTCGCCAATCGGAAACCACGCTCGTCACGGGCATGTATTGCTTGATCTTCTCGGGATTCACGAGCGCATCCCATACATGCGCCCTCGATGTGTTGATGGTCACCGACGCGTGTCCAACGAACGTCTCCGCCATCCAAACGGAGGCTACCGCGAGCACCAGCTGGTCGCCGCTGGCACGATGGCCCTATCGAAAAGACCCGGGTAGACGTCTGGCTGTGGGCCGTCCGAATCTATAAGACCCGTTCGGAGGCGACGGCCGCCTGCCGCGGCGGCCACGTTCGCGTGAACCGCGCGGCGGCCAAAGCGTCGACGCAGGTGAAGGTCGGCGACCGTGTCGACGCGTTCGTCGGGCGTCCGCGCATCCTCGAGGTGGCGGCCCTCATCGAGAAGCGGGTCGGGGCGCCGGTGGCGGCGAAGTGCCTGGTCGATCACAGCCCACCCGCGCCGGTGGTCAAGCGACAGCCACGCGTAGCCGTACGCGAACCCGGCAGCGGCCGTCCGACGAAGCGCGAGCGCCGCGAGCTCGATCGCCTTCGCGGGCTATGACGTCGAGGCATTATTCGATTCGATTCCACGCGGGAGGTGGGGCGATCAAGGCGGCTGCGCCGATGGCGACCGAGATCGTCAGCTACGGCATGGCGGGATTCAAGCAAGGCAGGGAACGAGTCGCGTACTTCGCGTACTGGAAGACTCATACCGCCCTCTATGGGACCAGCCGCGAATTCATCGACACGCACGCAGCCGAACTGAAGCCGTACGTGCAGAGCAAGGGCACGCTCCAGTTTCCCGTGGGCAAGCCGCTTCCCTACGGGCTCGTGACGAAGATCGTCAAAGACCGCGTCGCCGAGATCGAAAGCGCCGGCTGAGCTAGAGCGCTAGGGCTGGCGGGCCCCCGTCCCGGTCAACGGTCGGTCAGCCTCCGTCGGCATTTCCATGGGGCTCATCAGCTGGAAGTAGTTGTTGTCGGGATCGGCGAACGTGGCGATCGCCATGTCTTCGCCCGGGGCCTCGCCCATCTGGTATGGCTCTTTCACGACGGTCGCTCCGGCCGACTTGAACTTCTCGAATTGGCCCTTCACATCAGCCGTTTCGATGTTCCAAATCAATCGACCCGGCGTCGTGTTCTTTCCCTTTACCTGATCGTGCGCCGCGACGGTCACCGAGCCGCTTCCGATCAGCCATCCGACATAGCCACCCTCGTCCCAGTTCGGCTTACCGAAAAGCTTCGTGTAGTACTCAACCAACCGCTTCGGGTTCTCGCTCCCGATCAAGAGTCCGTTCAGGTTCATGTGGCTCCCCCTTCTGACTTCAGTCCTTGCAAGGCTATTCGAACGTGACCACGAGCTTGCGAATGTGCCGATTGCGAGGATACAGCCGCATCTCGCCCGCCTTGCGGCCATTGTCGCGTCGCCACGCATATCGGGCGATCACGACGCCATCCCGCTCTTCTGAGCCGATGATCTCCACCTCGTCGTCCGGCGGCTGCTCGCGATACGCGGCCTCGATCGCGTCGCGACCCAAGAAGGGACCTGCCGGGACGCCCTCAAAGTGCATCTCCGCGTCCTCCGTGAACGCAGCCGCCATCGTTGAGAAGTCCCCGGTGCGGACGCCCTCGTTGAAGCGGCGCACGTGATCGGCGAGAAGGCTCATGGCGCGAACCTGGCGGCCCTGCCAATCTGGGGGGCGATCGAACTCGGAGGACGAGCGATCGACGAGGTGAGGCTCATTGGCGGGCAAGCAAGGCGAAGCACTGACTCGAGGCGCCAACGACGCGTTCGTCCGCTCGGTCGTCCTCAAGCGCGACCAGGTCGACGACTTCGGCGTCTATCCGTTTTCCATTCCGGCCGTCCGGGACCTGCACGAGCTGCCCATCGATCCGCACGTCACCCTGTTCGCCGGTGAGAACGGCAGCGGCAAGTCGACGCTCATCGAGGCGATCGCGGTCGCCGCGGGTTTCAATCCGGAGGGCGGCAGCCGAAGCGTCACCGTGTCCACGCGCGCCTCTCATTCGGTGCTGCACAAACATCTGCGTCTCGTACGCAGCCCGCGCCGCCCGCGGACGGGCTACTTCCTCCGCGCGGAGAGCTTCTTTAACGTCGCGACGTACATCGAAGAGCTCGGAGACCCGGGAATCACACGCGCCTATGGCGGCGCCCTGCATGAGAAATCTCACGGAGAGTCGTTCATCTCCCTCGTGACGCACCGCTTCGGGCCAAATGGCTTGTATATCCTCGATGAGCCCGAAGCCGCGCTGTCGCTCCGTGGGAACCTCGCCCTGATGCGGCGCATGCACGACCTGGTCGCCGAGGGATCGCAGTTCATCATCTCGACCCATTCGCCGGTCCTGCTCGGCTATCCCGGCGCCACGATCTATGTCCTCTCCGACGACGGGATCGCCGTGACGCAGTACGACAAGACCGAAGTTGTCGAGATGACGCGGTCGTTCCTGAAGGATCGTGACCAGTTCCTCCACCACCTATTCGAGGACTAGCTCAGCTATTCGCCGCGACCGCCGCCTTCAGCCAGCGAGTAATGCTCGCCGCGTCGATGTCCGCGGCGCTGCGCACTTTGAGCATGCGACTCGTCTTGCCCTCACCTTCGAGCTTCTTCTTGGGATCGACAAACGCACTCGCTGGCGCGAAGAAGTTCAGGCCGATGTGGTCTTTGAATGTCGCTAGTGCACAGATGTTCCTGCCGTTCCGCGCGTAGATCGGGACGCCCCACTTGATCGAGGGCACGGCATCCGGCGCGCCCTTCTCCACCAGCGCACGCAGCTTCGTCAGTAGCGCCCGCTTATCGGCCGGCTGTTGCGCAAAATAGCTCTCGACCGCGGCGTCGGCACCATCGCGCTTGCTGCCGTTCTGCGGTGCGGTCTTTTTCGCGGTGGTCTTCTTCGCGGTCGGCTTGGGTGCGGCCATCGTCAACTCCCCTAGGTTGCTGTGATCGGTGGGATGTTCTGGTTGAGCCGGAAGAGGTTGGTCGGATCGTAGCGCGCCTTGATCGAGCGGAGCCGGTCCCAGGTCTTGCCGGGGTAGGCATCCCGAATCCGCGCCTCGCCCTCATCGACGAGGAAGTTGACGTACGCGCCGTTGTCGCCCTGCCTCAGCGCCGCGGCGAAGCCGGTGACCCAGGGCTCGTACACCGACGCCTGATCGGGACGCTCGTAGAGCGCGGCTACGTTCACCATGATCCGGGACTTGCGGTGCGCGAATGCGGTGGCCTCAACCGGCACGCGGGCCATCGCGCCACCGAGCACGCGGAGCTGCGCCACGCGCATGAGCGCGTCCGTCGCGCCGAGATGCTCGACGATCGTGTCCGCGACGTCGCGATCGACCGAGTCGATGAACAAGGTGCGCCCCGTCGCGATCGGGTGGTAGTTCGGATCCTCCGGCGGGTACATCTCCGGGTAGCGCGACGGCTTGACCATGTCGACGATTGGCGCGGCGAGCGCGCGGAATGGCGCCACGGCGCGCTCCCCGGCATCGACCGCGCCGGCGTAGCAGAGCATCGCGAAGATCACCAGCTTGCCGTGGTGCTCGGCGGGCACGAACGGCATCGGCGGCGCGGGCATGACGTTCGCGATCGTCGATAGCTCCTCCGGCGCGGCCTCCGCAAGGGCGATGAACGAGTGGATCACGTCGGGCGTCGCCGGCAGCATCATCATCCCGCCCACGATCGTGCCGACGGGGTGCAGTCGGAACTGGAAACGCGTCGCGACACCGAAGTTGCCACCGCCCCCGCGTATCGCCCAGAAGAGGTCGGGCTCCGACTTGGCGTCCACGCGCCGGAGCTGACCGTCCGCGGTTACGACATCGGCAGCGAGGAGGTCGTCGATCGTGAGACCGTGTTTGCGCACGAGGTAGCCGACGCCGCCACCTAACGTGAGCCCGCCAACCCCGACCGAGCCGGTGTCGCCGAAGCCGGTCGCGAGTCCGTGCGTGTCGGCCGCGGTCGTGTACTCGGCCGCCGTGAGGCCCGTTTCGGCCCACGCGGTCCGCGTTTCTGCATCGATGTCGAGGTGCCGCATGTCTCCGAGATCGAGCACAATCCCGCCGTTCGGCGTGGCATAACCTGCGACGCCGTGGCCGCCGCTGCGCACGATGAACTCCGTGCCAGTTTCGCGCACGAGCGAAATCACTCGAGAGACGTCGTTCGCATCTGCGACGCGGACGATGGCCGCCGGCCGCGGGTCGACGCCGCCGTAGAACGGGGTGCGTGCCTTGTCGTACTCGGCGTCATCCGGCCGGATCACGCGACCGGCAACGCCGTCCAGCGACGGGATGGTCTGGGTGCTCATCGAGGTCTACCTCTTTTGTAGAAGTCGGTATCGGAGGTGCGTTGCCTCGGGTGCTCGAAATCGTCGTGCGGTCCAGCGATGAAGCCGTGCAAGGACATCGTCAGCGAGACGATCACCTTCGCCACGTCGTGCCTATCGGCCCCTGCGAAGCGTCGCGATATACCTGCCCAGGTTGTCGAGAATCTGCGAGTAGCCGGTCCGCTCCTGGTCCTCTGCCTCTGCCATCTCGAGCGACAGCGTGAGCCTGGTGCCTCCTCCCAGGACCTCTTCGAACGTCGTTGTCATCACGCGTCCGTCAGCGGTGTCCTGGACGATGCGCTCGGGTTTGACGACCTCGCGGTACTTACCCTCGAATACAAAGCCCTCCTCGCTGTGGTCAGCCGGACGCATGCCGATGCGGAAGGCGCCACCTGCGCGCAGGTCGGTTTCCGCGAACGGTGTTTCCCAATCCGCGGCGAACTCCCACTTCACGATGTGTTTCGGGTCCGTGTAGGCCTGCCATACGAGGTCCCGTGGCGCGTCGTAAACGCGCACGAGCGTCAGCTGGCGACCCGAGACGGTGACGCCGCGATCGCTGCTCCGTCCCGAGAGAACGCCCGCGAGCTTGCCGAGGCTCTCCGCGATCCCCTGCTCCATTCCGGTCTTTACCATCTCTTCGAACTCGGCGACGGTGTCGAGGGTCTGCTGGATCGTGAGCTTCGTCTTGCCGGCCTGCTCCTCGAACTGGACCGTCATCAGCACCGTGGGCATGGGCTGGCCACCGGCTTCCGGCTTGAACGTGAAGGCGAGGCGCTCGTTCGGGACCACCTCGCGGTACACGCCTCTGCCGGGGAAGATCGCACCGTTGAAGGGCTCACCCTCCGGTCCCTTCATGTCAAGGCGGATCGCGCCACCGACCCGCACGTCCAGCTCGCAGGCCGAAGTGGTGAACCCCTCCGGTGGGAACCATCTCGCCAGCTGCTTCGGATCGGTCCATGCTTTGTACACGCGCTCGCGCGGAGCGTCGAAAACGCGAGTCGTCACGAGTGTGCGCTCCGGGGCGATCACGCTACTTCCTGCGGCCATGCTTCTTTTCCTCCCCTTGAAGTTCGAGCAGGTGCCGATCGAGACGATCGAGGCTTTGTTCCCAAAAGATCCGATAGCGTCCCATCCACTTCGCCGCCTCGCGGAGCCGCTCAGCCTCAAGCCGCGCTGGACGCCACTGGGCGTCCCGCCCACGCGAGATCAGGCCAGCATTTTCGAGCACCTTGAGGTGCTTCGAGACTGCGGGAAGCGTCATGTCGAAGGGCTTCGCGAGCTCGGTGACCGTGGCCTCGCCCGACGCCAGACGCGCGAGAATCGCCCGCCTTGTCGGGTCGGCGATGGCCGCGAATGTCGCGCTGAGGTGGTCGGTCGCCATCGGTGGGCTGTACCTTCAGGTTAAATAACTAGTTGGTTTAATACACTGGCGCCCGTGGATCTGTCAAATATGGCAGCGGTGCCACCGGGTCAAAGGAGAAGGTGGTACTGAGAAAAGTCGTTGTCCCTCTGCCACCCGCAAGATTCGTACAGGGTCTGCGCGGCCTTGTTACCAATCCCGGTGCTCAGAACAAGGCCCTTGGCTCTGGTCTCGATCGCATGCAGACGCGCCCGCTCGAGAAGTGCTCGACCGACGCCGCCGCGCCGAATGTCGCTCCGAACGTAGAGATCATTCAAGATCCAGAGTGGTTTGAGCGAGACCGAGGAGAACGACGGGTAGAGCTGCGTGAAGCCCGCCGCCTCGCGGCCCGTGTAAGCGAGATAGATCACGGATTCGTCGCGTTCGATCCGCTCGCGGAGAAACGCCTCTGCCGCCGCGGGATCCGAGCGCTGCCCGTAGAACTGACGGTACCCATCGAAGAGCGGGGCGAGGTCGTCGAGATCAGTCAGCCCGGCGCGTGCGATCCGCAGTGCCGCGGGCTTCATCACCACGCCTCATACCTTAAGTCGTGCGCCGAAGTGCCCATCGCTCGAAAGTCACCTGAACGGGGGACGTGCTAACACACCGCGCCGACACCCGCACGAGACAGCCGCGGACGTAACCTCGTTTCGCCGATGCGGGGAGCGACGATCACCTGTCCGAAGTGCGCGACCGAGATGCCGGTCGCCTTCAGTTTCTGCGGCCGGTGCGGCGCGCGACTCGCCGCGATCCAGCCGGTCGAAGGCGAGACGAAGCAGGTCACCGTTCTCTTCGCCGACATCTCCGGATTCACAGCCCTCGCGGAGCGCCTCGATCCGGAGGAGCTCCACGCGAACATGCGCGCCGCCTGGGATGCGATCGCCGTGGAGATCCGAGCCTCGCGCGGACTTATCGAGAAGTACATCGGCGACGCGGTCGTCGCGGTGTTCGGGGCGGGCGACGACGAGGTCGACCATCCGGCGCGGGCACAGCGGGCGGCGCTCGCCATCCTCGGCGCGCTCGATCGTGAAAACGCCCGCATCGCGGAGCGCACCGGCCGCAACCTCGCTCTGCGGATCGGGATCAACACCGGCCTGGCCGTCGCGGGCGCGATCGGCGACAAGGAAAGCGAGTTCGGCGTGCTGGGCGATGCCGTGAACGTCGCGGCGAGGCTCGAGCAGGCGGCGGAGCCGGGCGAGATCCTTGTCGGCGACGCCACGTATCGGCTCGCGCCGGCGCTCTTTGCGTACGAGCCGCATCCGCCGGTCGCCGCAAAAGGCAAGAGCGCGCCGCTTGTCGCGTGGCGACTTCTGCGCGTCGAGACCGCTGCTGCGGACCGCGGCCGCGCCCCTCTGGTCGGCCGCCACGAAGAGGTTGCGGTTCTCGTGGGCGCGCTCGAGGAGGCGCTCGCCGGAAAAGGCCACATCGTGTCGATCGTCGGCGAAGCCGGCCTCGGCAAGACGCGTCTGGTGGATGAGTTGCTCAGCGATCCGCGAGCGCTCGGCGCGCGGGTCGCGCGCGCTCGTTGCTCGCCGTACGACGCCCACCGCGCGTATGGCGCGATCTCCGACCTCCTGCGCCGCGCACTCGCGATCGGGACGAGCGCTCCGACCGAGATCGCGCACCGCACGCTGACCGAGACGGTCCCCGGTATGGAGCCCGAAGCCGCGAAGCTTGTGCTGGCGGCGCTCGGATACAGCCTCACGTTGCCGCCACTTTCCGGCGAGACGCGCCGGAAACTGCTTGACCGCGCGATACGCGATCTGATCCTTCGCGTGGCGCGAACGCAGCCCGTCATCCTTGCGCTGACCGACGTGCAGTGGGCCGACGCGGCCTCGCAGGAACTTCTCGCCGCGCTCGCGCCCGCCCTCGCGAGCACGGCCGCGCTCCTCGTCACGACGTATCGCCCGGAGCTGAACCCACCCTGGTCGACGAGTCGCGGACACCTGCAGATCCGGCTGACCCCGCTCGACGCAGGGGCCAGCGCCGCCCTCCTGCAAGCGCTCCTCCCGGCGAGCGCGCTTCCGCAGGAGGCGGTCAACGACGTCGTGGCTCGGAGCGGCGGTAGTCCGACGTATCTAGAGGAAAGCGCGCGCTGGCTCGTCGCGACCGGAGTCGTGGTCGAGCGCGAGGCCGCGTCGCCGCTCGCCGATGTCAGCCGCATGCGCGAGCTGCCTGATGCGCTTCCGATGCTCCTGCTGCGCCGCGCGGAGGTGCCGGTCGGTCCGGAGAAACGCGTTCTTCATGCCACCGCGGTGGCAGCACGCGCCTGCGAGCCCGCGCTCTTGCGCGCGCTCTTCGGCCAGGACATCGATGTCAACTCGGCCCTCACAAGTCTCTGTGCTCGCGGGCTCCTCGAGCTGACGAGCCACGGCGATTACCGCTTCCGTCAATCGCTGTTGCGTGAGCTCGTCTACGACTCCATCCCGGCGCGGAGCCGCGAGGAGCTCCACGGGCGCATCGGCCAGGTCATCGAGAGCGTCATGCCCGAGGTCGCCGTGCAGCAGCCCGAGCTTCTCGCGAACCACTTTGCAGAGTCCACGCATATCGGTCGCGCCATCGACTATGCGATGCGGTCCGGCGATCGCGCGGTCTCGCTGCACGCGCTCGCCGACGCGCTCCATCACTACCGCGCCGCCGCGCGTCTCGCGCAACGCCTTCCCGCGGGCGGCCCGACGGAGCGCGCCCGCGCCCTGGTGCAGGCCTGCGATGCGGCGCGGGCGCTTGGGCACGAGGACGCCCTCGCGATCGCCGAGGACGCGCTCGCTGGTCCGATCTCCGATGACGCCGTTCGAGCGGCCCTGCGGCGTCGCGCCGGTGAGCTTGCCGCCCGGGCACACCAGACGCAGCGATCGGCCGAGCATCTCGCCGAAGCGGATCGCCTGACCCCGGCCGAGGGTCACGATCGCGCGGAGCTGACTCTCGCCAAGGCGTACCTGGCACGTTCGGACGAGCGACCGGCCGAGGCGTTGGCCGTCGGGCGGACCGCCGTGAAAGAGGCCCTGGCCGCGAACGATCGCGCCATCGCGCTCGCCGCCGAGGAGGCCGTCGCCATGTTCGCGGCGGACTCCGGATCGGAGGAGGAGTCGCTGCGCGCGACCGAGAGGTGCGTGGAGCACGCCACCGCGATCGGCGACCTCTCCGGACTGGCCCGAGCGCTCGCCCTCCTCACCTATTCGGCGCTCGACCGAGGCGAGCTCGCAAAGGCCGAGGACCTCGCGCATCAGCTCCTTGGCGCGGAGTCGCGCCTCGGGAATGTCTCCGGCGAGGCGGGGGCGCTCCGCGCCCTCGGCCGATCCTTCTTCGGGCTCGGCCGTTTCGCCGAGGCCGAGGCCACGCTCGAGCGTGCGCTCGCGCTCGCGGATCCGTTCGCGCAGGGGCCGCAACCCGCCGATCCCGCGTCCACCCTGCTCGTCCTGGGCTCACTCGCCATCGAGCGGGGCGACTTCGCCACCGCTTCGACGACCTTCTCCGAAGCTCGCGCCGTCGCCGAGCGATCGCCCTCGCGCGACCACCTCGCGCCACGGATTTCCGCCGAGCTGGCGCGGCTGGCGCTCTATCAGGGGTCGCTTGAAGACGCACGGCAGCACGCGGCAGCGGCGCACGCGGCCGCGGTCGCACACGAGTGCCGTCGGTGCGGTGCGGGGATCGCCGCGACCCTTGTCGAGGTCGCGTGCGCGAGCGGTAACCTGGCCGTCGCCGACGCCCGGCGAACCGAAGGCCTCGAGCACGCGTTCCGACTCGGACTCACGGTCGCCAGCGCCGAGATCCGCGCCGCTTCGGCGAACCTTCTCGCGGCGCACGGCGATGTCGTGGGGGCCCGCAACGAGTGCACCGAAGCTCTCGCCGTCTTTGAGGAGCGCGGCCCGACGTATCTCGCCGAGCGCACACGGCGCCGGATCGCCGAGCTCAACCTGACGGGAAAAACCCAGAGCGCCTAGGCGAGACCCCTAAAGCGAGAACTCTCCCGGCGCGATCCTCTCGCGACCACCCATGTACGAGCGGATCGCCTTTGGAATCTCGATCGAGCCGTCCTCGCGCTGGTAGTTCTCCATGATCGCGATCATCAGGCGGGGCAGGGCCAGGCCGGAACCGTTCAACAGGTGCGGATGCTCCAGTTTTCCGCCTGGTTCACGCCGGTACCGGATGTTCCCGCGCTCCGCCTGGAACGAGCCGCAGTTGCTGCAGGACGAAACCTCGAGCCATTCGCCGACCCCTGGCGACCATACCTCGACGTCGAAGCCGCGCATCGCCTGGAAGGCGAGGTCGCCGGTGCAGAGCTCGAGCACTCTGACCGGCATCTCGAGCCGTTCGAGGACGTCGATCGCCCGAGCAACGAGGCCGTCCAATTCTTTCGGCGAATCCTCTGGGTGGCAGTAAACGACCATCTCGACCTTGTCGAACTGGTGACCCCGCTTGATTCCGCGCACGTCGCGGCCCGCACTCATCTGCTCGCGCCGGAAGCATGCGGTGTACGAGACATAACGCAGGGGGAATCGCTGACCGTTGAGCACTTCGTCGCGATGGAGTGAGACGAGCTGCGGCTCGGCCGTCGGGATCAGCCAGAGATCGTCGAGCTCGTCGTGGTACTGGTTCGCGGCGAAATGCGGAAGGTGCGAGCTCGCGATCAGCGTCTCGCGTCTCGTCAGAAAGGGTGGATAGATCTCGGTGAAGCCATGCGGGAGCTTGAGATCGATCATCCACGCAATGAGCGCTCGCTGTAGCGCCGCCCCGGCACCGCGCAGCACGTAGAAGCGCGAGCCGGACATCTTGGTCCCTCTCGGAATGTCGAGGATGCCGAGCTGCTCGCCGATCTCCCAGTGTGGCTTGGGCGTGAACGATCGCTTTGGCGGGACGTCCTGGCGGATCACCTTGTTGTCGTGTTCGCCCGAGCCGCGCGGTGCCTGCGGGTCGACCACGTTCGGCACGTGCAGGACGAGCTCGTCACGCTCCGTCTCGAGCGCCGTCAGCTCGGCCTGGAGCGCCTTGATCTTCTCCCCCACCTCGCGCATTCGTGCCTTTACCTCGTCGCTCGGCGGTCCACCGCGACTGGCCTTGTTGCGCTCCGCGTTCAGCGCCTCGACCTGAGCGCGAAGGTCGCGAGCCTTGCGGTCGAGCTCGAGTATCCGATCGAGAGGCGCCTCGAAGCCGCGCGCGGCGAGCATGTCGCGCACCTTCTCCGGTTCTTCGCGAACGCGCTGGAGAGCCGTCATCGAGCGCGTGCCATTATCCGTGCTCTCCGGTGTACGACGTGGTGCTTGTCGCCTTCGAAGGTCCCGACCGCTATTCGTTCGTCGGCGGCCTCGCGACACGCATGATCGACCTGGCCGACGCGCTGGTCGATCGTGGCTACTTCGTTCATCACCTGTTCGTCGGCGACCCGACCATGCCGCCGCGTGAGGAGCGCTCCGACGGCCGCCTCGTCCTCGAGCGCTGGTCCCAGTGGATCAGTGCTCATCACCCGCGCGACGTGTACGACGGCGAGGATGGCAAGTGGCGCGATTTCTCGCGGACCGTTCCCCCGCACATCGCGGACCTCGTCGCCGCGTCGGCCGCGGAGGGACGGCGCACCGTCCTGCTCTTCGAGGACTGGCAGACGGCCGATGCCGCCATCGGCACAGCCGCGATCCTGAATCTTCGGCTCCCCGGCGCTGCCGCCATCCTTTGGAACGCGAACAACACTTACGGATTCGGCCGCATCGACTTTCCGCTTCTGCGCCGCGCCGCCTCCATCACCACGGTCTCGCGCTTCATGCGCGCCGAGATGTCGATCGCCGACGTCGACGCGGCGGTGCTGCCGAACGGCATCGCCGAGCGCTGGCTCAAGCCGCTCCCCCCGACCGAAGCGCGTCCGCTCCGCGAGGCGTTCGGCGATCGGCCGACGTTCGTGAAGGTGGCGCGATTCGATCCGGACAAGCGTTGGCTCTGGGCGATCGACGCGATCGCCTTCATGCGCGACACGGGTGCGCATCCCAGGCTGCTCATGCGCGGCAGCCGCAATCCCTACGGAGACACCGTGGGGGCGCGCATTCGCGCACGCGGGCTTTCGATCGAGCGGGTGGCCCTGGCCAGCGAGGCCGCGACGCGCGATCTCGCCGCCGCCGTCGCTGCCAGCACCGCCGACGTGATCTTCCTGGATTACTTCATCCCGGAGCGCGCGCTCCGCGCCATGTACCAGGCCGCGGACGGCGTTCTCGCGAACTCAGAGAAGGAGCCGTTCGGCCTCGTGGGTCTCGAGGTCATGGCCTCCGGGGGAGTGGCTTACGTCGGCCGCACGGGTGAGGACTACGCGGTCCCATTCGGGAACGCGGTGGTCATGCAGAGCGACGATCCGCGCGAGCTCCTCGCGACCCATGCGACCCTCCGTACGCGCCCCGAGGCGGTGCGCGCGATACGCGCCGACGGCAAGGCGACGGCAAAGCGTTTCGCGTGGCCCCGCGTCCTCGATGGCTACGAGGCCGCGTGGGAGACTGCGTTCGCGCTTACGACCTAGTCAAACGGAGTCCTACCGGGGTCCTGGTTTTGGTCCCTGGCCGCCGTGCCCTGAGGCTTACTTGCCCGGTCTGTCTGGTCCCAGGATTCTCCAACGGGCTTCCGGTCGCGCAGCGCGGATCAGAGCGAGGTCTCGAAAATTGCCCCGGAGAGCTTCAGGGGCGTGAGTTCGCAGGGCCCGAGCGTACTCGCGGATGGTCTTTTGCATCGCCTCAGGTTTACTGACGCCGATCTGCTTCTCCGGGCGCTCCCCGCGGTGAATCATGATCGCGTCGAGGAGAACTCCCGGCGGCGCGATCGCGCCGTGGTCTGGACTGTCACGGCCCGGCCGAACGTAGGGAAGGATGAGCTCCTCCCGCCAGTCGAGATGCACCTCCACCACAGTCGTAGCGTTCTCAAATCTCACAAGCGCGCCGTAGCCGGTCTCCTCGAACACAAGTGGTCCAAATCCGAAGTCTGATCGCAGGAATTGGAACGCCTCCGCGGACGCATCACGAAAGCGCCGCAGCGCGCCGGCATATCCGATCAGTTCGTAATACGCGCGTCGTAGAACGCCTGCCTTCGGCACCGTTACTTCCCAGACTTCTCCAACACCTCGAACCGCACGGCACGCTCGACGAAGAGCGGCGTGGTCCGGCGCGCCGCAGGGGCGCGCCACTCGACGCGTCTCGAGAAGCGAAGGTGATCGCTGAGATAGTCGTTCAACTCGGAGGCATCTTCGAACGGGATCGCGTGCCACAGGCGACCGCGGCGTCGCGAGCGGAAGAGCTTTCGCCGCAGGACCTCTCGGATCGCCCGATCCGACAGCTGGTCGTCCGATTTAGTCAGCCGCTGCGTTCCGATGCTCCCGACCACCTGTCCCCGGGGGCTCCGCGCGCGCACCCGCGCATGGATGCGCGAATCAGGACGTGCGTCGACGAAGAGCCCTCGCGCGACGAGGATCCGGTGGGCCTCCTGGAGGGCATCGACCATGCCCTTGTGCGCAACTCATCAGAGCGTCCAGGAGAAGATCACGACGTCGAACGACGCGTCCGGCAGTCGCAGGGACTGCGCGGCTCCCTCGGTGAACTTCACGTTCGAGAGGCCCTGGCGCTTGGCCTCGGCCCGCCCGCGAGCGAGCGCGCCACGATCCGGGTCGACCGCGACCACCGCGACCGCATCCCGAGCCGCGCCGAGCGCGAGCCGGCCCTCGCCCGCCCCGATGTCGGCGACGCGAAGTCCCCGGAGGTCCAGGCCGTACGCGCCTAGCTCGATCTCCGCCGGCGGCCGGAGGTACCCGAGACCGCCGGGGAGGATCCGCCCCGAGCTAGCCGTAGCGCTCACCTGCGCCGGGAAGCATCGCACCCACGCGGTTGGCTGCCGCGGCGACGCGCTGTGGATCCATGAGCGGGCTCCGGATGTCGTCTGGGGGTTCGGCGCCCGCGAACCACCACACCACCTCCAGATTCGCGCGGAACAGCTCGTCGAAGACGCCATCTTCGGGCGACGAGTTCCGGCTCGAGTACCACCAGAACCAGTCGCTGCCCTCGGCGACCATCAGCGGTTGCCGCACGCTCTTGGGCATGTAGCGAAGCGAGCCCCACTGCTCCTGCGCGAAGCGTCGAGTGCGCTCGAGGGCGCTCCACGCCCGGGCGTGCGCGGGCTCGCCGCTCCACACTCGGAGGCTCGCCTCGATCCAGGATCCGGTGTGCAGCCTTGGAAGCTCGACGGTCGCCGGAGTCTTTTCGAGGAAGTCGGAGATGCGCACCGTTTCGAAGCGATCGTCGGATTGGAGCCTTCCGTACAGCGCGCGCAGGAAGTCGTTGCCGTTGTTGGGGTACTGCTCCCAGGCGTTCTCGCCGTCGAGGATGATCGACGCGAGATACGGCCCACCCTCGTTGGGCAGCCGGTCGCGGGCGCGCTCGAGCTTGACGATCATGTCGGCGACGGCATCTTCGGGCTTCATGTCGCCGTACACGAAGCCGATGCGGTCCGAGAGCTCGCGGTCGCGGAAGATCGCGGTCCCTCCATTGGCCATCCGATAGGGCCGGTACAGCAAGCCCGGCTCGACGAGCGCGCCGACCTCGTCGCGCCGAAGATCGACGTTCACTGAGCGGGCCAGCACGCCCTCATCGGACGCGAACCAAGCGAGGCCGGCCTTCTGAATTGCGTCCGCCGTTTCGGGCGAAACGGCGCCTTCAGACGGCCACACGCCGCGCGGTCGCACACTGAACGCGCGCTCGTGAGAGGCGATCGCCTCCTCGAGTTGAAACGCGGCGTCGTCGGGATACGCAAACGGTGTCTCGGGAAGCTGCGCCGACGGGTCCGCCCGCAACGCGGAGCGGTCGTCGATGAGGAGCGGAAGGATCGGATGGTAGTAGGGCGTCGTCAGGATCTCGACCTGACCGTCGCGCTCGAGCCGGTGATACAGGTGCGGGACGCCTGACGCCATGAACCGCTGGCGCCCAATCACGTAGCGCACGTCCTCGCGCGTGAAGCGCGCGCCCTTGTCGGCGAGCTCGACGAGGCGCTGGTCCGAGCGGATGTCGTCCGGGTCGATCCACGCGAGGTTGAACCAGAGCGCGAGATCGACGAAGTAGTCGTCCGACAGGAGCTCGAATCGATCGCCGGCGGCCATCGCCAATTGGAGGAGGCGGCGGTACTCCTGATAACGGTGGATGACGTTCCCGTGGTGGATCGAGAAGAAGCGCCGCAGGATGTGCGCGCGCTCCTCATCAGCGAGAACTCCGTCGACCGTGCGCATCGTGAGCCGCGTGTCCTCATCGTCGGCGCCACGCGCGTAGTCCTCGAGCTGATCGCGAAGACTTGGGACCATGGTGAAGTTCACCTTCACCCGCGGGAACTCCTGGAGCAGCCGCGCCATGTGGAGGTAGTCCTTCGACGCGTGCAGGCGCACCCATGGCAGGACGAACTCGCTCGTCTGCGGATGCTTGTAGTACGGCTGGTGCATGTGCCAGAGGATCGCGACCGGGAGCTTCCCGTTCATCTCGGGCGCCCCACCTCGTCGAGACGCTTGCACACGAACTCCGGGTCGAGCGACGTGAGGAGCCAGCCCGCCTTCGGCCCGTTCGGCCGCCCGAGGAACGCGAGGTAGATCGCGGCGAAGGCTTGCTGGGAGGGCTTGCCGTTCGCGTCGACGAGCCCAGTTTTCTTCGCGTACTCATAGAGCTGGTTCTGCATCTCGTCGGCATCGTGCACTTTGCCGATCAGGTCCTTGATGGCGAGAAGGTATCGACGCTGGCCGTCGCTGAGCGAAACATCCGGCGCGGTCGGAAGGACCGCGAACTTGGCCTCGTCGGGGGCCCATCGGTCCAGCCAGACCCGAGCGAGCTCGAGACGGCGGTGCAGGTCACGGAGCTCCGCGGCGGTAAGCCGCGCTCCTTTGCGCTTCTCAGCCTCGACATCCGGTCTGACGCTCGGGATCTGGAGCCAGTCGGCAAGGATCTGGAACCGCACCCGAAATCCCGGCGGCTCCGGATCGGGCGAGACCTGCGACAGGCGCCAGGTCTTTCCCATGTCGCTTTCGGGCTCCTCCAGGTAGGCGTCACCGAAGCGGTCGTAGTCGTCGAACAGACGCGGGACGGTCGTGCCGCCCGGATCGAACTCGACATGTCGCCTCGGGTGCGTGCGGAGCATCAGGAAGCGCGTGAGGTCAGGCGGATAGATCGAGGCGAGCTCCACGGCGGTCGCGCCCACACCCTTTGACGTGGACATCTTCTTTCCGCCCAGGGTGAAGAACTCGTGCGCGAGTCCGAGCGGCGGCTCCCTCTTGAAGACTTCGCGATAGATCGCATTCGAGCGGTCGCGCGATCCACCCGCCGTCAGCAGGTCCTTGCCGCCCTCCTCGTAGGTGACGCCGAAATGGTCCCACTGCGCGCACCACTGTTCGTTCCAGAGGAGCTTCGAATTTCCCTTGAATGGCGAGATCCGCCCTGTATGACCACACCCCTCTGCCCACTCGACGTAGTCCTTCCGGCACTCGTACGCCACCGTCTTCCCGTCGTAGTCCGTGGCCAGCGTCGTGCCGATGCGGCCGCAGTTCTCGCAGATGATCGAGATCGGGAGCCACCCTTCGGGATGCTCCACATTCGCGACACTCTTGTGGATTTGGCGGATGGCTTCCGCGTTACGAAGGATCAGGTCGATCTGCCGGTCGAGTGCGCCTGAGCGGTACAGATCGCGCATGCGGTGGAACTCGGGCGTGATCCCAAGGCCCGCGAAAAGCGCGATGAACCGTGCGGCGTGGTACTCCGCGAAGTCAGGTGCGACCGTTGGATCAGGCGAGGGGACCGCGAAAAGTGGCTTTCCCATGTGCTCCGCCATGCCGGCCTGAAGCCGCATCGAAGCCGCGTCCATCGGGTCGTAGTCGTCGATCGTGTACACGAAGCGGGCGTCGACCCCACGCGAGCGGAGGGTGCGGAAGATGGCGTCGCTGATTGTCGGTCCGCGGAGATGTCCGATCGGAACCGGCCCCGACGGCGTCTTCGAATCGCGCACGACGTGGGGCGTTTGGGGATCGAGAAGATCGGCTTCCTCGTCGGCCCAGAAGGCCGCCTCGTGCCCTGAGCTCAACGTACGGCGAGGATCTTCATCTCCACCGCGCCGGCCGGAACGACCAGCCGGACCGTCTCCCCTGCGCGGTGCCCCATGAGCGCTTTGCCAACCGGAGATTCGTTCGAGATGCGCCCCTCCGCGGGCGCGGCTTCCGCCGAGCCGACGATGACGTACTGCTCCTTCGAGCCCTCGGCCTCCACCATCACGTGGCTGCCGATCTCGACGGTCTCGTGCTTCGCCTTCTCGTCGATGATCTGGGCGTTCTTCACCATCTGCTCGAGGGTGAGAATCCGGCCCTCGAGAAAGGCTTGATCGTTCTTCGCCTGCTCGAGCTCGGAGTTCTCGGTGAAATCGCCGAACTCCATAGCCGCGTGGATGCGCTCGGCCACACGCTGCCGGCCGGCGGCCTTCAACTCGTCGAGCTCGGACTGGATCTTCTTCAGACCGTCCGCGGAGACGTAGACAGGCTTTTCAAGGTTGTTCATCGGAGCCTCCGCTCTCTACGCACGGCCTTTGCACCCGTGCGGGCCGTTGTAATGAAAAGCGCTGAAGGCCGAAGGCCCTCAGCACTCAACCGGGCGTAGTCTTCTGTGCCGGAATTGTACGACACGCTGGCCCTTCCGGCGACGCTGCGCAGGCGCGTCCTCGCCTGGTACCGGCGCTCGGGCCGCGACCTTCCATGGCGGCAAACGCGCGACCCATACCGCGTACTGGTGAGCGAGGTGATGCTCCAGCAGACGCAGGTGTCGCGCGTTCTCGTGGCGTACCGACGGTTTCTGGCGCGCTTTCCGACCTTGAGCGCGTTGTCGCGCGCATCGCTCGGCGACGTTCTTCGGGAGTGGTCCGGCCTCGGGTACAACCGGCGCGCGCGAGACCTGCACCGCATCGCACGGATGCACCCGTCTTTGCCGCGCACCGTTGCGGGACTCGACGCGCTTCCCGGGATCGGCGCGTACACCGCGTCCGCGGTTGCCTGTTTCGCGTTCGGCGAGACAAGGGCTTTCGCCGACACGAATATCCGCCGCGTTCTCGGTCGAGCGGTCCTCGGTCGCACTGCCACCAACCGCGATGCCATCGAGCTCGACGCGCGCTTCGGCTCGAGACGCGAGTCGGCACGATGGCATCACGCGCTGATGGACATCGGGGCGACGATCTGCACCGCCAAACGACCGCACTGCGATGTTTGTCCGGTCCGACCGATCTGCGCTTTCGACGGCGACGAGAGACCATCGCCCCACAGGCAGTTGGCATTCCGCGAAAGCGACCGTCGCGTTCGCGGCATGATCCTGCGCAACCTCGTCGAATCGACTGGCGCTGTAACGCTCCAGGCGCTTCGAAGAGGTATCAACGACCCCCGCGTACCGGCCCTCGTGCGAGTGCTCGCGCGCGAGGGTCTCGTGGAGGTCTCATCCGGCACCGTTCGTCTTCCGACCCGCTGAACGCGGTGGCACGATCGCGTCCGGGTGAACAGTTATTACGACCTCCTGGGTGTCCCGCCCAACGCGACGGAGCTGGAGATCCGTTCGGCGTACGGCCGTGATGTGCTTCGGCTCCAGGAGTCGGCGTCGGATAGCAAGGTCGCGCAATTTCGCGCCGCGCTCGATGCCGCTTTCGGGACACTCGTGGATCCGACGAAGCGCGCGACATATGACGCGGAGCTCGCGACCGCGGCACAGGACCACGCGGAGGCCAGCACCGAAGACGCGGACGGCGCGTTCCGCGACGCCCTTCGCGGCGGACTCTGGTTCGCGGGCGGCTGCCTCGTCACCGCCGGGACATACGCCTTCTTGCAGGGAACGTACTTCCTCGCGTGGGGACCGGTGCTCTTCGGCGGCTTCCAGCTCGTGCGTGGTTTGCTCCGGTACTTCAGTGTGCCAAGCAGCGCACGCAGGGCGACCCATCTGGCGATCCTCGCCGGTCTGATCGTGCTCGGCATCGGCTCGGCGGGATTCGTCGGTGTGAGCGAAGCACTCGCCGCGCAGCAGGTGGCCGAAAGCACAAAGTGGAATGCGTTGATCGACGCGACCAGTCTGGACGTGTTGCAGGCGAGCGACCTTGTCGAGGGCATCGCGAACCGTCCCGGCCCATGGAATGCGACCGACACGGCGGACATGGCAAAGGCGTCGGGCCTGTACGCGCACGTCGCCGACACCGTCGCGGCAGCCACCGCGCCAGCGCGCCTCGACTGGTACCGGGCTGGCATGGCGAAGAACTTCCGCGACGCCGCGGCGATCACGCATGAGTACTCGCTCCTTTCCGCGACGTCGCCGGCGACTGCGTTCGAGGCGCTCGACAAGCGGTGGAAGGCTCGGCTCGACGAGGCGAACCAGCTCTCGGACCGCTTCGGAGCACAGGAGGGGAAGGCGCCCTAAGCACCCGTTGGTCGCGGTGACGCGGCCGAGATTTCCTAAGCCGGTTCGACGCGGAGGGTGGTCGGCAACACGAGCTGAACGAGCATCGCATCGAGCGAGTCGCTCCGCGGGTACTTCTTCCGGTAACCATCCGAGGCGCGCTTCACCGATGCAGTGTCCGATGCGTCAATCGCGCGGACTGGGATGCGCCTTCCGTTCACGAGGAGCGCTCCTGGACCAGCCAGGAGCTCGCGGTACCAGCGCGACTTCGGCCCGCGATACGTGCGTATGAATACGTCATCGCCGTCGACCACGACCCAGATCGGCACGGCATGCTTGGAACCCTTCTGGGAGCGCGTCTCGATGTCGACCTCCCGCGACCGGTCGAGCAGCGTAAGCGTGGCCTTCGGAAAGCTCAGTCCCGCTCCGGTAGGGGAGGTCCGGCGATCGCGAGCGCGTACCGCTCGGGCGGCAGGAACGTGCGGGCGATCTCGACGACCTGCTCGAGCGTGACGGCGCGCAGCTCGCGCGGGTAGCGCTCGGCGTAGTCGGGGCCGAGGTTGAACACCTCGCCTTCGAGGTGGAGCGACGCGACTCCGGCGGGGCTTTCGCGCGCCACGTCGAGCTCGCCGACCAGCTTGTCCTGTGCCAGCTCGAGATCGTCCTCCGCGATCTTCCCGTCGACGATCTTGCGCAGCTCCTCGAGCGTCGTGCTGACCGCGCGCTCAACGTTGATCGGGTTGACCCCCATGCGCACGACCCAGGGCGACTGACCCAGCGACCCGCCGATCGTGCTGAAAACGTAGTACGCGAGCCCGAGCTCATCGCGGACCACGTGGCCGGCACGGCTCGCGAAGGTGTCGGCCGCGAAGACCATATTGGTCACTCGGGCCGCGACGAAGCGCGGGTCGGTCCGCGGCAGTCCGGGCCACCCGAGCACGACGTCGCTCTGCGTCTTATCTGGTACGACCTCGAGCCTGCGCACGGCGTTCGCGAGGCGCGCTTCGGGGACCTTCCACTCCTCGCGCGGACCGCCGGCGCTCCAGGACGAGAACGCCTTCGCCGACGCATCGAACACCTGCTGGGCGTCGACGCCGCCGGCGACGACAAGAACCGCGCCGTCCGGACGGATCGCGCGCCGGTGGTGCTCGCGGAGGTCATCGGCCGAGGCGGCGCGCACGACGTCGACATCGCCGATCGGCCGCGCGCGGAAGGGATGACCCTGGGGATAGACGAGCTCGCGCCAGGCGCTCTCGGCGACCGCGCGGGTGTTGCGCGCGTCCTCCTCGATCTGCGCGACGGTCTGTTGCCGAACGAGCTCGACCTCGCTTGCGGCGAATGCCGGGTGCATAACCGCGTCCGCCATCAGCTCGAGCAACACATCGAGATCGCTGCCGAGGGACTGCGCGCTGAAGGTGGCCGCATGCGATCCAACATCGAGCCGCGCGGCGGCACCGATCCCATCGAGGGCGTCGGCCCACGTCTTCGCGTCGCGCGTGGTTGTGCCACGGAGCATGGTCAGCGCGCAGAGGCGGCCGATTCCCGGACGGCCGAGCGGCTCGAACCACTGCCCCGCCTCGATGGCGAGGAGCACGGCGGCGGAGAGGAGCCCCGGTATCGGTATCGCGGCAACGCGCAGGCCGTTCTCGAGGCGCTGCCGGCGGACGTCCATCAGGACGGCTCCGGGACGAACCAGCCGACCACGCGACCCTTCTCCTGGAACACCGACTCGGCGGCGGCGCGGACGTCCTCGGCGGTGACGGCGGCGAGTCGGTCATACCACTCGCCGAGCGACGCCGCGGCTCCGGTCGCGAGGAGCTGACCGAAACGGAACGCCCGCCAGGTGACCGTGTCGGTCATGAACGCGCTCGCCGACAGCATCTGCCTGCGGACGCGGCCGAACTCGTCGGTGGTGAGCGTCGTCCGCGCCACCTTTTCAAGCTCGTCCAGAACCACGCGTTCGACGCGATCGTGGGTCACGCCCGGCCCGAGGTGCGCTTCGACAACGAAGAGGTACGGATCCTTCATCAGTTGGAACGACGCGTCGACGGTGGTCGCGAGGCCTGTGTCCACCAGCGCGCGGTATAGCCGCGATGAGCGTCCGGACGCGGCCTCTCCCCCGCCGGCGGTCGCGCCACCGAGCGCGACGGCGAGCGCGGAAAGAGCGGGAGCGCGAGGATCGCTGGCGCGCGGCGCCTTGTGGCCGATCTGAATGATTGGGAGTGCGCCGCCGGCCCGCCGGACGATGACGCGCTTCTCTCCGTACTGAGGCGGCTCGGGCGCCTTCGGGGGTTCGATCGGGACCTCCGCATCGAGAGGACCGAACGCGGCGCTGGCGCGGTCGAGGAGTTCCTCCGCGGACGCGTCTCCCGCAACGATGAAGTACGCGTTGTTCGGCGCGTAGTGACGCCGGTAGTGCGCGTAGAGACCGTCGCGCGTCATGAGCTTGATCTCATCTTTGCTGCCGATGACGCCCTGCGCGTACGGGTGGCGCGCGAACGCCACCGCCTGAAGCTGCTCGCCAAGTAGAAACGAGGGATCATTCTCGAGACCTTCGCGCTCGCTCACGATGACGTTCCGTTCCGCCTCGGTCTCCTCCACCGTGATGAGGGCGTTCCGCATGCGGTCGGCTTCGAGATCGAGAGCGACCGGGTAGCGTTCGGCCGGCACCGTCTCGAAATAGCAGGTCACGTCCTCGCTGGTGAACGCGTTCCAGAGCGCGCCGTACCGCGCGAGAAGCTTGTCGAGGTCACCCTTCGGATGCTTCGGCGTGCCTTTGAAGAGCATGTGCTCGAGGAAGTGCGACATCCCCGTTGTCCCGGGCACTTCGTTGCGTCCGCCGACGTGGTACCAGACCCACAACGAGACGACGGGCGCGTGCCGCGCCTCGAGCGCGTGCATCACGAGCCCGTTGTCGAGGCGGCGCGAAGTGGGGGCGTCGGTCAGCGTGGGGATACGAAAAGTCTAAGATGCCGCCGGTCGAGGCGCTGTCACTGGGGTGACCGACGGCCGAGCCTGCGAGGCCGTCAGGCGGGGCCTCAGCAGACCGGAGCGCCGCGAGGCGCGAGGATTACTGGCTCGAGAACTGGTACGCGTGCGCGAAGACCTCGAATTGCCACGGCACTGGCGGGATCGGATAGCTGTCGTGCATTTGAATGCTGAGCTTCTCGCCCGCGGCAAGCGACAGCCACGGTTTGTTCGTGGCGACGAGCTCGGGACGCCACTGCAGAAAGCCGAGGACCGGTTGCGGTGACGCGGTGCCGCGCACGACGACGACGAGGTGCAGCCTCGTGAACGCCGGCACACTCGTCGCCGTTTCGATGCCGAGGTCGCATCCGATGACGCCCACCGCGGTGTCGCCCGTGCAGGCTTGCGATGCGACCCGGATGCCGGGAACCTCGCCGATCGTGGTGAGACTTCGCGCGACCTTGAACTCCTGCACGTCGCTTTTCGCGAACGCCGTCTCGAATCTCACGACGGTCCAGGAGTCGCCAGGCGGGATCGGGAAATACCAGTTCTGGAACTTCGGATCAGCACGATCCGGGGGCACGTCGGCGTTGCCGATCCTCTCGTCGCGCAGGGCGCTTCCGTCCGCGGCTCGGAGCCGCACGGTCATGAACCAGTCGAGTACGAATGGATTCGGGTTCGAAAAGAAGATCGCGGTCTTCGTCGTATCGGGCCGGACGAAGAGCGGCCTGACGTCGTACGTAATCGCTTGGACGTCGGGCTTGGTGACGACGGCAGTCCCCTGTGCCGGAGTGGGGGTCGCTCGATACTCGGGAGCCTCGACGCTGCAGCCGCAGACGAGGGCCGCGAGCAGAGCGCTCGTCAGGACGCGACGCATCAGGACGAGCCTAGTCCCGTGCCACGCGTCATCCGGTGGCTAGGGCGTCGCGAACTTCGCGTTCAAGACGGCCTTCACGGCGATCGCCGAATCGACCGACCCGAATACGCCAGGCCTCTCGGTGTACTCGTCGAGCACGGCCGCGATCGCGATCGACGGCGCCTCGAACGAGGCAAAGCCGATGAACCACGCGTCCACCTTGCCTGCGGCGGGTGACTCGGCCGTTCCACTTTTTCCCGCGGTGCTCGTCGCGTAGGTCCGGAAGACCGACGAGACGGTCCCGTCGAGGTCTGTCGTCACGGCGTGCATGCCGTCGCGAATGAGCGAGAGGTCGGTCGGGATCGAAAGCGCCGAACCCGCCTGCGTCTTTGGATAGGTCTTCACGCTCTTCCCGTCGCGGTCGCGGAGCTCGATCACGAGGCGCGGCTTCCACACCATGCCGTCGTTCGCGAGCGTCGACGCGTAGTTCGCCATCTGCAGCGGCGTGGCGAGCAGGTAGCCCTGCCCGATGGCGAGGTTCGTCGCGTCGCCGGGATTCCAAACCTGATCGGCCGCGCTCGTGAAGTACTGCTTCTTCCAGTCCGGGCTCGGAACGATCCCCTCGGCTTCCAGGACGAAGTCGATGTCCGTCGCTTTTCCGAGCCCGAAGCTCTTCGCCGTGTTGGGAAGGATGTTGGGGTCGCGATCGTTCAGTCGCTTTCCGATCTCGTAGAAGAACGTGTTGCAGCTTCGCGCGAGCGCGGTGCGCAGGTCCATGAGGCCGAGCGCGACGGGCTCGTGGTTGACCTGCGCCCACGGCTCACCGTAACCGGTCCAGCGCTGCGGACAATCGATCCGGTCGCCCCACTTGTAGACGCCATTGCGCAGCGCGGCAGCCGATGTGATGGGCTTGAATGATGATCCGGTGGGGTACTGGCCGAAGGTGGCGCGGTTGAAGAACGGCCGATTCGGATCCGCCGAGTACCGCGCGATCGCCGCGGCGTCACCGGAGACAAGCGCGTTCAGGTCAAAGGTCGGACGGCTCGCGATGGCGAGGATCTCACCCGACCACGGATCCTCCGCGACGATCGCGCCCTTCTTGTCGCCAAGCGCGTTCTCGGCGGCGCGTTGGAGCTTGGGGTCGAGCGCGAGCACGACGTCGCGCCCCGGAAC
>VBEY01000330.1 GCA_005889295.1 Chloroflexota bacterium | reverse complement strand
GCGTCTTCGTAGGCCGTGTCTCCGACGCATATCTCGTCCGCGGCGACATCGGCCAGCCCGGCTACACGATCGTCATCTGGCGCGGCGGACACATCGCCGATCTCACCGAGCTCAGCGATGCGGACGCGACGACGTATCTGCGCGAGGTCCTGAAGGTGGCGCGCGCGCTCGAGTCGCATTACCGGCCGGCGAAGCTGAACCTCGAGATGCTCGGGAACACCGTGCCGCACCTGCACACGCACCTGGTGCCCCGCTACGTCAGCGACGACAGCCCCGGCCAACCCTCGAAGGGCCTGATGCAGCCCGACCCGCACCGAAAGCCCATCGCCGACGACGTGTTCCACCGCGACGTGGCCGCGCTTCGCGTCGCACTCACCCGCATGCCGGAGCGAAGCGCCTAAAAGAGCGCCCGACCTCCGTCGTCGCCGCGAAGCCCGAAACCAAAGAACCGATCTGCGCTTCTCCCTCATGCGTGCTCCCCCGAGTGGGGGCTTCCGTATCTAAGTCGTACCGCAGCCCGTGCTCAATTCCCCTGAAGTGGTGACACGCCTTTTGGTGCTCGTGCGTCAATCAGTTTGATGGACGATCGCGTCGACTTCGTGTGTGCTCGTGCGGACCACCAGGGATCCGAACCGAACGATGCCCTGACGATGCATCAGGACCGCTGGGCGTACTGCCCGGGTGGCGCCGCCAATGATCACGACTGGCACCTCATGCCGGCCGGCGGAATGTCGCTGGACGACGCGAAGCGATTCGTGTCACAGCAGCCGATCCGGACGATTGACGCAACGGGCCGGCGCTCCGACTGACAACCTCACCTTAGACATGGGGGGCCGGTGCTCAGGTGGGGGCACGGCCCCCATGTCACGCTTCAGCCGCGAGACGCGCGCGGAGCTTTGCGCCGGCGAGGCCGCGGTGGGAGATGCGGTGCTTCTCATCGGGCGAAAGCTCGGCCATGGTGCGGCCGTCTCCGGCGATCACGAACACGGGGTCGTAGCCGAACCCGGCATTGCCTCGCGGCGACTCGGCGATCTCGCCATGCACCTCGCCTTCGAACAGCTCGACGTGCCCGTCGGGTAACGCGAGGGCCGTGACGCAGACGAATCGCGCGGATCGATCCGCGACATCGTCGAGAAGAGCGAGCAGCTTGGCGTTTCGCTCTTCCGCGCTCGCGTCCTCGCCGAAGAACCGCCGGCTGCGCACGCCGGGCGCGCCGCGAAGTGCGTGGACCTCGAGGCCGGAGTCGTCGGCGATGGTCGGGAGGCCGCTCGCGCGGGCGTACGCGCGCGCCTTCGCGGAGGCGTTCTCCGCGTACGTCGCCGCGTCCTCGTCGGGCTGGGGAGGCACCGGCTCGAGATCGCTCGGCGCGATGAGCTCGAGGTCGAGGCCCTGAAGGATCTCGCGGTACTCGCGAAGCTTCCCGCGGTTTGCTGAGCCGAGAAGGAAAACGTGCCGGTCCCCCGTTCCGCCCGTCACCCTTTGATGGTCGCGCTCGCCGGCTCGAGCCGCGCGCCAAAGCGCGCCAGTGGGCCGGGCGCCCACCAGTTCGCGCGACCAAGGAGGCGCATCGTGGCCGGCACGACCAGAGCGCGCACGATCGTCGCGTCGAGCGCGACCGCCACCGCGAGGCCGAGGCCGACCGACTTGATGATCACCACATCGGCGAGCGCGAACGCGACGAAGACCCCCACCATGATCGCGGCGGCGCCGGTGATGAGTCGACCGCTCCGCTCGAGTCCGCTCGCGACCGCTGCGGTGTTGTCGCCGGTGCGCCGGTATTCCTCCTGGATCCGCGAGAGCAGCAGGACCTCGTAGTCCATCGAGAGGCCGAACATGATGCAGAACATGATCACCGGGAGGCTCGGCTCGATCGACTGGGGCGTGAAGTTGAGTACGTTCGCGAGATGACCCTGCTGGATGATCCACACGAGCGCGCCGAACGATGCGCTCACCGAGAGCACGTTCATCGCAATCGCCTTGAGCGGCAGCACGACGGAACCGAGGAGCAGGAAGAGCGCGAGGATCGTCGTCAGCATGACGAAGCCGATCGCGATCGGCGTCCGGTCGAGCAGGTATTGAATCCCGTCGACGTCGAAGGCGGTGCCGCCGGTGACCAGGACCTCCCCGCCGGCGAGTGATTGCTGGCGGATGGCGCGAACGAGATTCCGGGCATCGTCG
>VBEY01000020.1 GCA_005889295.1 Chloroflexota bacterium | reverse complement strand
GTCGCCGAAACGCGCCAGCGCCTCGCGGACGGAGCGGTCTTCGGTCGCCAGCAGCGCCGCACCCTGCGCGGCTGCTGCGAAGAGCGCGCCGGTCTTCTTCGCGGCCATCGCCCGGTAGCGCTCCGGCGTCACATCTGTCCGGCTCTCGAACGAGATGTCCAGGAACTGTCCCTCGCAGACGCGGACGCAGGCTTCGTCGACCAGCCTCGCGAACTCGAGCACGCGTTCGGCCGGGAAGCCATGGAGGCGCTGCAGAGCGAGACGAGAGACCGCGAACATCCCGTCGCCCGCGTTGATCGCCTGTGGCACGCCCCAGACGGTCCACACCGTGGGCCGATGGTGGCGCGCGGGATCCTGGTCCTCGATGTCGTCGTGGATCAGCGTGAAATTGTGAAGGAGCTCGATTGCGGCAGCGGCCGGAAGCGCCCCACGCTCGTCGCCGGTTAGCGCCTCGTAGACGAGCGTGCAGAGGACCGGCCGGAGCCGCTTCCCAGAGGGGCCTCGCTCCGCATCCAGGCCCAGGTGGTACAGCATCATCCCGAAGAAGGGCTGGAGCGAAGGATCCACGCCTGTCAGAAGAGCGCGGATTTCCTCGTCGACCGCGGCGATATGTAGTTCGAGACTGCGACCCACCGAACGTCGATCATAGGCGCCTGGCGACTCGCTGCGAGCGCCGTTTCGTACCATTGACGCGACGTGGCATCTCGCACGTACCGTGCCGAGGCGATCGTCCTCAAGACGAACGACTTCGCCGAGGCGGACCGCATTCTCGTCCTCTTCACGCGCCATTTCGGCAAAGTGCGCGTCGTCGCCAAAGGCATCCGGAGAGCGACGAGCCGCATGGCCGGGCACGCGGAGCCGCTGACGCACGCCACCTACCAGCTCGCCCGCGGGCGTGAGCTCGACGTGCTGACCGGCGCCGAAGCCCGAGCGATCTATCCGGACATGCGCGACGACCTCGCCCTCATCGCAGCCGGCTGGTACGTCGCCGAGCTCGTCGATCGCTTCACCGCCGACCGTGTCCCGTCCGCACCGCTCTTCGACCTGCTCGAGACATCGCTGCGGGCACTCGACGCGGGCATCAACGCTCCGACGGTCTGTCGCTGGTTCGATCTGCATCTCCTCGATCGGTCTGGGTTCAGGCCCGAGCTCGGCGAGTGCGCCCAGTGCCGCACCGCGCTCAGGGAGGAGACGAACGCGTGGGAGCCCGCGGCGGGTGGCGCGATCTGCGCCGCCTGCGCGGCCCGTCTGCCGTACATGGCGCCGCTGACGGTCCGCGCGCTCAAGTCGCTGCGGTACCTTCTCGTGAGCGATCTCGATTCGGCGTCGCGTCTGCGGCTCGACGGCGCGCTGACGGGCGAGCTCGACCGCCACCTGCGCGGCTTCCTTCGATACGTCCTCGACCGCGATATTTCCACCACGCACCTCATGGACGAGCTGCGCACGCTCCCGCATCCCGCGCCCGCTTCGTGAAGACGGCGCCGAGAATGTCTGAACCCGACGTCGCCGAAAAGATCACGTCGCTGGCGAAACGGCGCGGGTTCGTCTTCCCGTCGAGCGAGATCTACGGCGGTGCGGGCGCGACGTGGGACTTCGGCCCGCTCGGCGTCGAGCTCAAGAACAACGTGAAGCGCTCGTGGTGGCGCGCCATGGTCCAGCTCCGGGAGGACATCGTCGGACTGGACGGCGCGATCCTCATGCACCCGCGGGTGTGGGAGGCATCGGGCCATGTCGAGAACTTCACTGACCCGCTCGTCGAGTGCCGCAACTGTCGCAAGCGCTTCCGCCTGGACGACTTGCCCAAGGGGGACGAGCTCGCGACCGCGTGGCGCGCGAAGAAGCTTGACCTCTCCGGTGTCGCCTGTCCGAACTGCGGCGAGCGCAAGCTCGCGGACCCCCGGCAGTTCAACCTGATGTTCAAGACCTTCGTCGGTCCGGTCGAGGACACCGCATCGATCGCGTGGCTCCGACCCGAGACCGCGCAGTCCATCTTCGTCGACTTCGAGAACGTGCAGCAAACGACTCGGAAGAAGCTGCCGTTCGGCATCGCGCAGATTGGTAAAGCTTTCCGCAACGAGATCACGCCCGGCAATTTCATCTTCCGATCGCGCGAGTTCGAGCAGATGGAGATGCAGTACTTCACCCGTCCCTCGGACGCCCCGCGTTTTTACGACGAGTGGAAGGACACGCGGCTCCGGTGGCACGTCGAGCAGGGCATCCCGAAAGAGAAGCTGCGCTTTCGCGATCACGCGGCGGACGAGCGTGCGCACTACGCCGCGGCGGCGACGGATATCCAGTTCGCGTTCCCGTTCGGATGGAATGAGTTCGAGGGCATCCACTACCGCACCGATTACGACCTCCGTCGGCACTCCGAGTACTCCGGGAAGAAGCTCGAGTACTTCGACGATGTCGCCAACGAGCGCTTCATCCCACACGTGGTCGAGACGTCGGTCGGCGCCGACCGCGCGACGTACGCGATCCTGTGCGCCGCATACGACGAGGAGCCCGATAAGGAAGGCACCCGTGTCGTGCTGCGGCTCCGTGCGCATCTCGCGCCGTACAAGGTCGCCGTCCTGCCTCTCTCGAAGAACGACCGCCTTACGCCTCTCGCGCGGGAGGTCTGGTCGAAGATCCGACCGCACTTCATGTCGACGTACGACGAGACCCAGGCCATCGGCCGACGCTACCGCCGCCAGGACGAGATCGGAACACCGCTCTGCGTCACCGTCGACTTCGAGTCGCTCGAGGACAACCAGGTCACGATTCGCGAGCGCGACTCGATGAGCCAGGTGCGCGTGCCGATCGCCGATGTCGTGCCCGCACTCACGGAGAAGCTCGGCGCCTGACCTTCAGAGCGCGGTGCAGTCGGCGCTCACGGTCTACGTCTTCACGACCGGCACGCAGACACCGCTTCTCGCGCTCCTTGCCCTGCGTCGGCCGCGCAACCTTGCCGCGATCGCGCTTTCGTATGCTGCGCTCGGTCTGGTCGCCGTGATCCTGAGCGATCCGGTGGTCGCGATCCTCGCGCTGTCACCTGCGCCGCTCATCGGATCGGCACTCGCGCGCGTTGTCGGCGCGCGAGCGGAGACGGTCGGAGCGCTCCTCACCGGGACCATCGTGCTGTCATTCCCGCTTCTGCTCGCGGCCATTCCCGGTCTCGGCACGCAGGTCAACGTCGCTCTCTTTGCATTCGTCATCGGCGCCGCTCTCGCGGGTGCGGTGCCGATCATGCGTGACGCGATCCTGCCCATAGTGGACGGCGCGCGGTACCTCGCGCTCGCGATCATCCTCGGCGCCGCCGCCCTCGCGGCACTCTCCGTGATGGACTTCCGGGCGGTGGGTGTCGCGGCACTGGTTCTCGTGGTGGGCGGCGTGTCCGCGGCCTTCGGCGCGGTGGTCTTTCGCGGAGACGGGATCGCCGCAGCGATCGGCGCCGGGACCCGCGACCCTGCCGTGGCGGCCGCGCTTGCGATCGCGTCCGGTCTCGCCGGAGCGGGGGCGGTGGCGCTCGCCTACGCCGTATTGCTCGCGCTAAGCCTCGGAGTCGCGAAGCTCCTCGTCGCCCGTCAGGCGTGATACGAACCGCCGCGCGAAAAGCGTCGCCGCCGCGGTGAGCGCGGCGGTCGCTGATTCCCAGAACATCTGCTTGGCGCGGGGACCGGTCTCGACCTGCTCGATCTCCTTCTTGAGCGTATCGCGGAATCGCTTACGCGCTCGACCCTTGAGCTGGTCGAGCCGCCCGCCGAGTCGCTGGACGATCTGGTCGAGCTCCTTCTCGGTACGCGAACGGCGAAAGCTCTTGACCCGCGATGCGAGCGCGATTCCGACGATCGCTGCCATCGACCCGAGAGTCCCGAAAACCGCGATGGGTTGACGGCGCGCGAGATTCCGCGGATCGACGTCGTCGCGCACGCGCGCGATCAAGTAGTCCAGATCCGTGTCGATCTCGCTTCGGAGCGATGCTAGCTCGCGCTCCGTCCGAGCAGACGCTGTTTCGCCCACTGCACCGTCTCCTTCATTGACTTGATCGTCCGAGTCGGTCCGTGAAGCTCCAGGCGGCGGTAACCGCCGTAGCCCATCGCTCCGGTGCCGACCGCGAGCGCGATCGTGAGCAACAAGGCAGCGAGGACGAGCTCCGGGAGCCAGAGGAACGCCGCGACGCCGATCGCGATGAGGACGATGCCCCCGATGAACGCTGGAACGATCGCCTTCGCGCGCACGCCCAAAACGAAGAGCGCGAACGCGGTGCCGACCGAGAGCGCGAGCACCAGAACCCCGAGCCAATCGCGAGGGATGAGCGCGACGAGGGCTATGAGGAGCACGACGAGCGTGATCAGCGTCATGAAGGCCAACCCGGCGGCAATGCCGAGCCACATCGCGGCGCGCTTGTTCGCCGCGAGGATCTCGGCGATCTCCTGGCGCGGGAGCTCGAGCTGCTTGCGGATATAGGTGCGCACGTTCTCGCGGATTCGGCCGAGGAGCGTGCGGTAACCGGGTCGTTCGTACACCGGCGCGACTGTACCGCTCACGACACGCACGCGCGTGGCGGAGCAGGTTTTCTGCCAGGTGGGGCCGCTCTACCCTAGCCGCCTCTGGAGGCAAGCCGGGGTCTCCGACGCCACGCGGGAGGTTTGGGTGAGCGAGAAGAGCAATCGTGAAGTCGTGGAGCGCTACGCAAAGGCTCATGTTGATCATGACTACGACGCGATGGATCAGCTTCGACATGCAGACTATGTTTGCGAGTATCCGCAGTCGGGCGAACGAATTCGTGGTACCGGGAACGTCCGCGCGATCATGGAGCACTACCCCGCGAGACCGGAGGTCAAGACCCAGGCAGTGATCGGGAGCGAAGACCAGTGGGTCGCGAGTCCCGTGGGAACGCTCCTCCGAATCATGGGCACGGGCGACGTGTACATAACCCTCTCGAGGTTCATGTACCCGGGCGATAGCCGCCCATGGCACTTGGCTTCGGTGCTCGAGCTCCGCGAGGGCAAGGTGGTCAAGGAGACGACGATCTTCGGCGCCGCATTCGACCCTCCCGAGTGGCGCGCGCAATGGGTTGAGCGGACCTAACCTCAGAGTTCGTGGACATCAGTGGCGTGCTCACGAACCACGCGCGCCACCGGCCCGATCACGTCGCGGTCGTCTTCGGGGAGCGCCGTGTCGGCTACGGCGAGTTCCATCGCCGGACCAACCGCGTCGCGAATGCCTTCGGGGCCCTCGGCGTGTCCAAGGGCGACAAAGTCGCGACCTTCCTGTCGAATACGCTCGAGCTACTCGAGGTCTACTGGGCAGCCGCGAAGATTGGCGCGGTGGTCGTGCCGCTCTCCCCGCTTCTCCGGGGCAAGGGCCTGTCGACGCTCCTCCGCGACGCGGATGTCGGCCTCGTCGTGACTGAGGAAGCGGTGGCGCCTTTTCTCGACGAGGCGCGGCCCGACCTCGGCACGATCAGACCGGAGCACGCCGTGCTCATCGACGGCCGAGGTCGCGAGGGCTACCGCCCCTATCACGAGCTCGTCGACGCGGCCGACGACGCAACGCCACTGGCCGCGGTGAGCGGCGACGACCCCTACAACATCATCTACAGCAGCGGTACCACCGGCCTGCCGAAGGGGATCGTCCTCTCGCAGCGGGTGCGCGCGCTGTACGGAACGCTCTTCGGCCTCGCATGGCGGATGAGCCCGGAGAGCATCGTCCTGCACTCGGGCTCGCTCTGCTTCAACGGAGCGTTCCTCACGCTGATGCCGGCCTTCGTTCTCGGATCGACTTTCATCCTGCACCACCACTTCGACCCGGAGGCGGTCATCGACACGATCGGGCGCGAGCGGGTGACGCACACCTTCATGGTCCCGTCGCAGATCGTCGCGCTCCTCGGCTCTCCGCGGTTCACAGCGGTTAACGTGCCGTCCTTGCGGATGCTCGGCGCGGTGGGCGCGCCGTTCCACACCGAGCACCGCGAGGAGCTGGCGCGGCGCGTGCCCGGTGTGTTCCACGAGCTCTACGGGTTGACCGAGGGTTTCATGACGATCCTGGACAAGGACCAGTACGCCGCGAAGCCGACGTCGGTGGGCGTGCCGCCACCTTTCAGCGACATGCGGATCGTCGACGACAACGGCAAGGATGTCGCGGCCGGCGAGGTGGGGGAGATCATCGGGCGGTCGCCGCTCTTGATGTCGGGTTACTACAAACGGCCCGACCTGACGCGCGAGGTCATCGTGGACGGGTGGCTGCACTCGGGCGACCTGGGTTACGTCGACGAAGATGGCTTTCTCTATCTGGTCGACCGCGCGAAGGACATGCTCATCTCAGGTGGGGTGAACGTCTATCCCCGCGATATCGAGGAGATCGCTGTGCGTCACCCCGCGGTGCGCGAGGCCGCCGTCTTCGGGGTCCCGAGCGACCGGTGGGGCGAGTCGCCCCTCGCCGCGGTCATACTCCGCGAGCCGGACGCCGTCTCCGCCGACGAGCTGCGTGTCTGGATCAACGCGCGCGTCGAAGCGCGCTATCAGCAAGTGCAAGAAGTCGTGGTCGTCGACGACTTCCCCCGCAGCGCCGCGGGAAAGACGCTGAAGCGCGTGATGCGCGAGCCGTACTGGGCCGGGCGCAAGACGCGGATATGACCGTCGCGCCCACGATCTACGCGGTCGAGACCCACGGACTCGTCAAAGAGTTCGCGGGCTTCCGGGCGGTCAACGGCGTCGATCTCCGTCTCGAAGCGGGAAAGGTGCACGCGCTCGTCGGTCCCAACGGCGCCGGGAAGACGAGCCTCTTCAACCTCCTCACCGGCTTCATCCGGCCGACCGCCGGCCGCGTTGTCATCCTCGGCGGAGACACCACGGGGTTGCCACCCGAAGGCGTCGCGCGCCGCGGGGTCGCGCGCTCCTTCCAGATCACGAGTCTTTTCGATCAGCTCACCGCGCTCGAGCATGCCGAGCTCGCCCTTCAGGCGGCGTCGACGCTGGGCTACCGGTTCTGGGCCTCCGAGGCAGCCCTCGAGCGCTATCGCCCCCGGGCGCGCGAGCTCCTGGCGGACGTGGGTCTCGCCGATCTCGCGAATCGGCCCGCCGGCAAGCTGCCGTATGGCCAGAAGCGCGCGCTCGAGCTCGCCCTCGCGATCGCGCTCGACCCGCGTCTGCTCCTGCTCGATGAGCCAACGGCGGGAATGGGGGTCGAGGACGTTCGACGCACGATCGAGCTCATCCGGAGGGCGCGATCGGGCCGGACGGTCGTGCTTGTCGAGCACAACATGGGCGTCGTCGGGGAGCTCGCCGAGCACGTGATCGTGCTGCAGCAGGGCGCCGTGATCGCGCAGGGCACCTACGCTTCGGTGCGGGAGGATCCCGCGGTCGTGGCGGCATACCTTGGGCAGGCCCATGCGTAGGCCGGCGCTCGAGATCGAAGGCCTCTCGGCGCGCTACGGCGACGCCCAGGCGTTGCGTGAGGTGTCCCTGCACGTCGACGAGGGGGAGCTCGTCACGCTCGTTGGCCGGAACGGTGCGGGAAAGACCACGCTCCTGCGGTGCGTGATGGGCCTCCACTGGCAATCGACCGGCTTCATTCGGCTGAACGGGCGGGAGATCTCGGGCCTGCCGCCCTACGAGCGCGCGCGCGCCGGCCTCGGCTATGTTCCGGACGATCGCGGGATCTACGCGACGCTCGCGGTCGAGGAGAACCTGACGCTCCCGCCGATCGTCGCGACCACGCGGTGGCCCCTCGCTCGCATTTACGAGACCTTCCCCGTGTTGCGCGAGCGGCGCGCCCACGCCGGTACGAAGCTCTCCGGCGGCGAGCAACAGATGCTGTCGATCGCTCGGGCACTGCGGACCGGCGCCAGCGTGCTGCTCCTGGACGAGCCGACCGAGGGCCTTGCGCCGGTGCTGGTGCAGCGGGTCGCCGCGATGCTGCAGGAAGCCAAGCGCGAAGGAACGACGGTGCTTCTGGTGGAGCAGAATCTGCGCTTCGCGACAA
Organism: Chloroflexota bacterium; assembly: GCA_005889295.1. Taxonomy (GTDB): domain Bacteria; phylum Chloroflexota; class Limnocylindria; order P2-11E; family P2-11E; genus 3-1-20CM-2-70-9. The sequence continues at coordinate 4,142 of VBEY01000020.1, read as the reverse complement.
CCGTCGCCGATCGCCACTACCTGCTCGCGCAGGGCCAGATCGTCGAGGCTCTCGCCAACCAGGAGGTGATCGCCCGCGAGTCGGAGCTGTTACGCCATCTCGGGGTCTAGCAGGACAAGAGGTAGGAGGAATCGAGTGAAGCGAACCATTGCGGGTTCATTGGTCGCGCTGCTCCTCGCGGCGGCGTGCGGCGGCGGGCCGGGCGGTGGGCCGCCCGCCAAGCTGACCGACGGAAAGCTCGTGATCGCGGTGATAAACGATCAGTCGGGCGTCTACGCGGATCTTTCAGGCAAGAACGCCGTCGAGGCGGTGAACATGGCGGTCGAGGACTTCAAGGCGAAATACGGGGAGAACGCGCTGGGCGGCAAGGTGGAGGTCCTCACCGCGGACCACCAAAACAAGGCCGACGTCGCGCAGCAGAAGGCGCAGGAGTTCTACGAGCGCAGCAACGCCGACCTCATCCTCGATGTGCCCACGTCGTCCGCGGCGCTCGCGATCGCCGACGTCGCGAAGGCCCAGCAGAAGCTCTACATCAACGTCACGGCAGCGACGACGGTCCTTACCGGCAAGAGCTGCAACAAGTACACGTTCCACTACGCGTACGACACCTACATGCTCGCCCAGGGGACCGGCGTCACGGTGACGCAACAGGGCGGGAAGAGCTGGTACATCATCTATCCGAACTACGCGTTCGGTCAGGACATGGAGAGCTCCTTCCGGCAGGCGGTCATCGCCGCGGGCGGCACCGTGATCCAGTCCGACGGGTCGCCCTTCCCGAACACGACCGGCGACTTCTCGTCGCTTCTCCTCAAGGCCGGCTCGCTCAAGCCGCAGGTGCTCGGGGCGATGCAGGCCGGCGGCGATCTCGTCAACGTCGTGAAGCAGTACAACGAGTTCAAGCTCAAGGACCAGAACATCAAGCTCGCGGTCGGTCTGCTGTTCGACACCGACATCACCGCGCTCGGTCAGGACGCGCTCGCCGGCACGGTCTACACGACCCCGTGGCTCTGGAACATGGACGACCAATCGAAGACGTTCGCGGACAAGTTCCTGAAGCGCACGGGGATCCGTCCGACCTTCGCCCACGCCGGCAACTACTCGGCTGCGTGGCAATACATGGACGCCGTCAGGCGCGCCGGGTCGGATGACGCCGACGCGGTCGTGAAGCAGCTCGAGGGCTACAAGTTCAACGACTTCTTCATCCGAAACGGTTTCGTGCGAGCGGAAGATCACTGGGTCCAGCACGACGCGCTCATCGCGCAGGTCAAACCGAAGTCGGAGGCCAAGGAGACCTTCGACTACTCCAAGGTGGTCAGCACGATCGCCGCCGAGAAGGCCTCGCGGCCCCTCGCGGAGGCGGGCTGCAGCATGCCCAAGTAACAGAGAGCTGAACGGAGGGCGGGACGACCTCCCGCCCTTCCTCATCACATGGAATACATCGCGCTGCAGCTGTTCAACGGCCTGGTCAACGGAAGCTTCTACGCGCTGCTCTCCCTCGGCCTCGCCGTGATCTTCGGCGTCCTGCGCGTCGTGAACTTCGCACATGGAGCGCTCTACATGCTCGGCGCCTTCGCCGCGTATCTGCTCCTGCAGGACTTCGGCGTCGGCTTCTGGCCCGCGCTCATCGTCGCGCCGATCGGGATCGGGATCGCCGGCATGGTCCTGGAACGTTTGCTCATCCGGCGGCTCTATGGGCTCGACCCGCTCTACAACTTCCTGCTCACATTCGGGCTCACGCTGATGATCCAGGACGGCGTGCGTCTGCGGTACGGGCTCCAGGGGCAACCGTATCCGGCCCCGGCGGAGCTCGCGGGCTCGGTGTCGGCGGGGCTGGTGGCGTATCCGACGTACCGGCTCTTCGTGATCGCGTTCTCGATTGTGGTCTGCGTCGCGGTCTGGTACGTCATCGAGCGCACCCGGCTTGGGATGATCGTCCGCGCCGCGACCGAACGTCCCGAGCTCACTCGGGCGCTCGGGATCAACGTCGACCGCTGGGTCACCCCGGTGTTCGGCTTCGGGGTCGCGCTCGCCGCGCTCGGCGGAGTCCTCGCCGCACCGATGCGGAACGTCTCCCCATTGATGGGGAGCGAGCTCATCATCTTCGCGTTCGCCGTTGTCGTCATCGGCGGCATGGGCTCGATCGCTGGCGCGGTCGTCGCGGGCTTCCTCGTCGGAGTGCTGGCCAGTCTCGCGGCCGTCTTCAATCCAGCGCTCGAGAACGTAGTCGCGTTCGCGCTGATGGCGATCGTGCTGCTCGTGCGGCCGGCGGGCCTCTTCGGATCGCTCGAGGCCCGCTCGTGAGGCGCGGGCTGGCCATTCTTCCCTATGCCGTTGGGCTGGCCGTCGCGCTCGCGCTTCCGCGAGTGATGTACCCGGTGCTCGCCCTCGACATCCTGGTCTGGGGACTCTTCGCGATGTCGGTCGACCTTCTCCTCGGTTACGCGGGTCTCCTCTCGTTCGGCCACGCCGCTTTCTGGGGTCTCGGCGCGTACGCCGCCGCGATTGTCGCGAAATCGGCAGGCGTTCCCTTCGTGATCGCGGCGCTCGTTGGCGCTGGAGCGTCCGCGCTGCTTGCGGTCCCATTCGGCTATCTCGCGACCCGACGCCGCGGGATTTATTTCGCGATGGTCACGCTCGCCTTCGCGCAGCTCGTCTTCTACGTGGCGAACGAGTGGCGGGACCTCACCGGCGGGGAAAACGGGCTTCACGGTGTGCCGCGAACGTTCCCGGGTCTCACGCTGGGCCGCTCCGGCGACTTCTACTACGCGGCCCTGCCGCTCATCCTGCTCGGCTACGCCATCGCGTACCGCATCGTCCATTCGCCCTTCGGGCACGTGCTCGTGGCGATCCGGGACAACGAGCCGCGCGCGCAAGCTCTGGGTTACCCCACCTGGCGCTACAAGCTCCTGGCGTTCGTGCTGTCAGGCGGCCTCGCCGGACTGGCCGGCGGCCTCTTCGCGCTTGGCAACGGCTTCGCCTCGCTCGATCTGTTGCACTGGACCACGTCGGGTCAGGCCGTGCTCATCACGATCCTCGGCGGCATCGGGACGCTCTGGGGAAGCCTGCTCGGCGCGGTCATTGTCCTCGAGCTCCGCGACGCCCTGACCAGCGCCCCGGAGCTGTCGGGTGTTGTGACCGGTGCGGTCTTCGTCGTGATCGTCCTGGCATTCCGTCAAGGGCTCTGGGCGACCGGCCGTGCCGTGCTTCGCCGGCTCGGCGCTCCACCGCTTTCTGCCAGAATCGAGATCTCCGAGGGGGAGGTCCGCCATGGCCGTTCGTAGCCATACGCGCAAAGCCGCACCGCGCCGCGCAGCTCCGAGGGCGCAGAAGTGGGTCTACCTCTTCGCCAACAAGAAGGCCGAAGGCAACGCGAAGATGCGCGATCTCCTTGGCGGCAAGGGCGCGGGGCTCGCCGAAATGACGAACGCCGGTCTACCAGTGCCTCCCGGCTTCACCATCACGACCGCCGCGTGCAATGCGTACTTCGCGTCCGGCAAGAAACTGCCGCCGGGGCTCTGGGACCAGGTCGAGAAATCGCTCGCGACGGTCGAGCGCGCCACAAAGAAAAAGCTCGGCGACCCCAAGGACCCGCTTCTCGTCTCGGTGCGATCGGGCGCCGCGATGAGCATGCCCGGGATGATGGACACGGTCCTCAACCTCGGGCTCAACGACGAAAGCCGAATGGGCCTCGCCAAGCTGACGAAGAACGAACGCTTCGCATGGGACGCGTACCGCAGGTTCATCTCGATGTTCGGGCGGATCGTGTTGGGGATCGATCCCGCGAAGTTCGAGCACGCGCTCGAAGCCAAAAAGAAAGCGGCTCGCGTCGAGAGCGACCCCGAGCTTTCGCCGAAGCAGCTGGCGGCGCTCGTCGACGAGTACAAGGCGATCGTCCGCAAGGAGACCGGTAAGCCGTTCCCGACCGAGCCGCAGGAACAGCTGCGCCTGGCGATCGAGGCGGTGTTCGGCTCATGGTTCGGACAGCGCGCCAAGGACTACCGGAAGCAGTTCAAAATCTCGGACGACCTCGGCACCGCCTGCAGCATCGTGACGATGGTGTTCGGGAACATGGGAGACGACTCGGGTACCGGCGTCGCGTTCACTCGCGACCCGAACACCGGGGCGAAGGAGCTCTACGGCGA
>VBEY01000329.1 GCA_005889295.1 Chloroflexota bacterium | reverse complement strand
GCGGACCTCGTCGCACCTGGCATCGCCACGGACGATCAACTCGTGCAGGCGATCGCCATCGGTCGCATCTCGACCGGGCCGAACGGTCTCTACATCGTCAGCCTCGGCTATCTCGTTGCGGGTGTGGTCGGCGCCACGATGGCGCTGGTCGCCGCAACACTCCCGCCGCTGGTCATCGTGCCGATTACCGCAGTCGCACGACGCTGGCTGCTCGCGACTCCAGTCGCGGGATTGGTCAGAGGAGTCGCGCTGGCCACTGCGGGGCTATTGGTGGCGACAGGGATCGGAATCGTTACTGCGAGTGGCACGCCGAGCTGGTGGCAGCTCGCGCTGGCCGCGACCGCGACCGTTTTTAGCTATCGGGGAACAATCCATCCCGCATTGGTGATCGCGATCGGCGCCGGCGTTGGATTAGCGCTCGGACGATGACGCGACGGCGTTGCGGGTGGCACGGGCGAGCGGGTTGTGCACGAGCCGCGGGCCCCCGAGGGGCCCACCAGCGGAGTGAGCGAAGCGAACGACGCGAAGGTGGGAAGGGTGCGGCGAGGGCACGACCCCGAGCCCGGGACAGGACCCGCAACCCGGCGGCGTAGGCCGATTAGCCCTCTTCCGGCGCCACCGCGGCGACGATCGCAAGATCTTGCGGTCTGACTTTCGATGGGTCGAACTTGCGGATGTTCGCGGTCATGCGAGTGAGAAGCTCGGCCATGGTCATAGGCGGCTTCTCGCCCTTCTTGGACGGGATCCAGCGCACGGGATTGCAGCGCGCGACGACCACCTGCCGAAGGTACGGACTCTTCATGCCTCGTTCCTGGAGCGTCTTCACGTGAACGGCGACGCGATCGTCGATATCCATGAGGCGCACGGCCCACTGCTCGCGCTGCCGCAGGGCGGCGGCGGCCCCGAGAGTGAGGAATGCGGGTGACTCGAAGCTCGTCGCGTGGTCCGATTCCTTTGAGCGCGGCGCCTCCTTGGCGAGCGATCGCGCCATCCGGATCACTTCGAGCGCGCGGTCACGCAGGTTGTGCGCCTTCTCGGTGTTGAGCGCGAGGATTCGGTATGCCAGAGCCGGGTCGTCGGTCAGGAGCGCGGTAATCGCTCGCAATCCGAGCTGCTTCGCCGCTGCCAGCCGGTGGCGCCCGTTCGGGGACCAGAAGCCATCGCCGCTCGGGATCGCGATCACCGGGTCCAGGAACAAGCCCGACGCACCGATCGCCGTCGCGAGGCGGTCCGCGTGGGTGCGCGAGAGGTCGCGTTGGAAGGGCGTCGCCTCGACGCTCGCGATCGGGAGGGACGCGAGCACCAGCGGCAGGCCACCATAGGGATCGCGATAGGCCGCGAGGACCGAACCTTTGGCCTTCTCGACATGCTCGGCCAGGACCGAGACATGCTCGTCGCCGCGATCGAGCCCGGATTCGCGAGCCTCGGGCCCCCGCGGTTCGGCGGGCCCGCGCTTGCGGCGGGTCGTCTTGCGGGTCGCGGCCTTCTTCGTCGCGGTCTTCTTTGCGGGACTCATGACTCCCCTCCTGCTTGGGCGACTTCCGGGACTTGCCGGCGCGGTGCTGGCGCAGTGAAGTGTCGCAGGCGCTCGGCCCGTGCCGCCACCGCCGCGACGACGCTACCGACGGCGAGCGCGCCGATGGTCGCGGCGCCGGGCGCCCCGAAGAGGGCCGTGGCGAGCCCCGTCTGGAGCTGCGAGGCGTTCGTCAGCCCTCTCGACACGATGACGATGAGCGACATGACGCGCCCGCGATAGGCGTCCTCGGCCGCGAGCTGGGCGATGGCGTTGCGCATCGTTCCCCAGGTGGCATCGGCGAAGCCGAGGAGCGCGAGCACGGCGACCGATAGCTCGAACGAACGCGACCACGCGAACACGAGGAGCGCCCCCGCGTAGATCAGGCCCGCGAAGATCATGAACGCTCCCTTCCGCCGCACGTCGCCGACGACGACCAGCAGGACCATGCCCACAATCGCGCCCGCGCCGATCGCCGAGAGCAAAATGCCGAGGCCCTCGGCACCTGTGCCGAGAACGTCGCGCGCAAAGATCGTGATGAGCGCCTGGTTGTGACCGAAGATCGACAGCGTCGCCTCAATCCCGAGGATGAGCGGGAGGATCGCGCTCGCGCGCACGTAGCGGAGCCCGCCGACCAGCTCCTCGCGGATGGATCCGCGTGGCCGTGAGACCACCGCCGGGATGCGCATCGCGAGCAGACCAAAGATGATCGCGAAATAGCTCGCGGCGTTCACGAAGAACGGAGCGGACGCACCGACCCGCGCGATGAGGATTCCCGCGACCGCCGGACCGACGAGGTTCGAGGCTCGAAACAGCATCGAGTTCAGCGTGATCGCGTTCTGCATTTGGCCGCGCGGCACAAGTGTGGGAAACAGCGATTGTCGACCCGGCGCGTCGAAGGCGGCGATCGTGGCGTTCACCAGGTTGATGACATAGATGTGCCAGAACGCCACCTGGCCGGTGACGACGAGGGTGCCCAGCACAAGCGATGTCACCACCGAGGAGCTCTGGGTGATCAAGAGAAGTCGCCGACGTTCGACGCGGTCCGCGACGGCTCCGCCGAGCAGGGCGAAGACGAAGATCGGCCCGCCCCGGAACAGGCCACCCAGACCGAGAAGGAACGGCGAGTCGGTGAGCTGGTAGAGAAGCCACGACGTGGCGGTCAGCTCGATCCAGGTGCCGGACATCGAGACGAGCTGACCGACCCAGTAGAGCGCGTAGTTGCGGTGGCCGAGCGGCGCGAGACCCGGAAGGAACCGCGTCACGTGGTCAGCGTTGACGGAACTGACGGATGTGCCGGC
>VBEY01000019.1 GCA_005889295.1 Chloroflexota bacterium | reverse complement strand
GAGCGGTGGGTCGAGAAGCCCGACCATCGGGATGTCGTTGATCCCGACGAGCGAGAGATCCGCGGGGACACGCAGGCCCGCTTCGCGTGCCATGCGTAGCGCCCCGAGCGCGAGGAGGTCGTTGGCGGCAAAGATCGCGGTCGGCGCCGCCGCCAGCAGGCGCTTCGCGGCGGCATGGCCCGCGTCCTCGGAGTACGCGGCGGCCTCCGCCATCAAGGCGGCGTCGGCAGGCAGGTCGTGCGCCCGCAACGCGTCGCGGTAACCCGAGGCGCGCTCGGCACCGGTCGTCGTGCTGAGAGGACCGGCGATGTGAGCGATGCGGGTGTGACCGAGACCGGCGAGATGGGCGACGATCTCGGCGGCGGCGCGAGCGTTATTGACCTCCACCGCCGGGTCCTCGGCAACGCGCGAGCCCCGGTTCACCAGCACGAAGGGGAACCGTTCGCGGCGCACCGAAGCGAGCGTCGCGTCCGCCATGCGGCTCGTCGCGATTAGCAGACCGTCCGCCTGCCGCTCGCGCAGTACCCGAAGCGAGGCCTTTTCTCGCTCGGCCTCGTCGTCCGTGTTGCACAGCACGAGCTCGTAGCCCCGCTCGCGCGCCGCTTCTTCGGCGCCGCGGATGATCGGCGGAAAGAACGGGTTGGTTATGTCCGGCACGAGCATGCCGAGGGTGCGCGTCCGTCGCAGGCGAAGACCGCGCGCGATCTCCGACGGCCGATAGTCGAGTCGCTCGACCGCGGCCAGGACGCGCCTGCGCGTTTCCGGTCTGAGTGGTAGATCCGCGCGATGGAGGGCCCGCGACACCGTCGAGGGATGAACTCCCGCGAGGCGAGCGACATCGGTGATCGTGCGGCGTCCTGTCGTCTGATCCCCCAGCGGAAATCGTTTGCGGAAACCGTCGGGCAGGCTAGGACGGGGCCGCCGAGCCGTCAAACCGGCCAGAATCCCGCCCGATGGCCGCACCGCCCCGCCCGCTGGAACAGCGCGGCCTCGAGCTCGTCGGCCATACCGACCTCGAGGGTCGTGGCGACGGGATGCAGGTCATGCGGAACGGCGACGTTCTCTACGTCGGCCACATGGGCGACTTCGGCGTAGGGACGAGCGTCGTGGACATCGCCGATCCGAGCCGGCCTCACGTCTTGCGACAGATCCCGGTGCCGAAGGGAACCCACTCCCACAAGGTGCAGCTTGCCGATGGCCTCCTGCTCGCGAATCACGAGCAATACCCCTATCGCACCGGCGTCCCCGAGAGCACCGGGCTGATCGTGTACGACGTCGCGGATCCCGCCGACCCGAGGCGGGTCGGCTTCCTCCCCATCGACGGACTCGGCGTGCACCGGATCTGGTTCGCCGGCGGAAGGTACGCGTACGCCTCGGCGCGGGAGACGGGGTACCGGAACCGGATACTCCTCGTCGTCGACCTCTTGGACCCGACGCGGCCGCGCCTCGCGTCCCGCTGGTGGTGGCCGGGGCAGCGCGACGGCGACGGCGCACGTCTGGCCGACGACAGCGACGTGGGCGCACATCACGTCATCGTGCAGGGCGACCGCGCCTACGGCGGCTACTTCGATGCGGGCGTGGTGGTCTTCTCGCTCAAGCGCGACGGCGCTCTCGAGCTCATCGGGTCGCTGTCATGGGCCGAGCGATCGGGGGGACACCCCCACACGCACACCGCGTTACCGCTCGGCGATCGAAGGCTCCTCGTCGTCACCGATGAGGCCATCGAGCCTGACTGCGAGGGCGCGCGCAAGGACATTCACCTCGTGGACATCTCGGACGAGACTCGGCCGAAAGAGGTGTCGCTCTTTCCCGTCCCCGCCGGCGACTACTGTCAGCGCGGACTCCGCTTCGGTCCGCACAACCTCCACGAGAACCGGCCGGGCACCTTCTCGAGCGACCGCATCGTTTTCGCGACGTACTTCAACGCCGGGCTCCGCGTGTACGACACCAGCGACCCGAGGAGTCCAAGGGAGATCGCGTGTTATGTCCCGGAGGCTCCCGCGGGTCAGCGGGCGATCCAGTTCAACGACGTGCTCGTTGGTATGGACGGACTGATCTTCGTCACCGATCGCCTTCGCGGAGGCCTCTACATCCTCCGACGGACCTGACGCACAATCGAGGCGTGGCGCGGATCAGCTACGTCGACGTCGACAACCTGAACGATGCGGAGCTCCGCGAATACATGGAGCAGGCCCGGCGGTTCGGGACGCCCAGACCCGAGACGCAGGCGATCCGGTCGCACGTCCCCGCCGTCGCCCGCGCCTTCTCGCGCGCGTGGGACCGGATCTTCCGGAAGGGCGTCCTCGAGCATTCGCTGAAGGAGCTCTGCCGCGTCTACGTGTCGCAGACCATCGAATGCAACTACTGAGGGTCGCAGCGGTCTCTCCGGGGCGGAGAGCAGGGGCTCACGGAGGCTGATTACGCCGACCTCCTGAACTTCGAGCACTCCGACCGCTTCAACGCGCGGCAGAAGGCGGCGCTTCTGTACACGAGCATGCTGGTGTGGGACCCGGAGGGCGCGGACGATCGGGTCTGGGCCATGCTCCGCGAGCATCTCACCGACCCGGAGATCGTCGAGCTTGGCTCGTTCATCGCGATCACCTACGGCCAGCAGCGTGTCATCAAAACCTGGGGCGTCGGCCACGGCGAGCTTCCGGGCGATCCGGGGGCGGGCCTCGCGCGCGCCCGGTTGGAGTCCCGGTGACGCGGCTCGGGTCGACCGCCGACGAGATCCGCGCTCTGGTGCCGGACGCCCTCGCCAGCTGGCGCTACATCCGCGAGAACGTCCTCGAGCGAGGCGTCGTCGACGAGCAGATCAAGGAGCTGTGCTACCGGTATCTGGCGAATGATCCCGAGGCGAAGGATTTCGCGCGCTTTCACGACCCCGAGCGAGCCGCTCTCGAATGGGCTGACGCGATCGCGCATGACTCGGACCGGGCCGGCGACGAGCTCTGGGCACGGCTGCACGCGAGCTTCAGCGACGCGGAGCTCGTGGATCTCGGGTGCGCGATCGGATTCGAGCTCGGCCAGCAGCACTGGCGGCGGACGGTGGGTCTCTCCGCCCGCGGCTAGGTGATCTTGTCCGCGATGCGCTCGTTGGCGCGGTAATCCCACGGCACCGCGACGAGGGCGGGCTCGCCAAGGTCGAGAGCGCGACGGAGCGTCGGGAAGAGCTCACGCGCGGTCGGCACCGCGAACCCAGCGATCCCGAACGCCCGAGCGAGCTCGACGAAGCCAGGATTTCCGAACTCCGTGGCGAAGGCACGGCCGAAGATCCGCCGCTCGTTCGCCTCGATGATCCCCAGGCGATCGTCGACGAGGACCATGCAGACGATCGCGGTGCCCATCCGTTTCGCCGTCTCGAGCTCCTGCACGTTCATGAGGAACCCGCCGTCCCCCGCGAACGCGATGACCTTCCGCTCGGGAAACACGAGCTTGGCCGCGATCGCGCCAGGGAGGGCGATGCCCATCGAGGCGAGGCCATTCGACACCACGACCGTGTTCGGAACCGGAGTCGGGTAGAGCCGCGAGAGCCACACCTTGTGCGCGCCAACGTCGCTCACCACGATGTCCTCGGGCGCGAGCGCCTCGCGGACCGCGGCGACGACCTGCTGCGGTGGAAACGGCGCCGGCGTGTCTTTCACGGGTGCCCCGAGCGGTTTGTTGATGACCCGGATCGGCTGGTCCTTTCGCTGTTCGACGTGGTCCGCGAGCACCGACAGCGACTCGTCGAGCTCGCCCACGACCTCGACAGACGGCTGGTAGTGACCGTCGAGCTCCGCGGGTGTGCTGTCGATGTGCACCACGACCTTGTCTCGCTTGGGATTCCAGAGCGACGGCGACCATTCCACGAGGTCGTAGCCGACGGCGATCACCAGGTCGGCGTCGGCGAGCTGCGGAATGTTGGCGAGCTCGGCACCGGGCCGTTGCAGGCCGGCCGGCGGTAGGGACTGCGGGCTGAACGGGTCGAGCACGCCCTTGGCCATGTAGGTGTGCGTCGCGGATAGGCCACTCCTCCGGACGAAACGGCGGAGCGCCTCGACGCTGGCGTGACCCGCCGCCTGACGGCGCGCGATGCCGTTGCCAGCCAGGATGACGGGGGCTTTCGCCTGCTTGATGAGCTCGAGCGCGCGACGGATCACCGCGTCCTGCGCTTTCGGATACGACGTTCGACGGACCTCGAGGGGCTTCATGTTGATGTCCTGTCCCGCGACGTCTTCGGGGAGCTCGATGTGCGTCGCGCCCGGCTTCTCCAGGCGCGCGAGTCGGAAAGCCTTGCGGACGATCTCCGGCGTCGACTCCGCGACGCTTATCCGGGTACTCCACTTCGTGACCGGGCCGAACATCCGCACGATGTCGACGTACTGATGTGACTCCTTGTGCGCGCGCTCGAGACCGACCTGCCCGGTGATCGCAACAAGGGGCGCCCGGTCGATGTGTGCGTCCGCCACTCCGGTGATGAGGTTGGTCGCCCCAGGGCCGAGCGTGGCGAGGCAAACACCGGGATACGACGAGAGCCGGCCGTAGACGTCCGCCATGAAGGCGGCGCCCTGTTCGTGCCGCGTGAGGACGAAGCGGATCTTGTCGCTGTCTGCGAGCGCCGCGTTGAGCGCGAGCGTCTCCTCGCCGGGGATGCCAAAGACGTGGCGGACGCCCTCGTTCTCGAGACAGCGCACAAGAAGCTGGGCGACGTTCAAAGTGGGGACCTGCTCATTGTCGCGGAATCGACGCTCGTGCGTCTAGCGCGCCGCCTCTCCGATCAGGCGCTCGACGATGACCGTGTCCCGCCACGTACCGTCGAGCTTGCCGTGCCGACGGTACGTGCCGACCTCACGGAATCCGACCTTCGCCAGGAGCTTGCGGCTCGGTTCGTTCTCCGGGAAGACGCGTGACAGGAGCTTCCAGATGCCGCGGCTCTCGCACTCGCGAACGAGTGCCTCCATCGCCTCACGACCGGCACCCGTTCCGCGAGCATCGCGGGCGACGTATACCGAGAACTCCGCCACACCGGAGTAGCACGCACGCGTTCGATATTCGCTCGCCGAGGCCCACGCGATCACCCCTCCATCGCGCTCGACGACCACGGTGGGCCACCGCGGCCCGCGCTCGCGCAGGCCTCGCGCGATGTCGTCGGTCGTCCGGGGCTCGGTCTCGAACGTGGCGAGCCGGTCGGCGATCCCCTCGTTGTAGATGCGCGCGATCGCCCCGGCGTCCTCGCCGGTCGCCACCCGTGTCCGGGTCACTCGGCGGGCTGCGACGTCCGCTGTTGCGCCTCGGCCGGCCCGATCCAGATGGTCTGGATGTTCGTGAACTCGCGCGCCCCGAATGCGGAGAGCTCCCGCCCGTAGCCCGAGCGCTTGACGCCCCCGAACGGCAGGCGCGGGTCCGATGCGACCATCCCGTTGACGAAGACGCTGCCGGACTCGATGCGGCGCGCGAGCCTTTCACCAAACGCGGCATCGCGCGTCCAGATCGCGGCTCCGAGGCCGTAGGCGGAATCGTTCGCGACGCGCACCGCTTCGTCGGCATCGCGTACGCGTACTACCGCCGCCACCGGACCGAAGGTCTCCTCGCGGAAGGCCGGCATGTCCCGGCTGACATTCGTCAGGACGGTCGGCCGGAAGAAATAGCCCTTACCCGTAAGACGCTCGCCACCGGTCAGAACGCGCGCGCCCGCCCGGACCGACTCATCGACCTGGCGCTCGAGCGTGTCCAACAGGTCCCGGCGCGCGAGCGGACCGATCTGGGTTTTCGGATCCATCGGGTCGCCGACGACGAGGTCCTCGACTCCCTTGGCGAAGCGCCGCTCGAACTCGGCGGCGACCGAGTCCTCGACGATGAAACGCTTGGCGGCGATGCACGACTGGCCATTGTTCTGATTTCGGGCCCGAACGGCCGTCGCCGCGGCCGCCTCCAGGTCGGCGTCCCGGAGGACGATGTACGGATCCGACCCGCCGAGCTCGAGCACGGTCTTCTTGAGGGCGCGCCCTGCGAGCTCGGCGATGCGTGAGCCCGTATCCGAGCTACCGGTGAGAGTGACCGCGCGGATGCGCTCGTCGGCGATGATCGGCTCGATCGCGGAGCCGGAAACGAGGACGGTGCGCAGCAAGCCCTGCGGGAAGCCCGCGTCCCGGAAGGCCTCTTCGATCGCGAGCGCGCACTGCGGGACGTTCGAGGCGTGCTTCACCACGGCCGCGTTTCCGGCCATGAGCGCAGGAGCCGCGAACCGGACTACCTGCCAGAACGGGAAGTTCCACGGCATGACCGCGAGCACCACACCAAGGGGCTGGAACGCGACGATGCTCCGCCGCGCGTTCGCGCGGATCTCCTCGTCGGCGAGATATCGTGCCGCGTTCTCCGCGAAATGCTCGCAGCCAAAGGCGCATTTCTCGATCTCCGCCTTCGCCTCGGCGATGGGCTTCCCCATCTCGAGCGTCGCCAGGCGCGCGTACCGATCGGAGCGTTCTCGGAGGAGCGTCGCGAGAGCGCGCATGGGGAGGGCACGCTGGGCTATGGGACGCTCGCGCCACTTGAGGAATGCGTCGTGGGCTTCGGCGAGCGCCATCTCGACCTCGTCCGGTCCGAAGGCGTCGAACGACGCGATAACTTCCTCGGTCGCCGGATTCACCGCGCTGATCTGGCCGATCGTCGTCGCCATATGAATCGAGGATAAACCCCTATGTGTTGGCGAACGGATGTACCGGCGTGAACACTTTGACCTCGACCGGCGCCGCGGCTTTCTTGAACCGTTCGCCATCTGCGGGAACGCCGACCCCGGGATAGAACCCGTAGTGCATCGGTACCGCGATCTTCGGCTTCAGCGCCTTCGCCATCCCCGCGGCCTCGGCGACGGTCATCACATAGCCACCGTCACCGATCGGTAGGAACGCGACGTCGCTGCGGATCCTGTTGAGCTCGGGAAGGTGGTCGGTGTCACCCGCGTGGTAGTAGGTATTACCGCCGAGCTGCAGGATGTAGCCGACCCAGTTGTTCCGCTTCGGGTGGGCCTCCAGACGGGCCGGGTCGATGTTGTACGCCGGCACCGCTTCGATCTTCACCCCGGCGGCGTCGAGGCGGTCGCCGGGTTTGACCGGTTTGATGTTTCCTGAAAGCTCCTTCGCGACATCGGCCGGCGCCACGATCACCGTCTTGCCCTTTTTCACACGCGCGATGTCGTCCGGCGCGTAATGGTCACCATGCGCATGCGTGATGAGAAGGAGGTCTGCCGGCGGCAGGTCATCCGTCAATCCCCACGAGTCGATGTAGACGACGAGCTTTTCACCCTTCCAGCGGAAGGTCGATTGCTTGTACCAGGTAAACGCATCGAGCATCT
>VBEY01000242.1 GCA_005889295.1 Chloroflexota bacterium | reverse complement strand
GCTTCGAGTCGCGCGCGCTCGCGGGCGATTCCGTCGAGGACTTCCCGTGTCGTCTTATGAGGCTCGGTCATGCATCCCTCCCGAGCGCGCGACCGAGTCCGCGCGCGTGCGCGTCGGCCAACGCGCTGACCGGCGTCCCGAGGACCGGCGCGACTTCCAGAAGGTCGCCGCCGACCGTGCCGAGGGTCCAGAGCGCCACCTCGTGCTGGGACGCGAGCGCGCGCACGTCGCTCTCGCGCGCAGGGTCGACGACGAGAACGATCCCTGACGGAGCTTCGCCGAAGAGCGCGACCCGTTTGTCGATCCCCCGGATCGCGGGAAGTGTGACCTTCATGCCGATGCCATCGCGGATCGCGACCTCCGCCAGCGCGACGCCGAGGCCGCCCGCATCGCGGTCGTGCGCCGCGCGGATCGCCCCCTTTGAATGCCCCGCGAGAACGAAGCGCTGCAGCCGCGCCTCGAGGTCGAGATCGATCGCGACCGGCCCCTCGTGGATGCCACGCGCAGCGCCGTACGCCGATGGGCCGATGGACACCTGAGCGCTGCCCGCGAGCAGCACGAGATCGCCCGGCCTGCCACTCGTCGGTGCGAGGTGCTTCGTGACGTCGACAAATCGGCCGACGGCACCGATGACGGCGGTCGGCCAGATGTCGGCGCCGTGCGTGGCGTTGTAGAGGGACACGTTCCCGGAGACGACCGGAACGCCGAGCGCATCGCACGCGGCGGCGATCCCCTCGACGGTGCGGGTGAGTTGCCAGGCGCCCTTGGGCCGCTCGGGGTTGCCGATGTTCAGGCAGTCGGTGATGGCGAGTGGCGTCGCGCCCATGCACACGAGATTGCGCGTCGCCTCGGCGACCGCGGCCGCGGCGCCGACGAATGGATCGATCGCCGCGAGTCGCGGCTGCGCGTCGATCGCGAGCGCGATGCCGTCTGGCCGACCCTTAATACGCATGACCGCCGCATCGGCGCCGGGTCCGACGACCGTGTCCGTGCCGACCATCTGGTCATAGGTTCGATAGATCAGCCGTCGCGATGCGATCGCCGGGGACGCGAGCAAATCGAGCAGCTCAAGACCGATCTTGGCCGTCGCCCGTTGCGGCTCGGCCAAGGGGGCTGTCGTGCTCGCGGGTCCCTCCGTCGACCACGCAGGGTCGCCGGGTCCCACTGCGCCGACAGCCCCCTCGTCCGATCCGCGATACGACGCCGCTAGCTCGCGTATGTCGTATTCGGGAGCGTCGTCGGCGAGAGCTCGAGGCGGCAGCTCGGCGACCAGATTGTCGGCATCGAAGATCTTGAGAAGGGGCTCGGCGGTCACTTCGCCAATGCGGGTGCCGTGCAGCTCCCAGCGCGTAAAGATGCGCTCGACGTCGCGCTCGCGGCCGGGACGCGCGACGACGAGCATTCTTTCTTGGGACTCCGACAGCATCACCTCGTATGGCGTCATCGCGAGTGCCCGACGGGGAACGAGTGAGACGTCGATGCGCATACCGACGCCGCTCTTTGCGGCGACTTCGCTCGTCGCGCACGTCAGCCCGGCGGCGCCGAGGTCCTGCACAGCTTCGATCGCGTCGGCTGCGACGAGCTCCAGCGTGGCTTCGAGCAGCAGCTTCTCGAGGAACGGGTTCCCGACCTGGACGGATGGGCGCTTTTGGTCTGAGCCCGTGCCGAGCTCGAATGACGCGAGCAGCGACGCGCCCGCGATCCCATCGCGGCCGGTGTCGCTGCCGACGAGGTAAACGGCGCTCCCCGGCCGTGCGCCGCTCGCCTTGCGGAGATCCTCGGCTCGCGCGAAGCCGACGCACATCGCGTTCACGAGCGGGTTCTCGGCATAGCACGGCTCGAAGGAGATGTGCCCGGCGACGTCGGGGATGCCGACGCAGTTTCCGTAGAACGAGATGCCGCCGGTGACCCCCGAGATCGTGCGGCGGACGCGGGCATCGCCTGGGTCTCCGAAGAAGAGCGCGTTCAAGACGGCGGTCGGCCGCGCGCCCATCGCGAAGACGTCGCGGAGGATTCCGCCGACGCCCGTGGCCGCGCCCTGGAACGGCTCGATCGCGGACGGGTGGTTGTGGCTCTCGACCTTGAAGACGCAGAGGAGTCCATCGCCGAGATCGACGGCGCCCGCGTTCTCGCCCGGTCCCACGGCGACGGACGGGCCGCGCGAGGGCAGCGTCCGCAGGAGCTTCTTGGAGTGCTTGTACGCGCAGTGCTCGCTCCACATCGCGCCGAACATCGCCCACTCGAGCGCGTTCGGCTCGCGGCCGCTGAGATCGCGCACGAGGGCAGCCTCGTGTTCGGTGAGGCCTGCGTCCTGTGGAATCTGGTTAGGCTGCGCCGTTTTCGTCGTCCCCAAGGCCGGGGACGCACTCACGTTCGGGGGTTCGCTCCGGGCGCCATCAGGGGGAAAGAGTAGCGGACCAGGACAAAGGATCCTACTGGGTGTACTCGCCGTTGCACGACCGACGATCCGGAAGGAGCGGACGCAGTGTCACGACAAGTCGGCCCTGGTTGTCCGCCCGGGCAAACGAGGTTAGGAGCGTGCCGTCCGACAAGGTGTAGACCGGATCGGGCTCACTAGCCCGCACCATCGCATTCGCGACCGCGACCATGTCCTCACGCGTCAGCACAGAGCATCTGGTCATGTCGGCCCCGGGGCCCGCAGTCGCGGGGAGAGGCTGACCGAGGTCGAGGGGCCCTACGGAGAAGGGCCACGTCGCCTGGAGCGTGTCGATCATTGGTCGCTCATTCGCTTGGCCGATCTCAGTACGAAGGAGCAACGCGAACGTCGCCGCCTCGTAAGCCCGTGGTACGGAGTCAGCCCACGGGTTCGCGGGAAGCCAGGTCTCGGGTTTCAAGAGTTGCTTCGAGAGCCGGTCCAAGCGTGTTCGTGCGGCTGACGGCTGGAAAAAGACCTCGTCCGCCCCCTGATCCGTAGCTGTTCCCACCTCAACGCTGCGCGTGTCGCGCCAAACCTTGAACAAAAGAGCTCCCACTCCACGTTGCGGCGCGCTCGCGCCCGGCCGCGGCTCGAGCGGAACTTGTTGGTCGCGCTCGAACAGACCTGTGGAGGCGATCTCGTCGCGCACGAGCTGCACGCCAGCGGGCGTGAGTCTGCGTTCTCGCACCAAGGCCTCGTCCGTTCTCGTGACGAAGCGGCCGTCGGCGGTCAGCACAGCCCACGGGATGGGACAGCACGTATCGCCGGCCAATTCAAGCCGAATGACCAGGTCGGATGGACGTTCGGCAGCGACCGGTCGAGGTGAAGGCTTCGCTGCCGCCGGTGCCGTCCCTTGTGCCGTTGTCGTGAGCGGAGTGGCGCTCGAAGAGACGATCGTCGGCGAGGCAGAAGGGACAGCGGGCGATGGAGAGGGTGCGCTCGCGGACTGCAGGCAGGAGGCTAAGAGGACCGCGCCAAAGACTGAGGCGAACCCCAACCTGCGGCGATAGCCCACACGCCGATATTGGGAAGCGCGAAAAGTTAGGACAGGTCTCCGGTACCCACGAATTTCTCGACCTGATCGGCGAAGGCGACGAGGTCCGGGATCCGTGTCTGGATCTGACTGTAGACGTCGTCGATGTCGGTCTGCTCGCGGTCGAAGGCCAGCAGGTTCCGCAAGTTCGCGAGGTGCTCGAGCCGGTACGCGAGCGCCCGCTCGATCACCCCGTGGCCGGCGATTGCGTCGAGGATGTCGTGGTAGGCCTCGGGCTTGGGGAGCGCGAGCGCGGTAACGAGATACGCGCCGGTGCCGAAGAGGAGCTCGACCGCCTGCTGCAGGTGCCACTGCGCGAGGCCGTACAGCTTCGGGTCCGCCTTGAACTTGGTGTGCTCGATCGCCCGAAGGTCACCCAGGAGGGTCGTGTACTCGCGCAGTCGAGCGATGCGCGCGCGCACGTACGCGGCGTCGATCGCGAAGCGCTCGCCGCGGGTGCGCTCGGCGAGCGCCTTCGATTGCACGTCGTCGTACTTCTTGAACTCGAGGTAGTCCATGACCGACCGCGCCTCGAAGTGCACGCGCCGCTTCTGGTCGCGCTGGTAGAGGAGACTCCAGCTGCGGATGATCTGCGCGCGCTGAAGGAGCGATGCCTGGTTCAGGATCACGACGTCGAGGCCCTCGGTCTCGAGCGTTTTGGAGAGCTCGCTCACGAAGTACACCTGATAGTCGAAGAACTCGCTCGCGTTCACTCGCGAAAGCAGAAGAAGGGCGACGTCGAGATCTTGGTAAGTGCCCGCGATGCGCCGGCCCGTGACCGTCCCCTGGGCATAGGCCGCGTCGACCGGCGAAGTCTGAAACAGACTTTGCAGCTGGGCCTGCTTTTCGAAGAGGTCCATACCTATCTATATAAGGCAGGAGCCGTGCCGTGGCGGGCTCCTGCGAGGTTCCCCAGCATCCGATACCCATCCGTACCCCCCAGGAGCGCTTCCACGCAGCGTTCCGGGTGCGGCATAAGTCCCAGGACGTTGCCGGTTTCATTCGTGACACCGGCGATGTTTCCAAGTGATCCATTGGGATTCGCGGCCGCTGTTGCGACGCCACGCTCATCGACGTAGCGGAACGCGACCTGTCCGGCTGCCTCGACGCGTGCGTTCGTCTCCGGATCAGCCACCCAGCAGCCTTCGCCGTTGCCGATCGGCATACGGAGGACCGCGCCGCGAAGTCCATTGGTGAACGGCGTGCGGTCACTCTCGACCCGGATGCGCACCCAGTCCGAGCGATAGGCAAGGTCAGCGTTGCGGATGAGGGCGCCCGGCAGGAGTCCGGCCTCGCAGAGGATCTGAAAGCCATTGCAGCTCCCGAGGATCGCGCCGCCCTCCGAAGCGAAACGGCGGAGCTCCTTCGTCCCGGGTGAGAGCTTCGCGATCGCGCCGGCGCGGAGGTAGTCGCCATAGCTGAAGCCACCCGGCACGATCGCAGCGTCGAACCCGCGCAGGTTCGTGTCCTCGTGCCACTGAACCTCCGACTCGACGCCCGGTATGAGCGAGAGCGCGTGCGCGAAGTCGCGCTCGCTCCACGTGCCGGGGTAGCGGAGGATCGCGACGCGCGTCATCACCACCAGTTTGATGCATGCGCACGAGGTGGTGGGACGTAATTTCGGTTCGTGAAGGCCGCGTCGTGCGCGCTCGTGCTCATCGTTGCGTCGTCATGCGGGGTTATTGGCGACCTGCGACCCGGCCCGACGATCGCGCCGCTCATCTCGGCCGCGTTCCTGAGCGTTCACCTTTTCATCGGCGATAACGGTGACGCCCAGGAGAAAGCTCGCTTACCGCAGCTGCGTGACGCGATTGCGGGCGCGCTGCCGAACGCCTGGGCGACTGCGACGGTTGGGCGAGGGCACCTGTCGGTGCGTACCGACGGCGACATCGATGTCGAGCTCGACGGCACAAGCGGCACCTCCGCGCTGATGCAGCACCAAAGGGGCGGACGGGTGACCTCGCGGATGATCGCGGTCCACACGATCGACGGGAGCCGACGCCTCACGGTGCCCGAGCTTATGGCGACGGTCCTCCACGAGCTGGGCCACATCTGGTGCTGCTTCGGACCAGGAACGAAGGACGGCCACTGGGAGGAAGCACCGACGGGCTTTTCGAGCGTCGGGATCATGAATTCGCCGATGACCTGCACCGCCACCCCCGGTAGCGATCCGATCTGTCCAAGCGTCTTCAGCGATCGCGAGCTCGCGGAGATGAAGCTCAGCGGGCCCTAGCGGTCTCGCGTTCGACCTCGACCGCGTAGCTCTCGATGACGGGGTTGGCGAGGAGCTGGTCGCCCATCCGATCCGCGGTCTCTCGCGCTGCGTTCTCGTCGCGCGCCTCAAAGGTGACGACGATCTCCTTGCCGGTGCGCACCTCCGCGACGTCGTGCCCGAGCGAGCGCAGCGCCGCGAGCACGGCCTCCCCCTGCGGATCGCGCACCTCGGCCTTCGGCCGCACCAGGACGCGAGCGACGAATCTCACGCGAGCGCCTTCCCGACGATCCGCTTGTACGCCTCGCGATACCGGTCGCTCGTCCCCTTCACCACCTCGGGCGGGAGCGCCGGGGCGGGAGGTTCTTTGTTCCAACCGCTCTGTAGGAGGAAGTCGCGCACGTACTGCTTGTCGAAGGAGGCGGGCGAGCTTCCGGGCTTGTACGCCGCGGCGTCCCAGTACCGCGACGAGTCCGGGGTGAGGACCTCGTCGATGAGCGTGATCCGGCCGTCGTGCATGCCGAACTCGAACTTCGTGTCGGCGAGGAGAAGCCCCTTCGACGCCGCGTAGTCGTGCGCGAAGCGGTAGAGCGCGAGGGTCAGGCGCTCCAGCTCGCGGGCGAGCTCGGTGCCGATCATCCCGGCGAGCTGCGCGCGACTGATGTTCTGGTCGTGGCCGGACTCTGCCTTTGTCGCGGGCGTGAAGATCGGTTCGGCGAGCTGCTCTGACTCGATCAGGGCCTTCGGGAGCTCCTCGCCGGCGACGGTGCCGAGCGCCTTGTACTCGGTCCATGCGGAACCGGAGATGTAGCCGCGGGCGACACACTCGACGTCGATGCGCTCGCAGTGCTCCACCAGGACGGCGCGGCCGGCGAGCGAACGCGACCCGCGAAACGCCTTCGGAAAGCGGCGGAGATCGGTCGAGACGAGATGGTTCGGCACGATCTTCTCGGTTTTCCGAAACCAGAAGTTGGAAAGCTGCGTGAGAACGCGGCCCTTGTCCGGAATCGGCGTGGGGAGGACGACGTCGAACGCCGACAGCCGATCGCTCGCGACGATGACGAGCTTGTCCCCGCCCGCTTCGTACACGTCGCGCACCTTGCCGCGACGGAAGAGGCTGGCTCCATCGACGCGCGATTCGAGGAGGACGCTCACTCGGGAAGGATGCCCTTGAGGCGCTCGCGCCACGTCGAGGCGATATCCCGCGCGACCTCGGCGGCGAGGCCGCGGTATTCCTCGGGTCGCTCGAGGATGCGCCGCTCGTCGGGCGTGAACTTCTTCAAGTATTCGCGAAGATCGTTGTCGAGCGTCGCGACCTCGAGGAGCGAGCGCGACCCGCGCTCGGCCTCGAGCGTGAGCCGGCGCACGGCCTCGTGGGCGTCGGGGTGGCCGTACTTGGCGAGAAGGATGTAGAGCGGCTCGGCCGCGATCGCCCCGCGAGACATCGCGAGGTTGGCCTTCAGGCGGTCGCGGTCGACGCGCATGCCGTCGAGTGACGATGCGAGACGGCCCGCGGCATACGTGGTCGCCGCGAGGATCTCGCCGAGGAAGCGCTGCGACGCGGAGTTCGTGAGGTCGCGCTGATGTTCGCTGATCTGGTCCATGTATGTCGTGAGCATCCGCGGCGCGATCGCTTTCCAGATCGACTTCACGTTCTCGAAGGAGACCGGATTGCGTTTGTGCGGCATCGTCGACGATCCCACCTGCTCCGTGCCGAAGGACTCGGCCACCTCGCCGATCTCACTCCGCTGGAGCTGCCGCATGTCGTCGGCGAGGTTGGCCATCACCCCGAGCGCGCTCACGCAGGAGTGCGCCAGGTCGGTCCACCCTTCGGGCGGGACGATCTGCGTGGAGACCGGAGCCGCGTGGAGCTGCAGGCTCCCCAGGAACCTGCGCTCGAGCGCGCGGGGATCTTCGGCGAGCAGCGCGAGCGCGTTGTACGCGCCGACCGCGCCGGAGAGCTTGCCCGGAAGGCGCCGCGCCGCCAGGCGTAATCCCTCGAGCCGATCGCCGAGGCGGGAGACGTACTCGGCCATCGCGAAGCCGAACGTCACGGGCTCGGCGTGACGGCCGTGCGTGCGGCCGATCTGGGCCGTGTCGGCCTCGGCCTCGGCGATGGAGATGCACTTGGCGATGAGCACGGCGAGAGTGGGCACGAGAACCCGGTCGACGCACTCGCGGTAGCGGAGCGCGTTCGCGGTGTCGACGATGTCGTAACTGGTCGCGCCGAGGTGCACGAAGCGCTTGGCCTCGTCAGGCACCTGCGAGCGGATGACATTCACGAGCGCGCGCACGTCGTGCCGCGTGCGGGTCTCCTCCTCGGCCACCTCCTGCGCGGTGATGCGATCGGCCGCGCTGGCGATCGCGTTCGCAGTCGCCTTGTCGCTGATGCCCACATCCGCGAGCGCGAGTGCGAGTGCGCCCTCGACTCTCGCCATGTACTTGATCGCGGCCGCGGCCGACAGATACGGATGCAAGGCTTTGTACAGAGCGGGATCGCCCCCATAAAAACGAGAGTCGAGCGGGGAGACGGTGTCGAAGCGATTTGTGATCGTCATGCGGGGCGGGCCTCGGGTGGCACGGGGGAGCGGGTTGCGCGCGAGGCGTTCATCCGGCCGCGTCGCGCGGAAGGGTTGGCAACGCGGGCGCAGTGGGCCGGTAGCCGAGCGCGCAACCCCGACCCCGGGACAGGACCCGAGGCCCGCAACGCATCCATTCTCATCGCGTCAACACTTTCGCCGCCATTTCTTCGCGCATTGCTCGCAAGCGCCCTGCAACTGCTCCGTCAGATCGGGGCCACGAGCGGGACTCCGATCACCGGCAGCGTCGTGAGCGCGGCGACCGCACCCGCGAGGTGCGCCGCGCCACCGGCGCCGCAGATCACCACGCGGACCCCGCGGCCCTCGAGCGAATCGACCCACTCGCGAAGCGCTTCGGGCGTGCGATGCGCGGAAAGGACGCGCGTCTCGCACTCGACACCGAGATTTTCGAGCGCGTCCGCGGCCAGGCGCATCGTCGCCTGGTCGGACGCGGAACCCATGACGATCGCGACCTTGGCTGACGTCACGCGACCGCCACCTCCTGCTGCGCGATGTCCGAACGATAGAACTTGCCCTCGAAGGTCACGCGCTCCGCACCCGCGTACGCGCGGTCGCGTGCCTCGGCGATGTTGTCGCCGCTCGCGACCATGTGCATGACTCGACCGCCATTCACGATGACGTTGCCGGCCGGACCGCGCTTGGTCGCTCCGTGGAACGCGAACACGCTCTCGGGCAGGCGATCGAGTCCTTCGACGGCCATGCCGGTCCGTGGCGGCCCCGGATAGTTCTCGGCGCACAGCACGACATCGACGTAGGCCCGCCTGCTGAAGCGGATCGGCTCGGCGGCTACGTACTCGGCGAGGCGGCCTTCGCCCAGAGCGAGGAGTAGCTTGGCGAAATCGCCCTCGATCCGCGGAAGGGTGACCTCGGCCTCCGGATCACCGAAGCGCGCGTTGTACTCGAGCACCTTCCAGCCCACTTTTGTCTTCATCAGGCCCGCGTACAGCACGCCGCGATACGGCGTCCCGCGTTTTGCGAGCGCCGCCGCGATGGGCGCGATGACCTCGGCCGCGACGGTCTGCGCCTGGTCGTCGGGCAAGACCGCGGTGGGCGAGAACGCGCCCATCCCGCCGGTGTTCGGGCCGGCGTCACCGTCACGCGCGCGCTTGTGATCGCGCGCCGGCGGGAGCGCGACGACGGTCTCGCCATCCACGAGCGCCTGCAGTGAGACCTCCTCGCCCTCGAGGAACTCTTCGAGAAGGACGCGGCCGCTGTTCCAGGGCGGTGTCGCGAGCGCCTCGACCGCTTCCTCGGGCGTTCGCGCGACGGTTACGCCCTTGCCAAGCGCGAGGCCGTCGGCCTTCACGACGACCGGCGCGTTCCAGCGACCCAGCCCGTCCTTCGCGCTGGCCGCGTCGGCGAACGATTCCGACCGTGCCGTGGGCACGCCCGCCTCCGCCATGAGCTCCTTGGCGAAGGATTTCGACCATTCGATCTTCGACGCGTCCTTGGACGGTCCGACCACCGCGATCTCCGAGCGGCGCAGGGCATCGGCGATCCCCGCGGCGATCAGATCGTCGGGACCGACGATCGCGAGGTCGATGAACGAGGCGAGCACATGCTCGTCGAGCCAGGCCACGTCGTCCGGCTTCCGATCGAGGACCCGCGTGAAAAGCGAGAGGCCGGCGTTGCCCGGGAGCGAGTCGATGGTCGCCACGCTGTTGCAGTTCGCAAGGCGCCAGGCGATCGCGTACTCGCGGCCGCCTCCACCGAGCACGAGGCAATTGAGACCCGGCGCACCCGCCGACCGCCGCGGGCTCCGCTGCCGGCGGTGCTCCCGGATCGTCTTGTAGACGGCTTCGCCGCCGAAGATGCCTTTCACGAACGGGCCATGATGCTGAACGCGAATTTGAACGCACCGCGACGGAGGACCACATCGCCATCGGGTCCCGCGGAATCGATCCGGCTGACAACGACGCGCAGATCGTTCAGCCGAAGACCTCGGATGTTCTCGATCCCGGCGATCAATTGAGCCCGAGCCGCATCCGAACCGAACGCGGTGATGAGACTGAGCGGACCGGCGATAGCGCCCTGGGCGAGTTCCACGAGAGCCAATCCGCCATCGCGATCGAAGATCCCGACCGCGAATCCCGGACGCCCTTTTCCAGTGACGGTGACATTGCCGTGAAGGAGGGCAAGAAGAGTGAGCGCCTCCCACCCAAGTGGCGGCGTGACGGTCATCCGAGGAGGCTCCCGCAGCAGCGCGCCCAACCGATCGTCTGCGGCGAGTTCCGCGTCCGCGAGCTCTACGGTCAGGCCGTCGAAACTCCGGGTCTGACCTTGCGGACCACCGGGACCGCGCAACCGCATGAAGCCACCGGGGACGAGATTCGTGCTGACGAGCTCGGTCCCCATTTTCTGCAGGCCGACGACTGTCTGGATCCCGGCTCGCAGCACCAAGGGGAAAACGATCTTTCCGCCCTCGACGAGCTCCGCGAACCAATTCGGCGAGAGATCGGCCACGCTCGCGGTGACCTCGATCCGATCGTAGGGAGCGCCCGGGATCTTGCCCTCCCAGCCATCCCCGGTGACCACCGCGACTCGGTCGAACCCCGCGCGCGTCAGATGATCGCGCGCCTCGGCTGCGATATCGGGGTCGATGTCGATCGTTGTGATCGCGCCCCGGTCGCCGACAAGCCGCGAGAGGACGGCGGCGTTGTAACCGGTCCCCGCACCGATCTCCAGAATCCGCTGACCCGGCGCAACGTCGAGGAGCTGCGCCATGGCGATCATGATCCCGACCTCGCTCGACGAGCTGATCGGACGGCCCTGTTCGTCGCTCCTCGTGATGATGGCATCGCCGCTGTAAACCCGTTCAATCGGAATGCCCGGGAGGAACGCCTCGCGCGGCACCGCGCGAAAAGCCTCTTCGATCGCCGGCGCCATCTCGAGCCCGCGACCCTTCAGCTGATCGATCATCCGCGCACGAAGCTCGCTCGGGTACACCGATCAACCTCACTCCCATTCGATGGTCGCGGGCGGTTTCGACGATACGTCGTACACGACGCGATTCACTCCCGGCACCTCGTTGACGATGCGCGTCGAGACTCGCTCCAGCAGGTCGTACGGCAGACGCGCCCAGTCCGCGGTCATGAAGTCCTCGGTGGTCACGGCGCGGAGCGCGACGAGCGCGCCGTACGTGCGGAAGTCACCCTGAACGCCGACGCTCCGGACCGGGGTGAGCACCGCGAACGCCTGCGCGACCGTCCGGTAGAGATCCGCGGCGCGGAGCTCCTCGAGGAAGATCGCGTCCGCGCGCCGAAGGGTGTCGAGACTCTGGCGTTCGACCGGGCCGAGCACACGCACCGCGAGGCCAGGGCCTGGAAATGGGTGCCGCCAGAGGATGTCTTCGGGTATGCCGAGCTCGGCACCCACGCGGCGGACCTCGTCCTTGAAGAGGCGGCGGAGCGGCTCGACCACCTCGAGCGCCATGACCTCGGGAAGCCCCCCGACGTTGTGGTGGGTCTTGATGCGGGCGCTCGTCTTCGACTCGCGTGACCGCGACTCGATGACGTCGGGATAGATCGTCCCCTGTACGAGGAGATCGACACGTCCGGCGCGCTCGGCCTGCTCCTCGAAGCAGCGCACGAACTCCTCGCCGATGATCGTGCGCTTGCGCTCGGGGTCCGCGACATCCTTGAGTTTCGCGAGGAAGCGATCCGCCGCGTCGACGTGAATGAGCCGAAGGCGCGGCCCGAAGGTCGCCACGACCTCCTCGGCCTCGTTCGCGCGGAGGAGACCGGTGTCGACGAACACGCAGGTGAGCCGGTCGCCGATCGCGCGCGCGACGAGCGCCGCTGCGACCGCCGAGTCGACGCCGCCGGAGAGCGCGCAGATGGCGTGGCGGTCGCCGATCCTCTCCCGGAGCTCGCGCACGGCTTCCTCGACGAACGACGCCGGTGTCCAGTCGCCGGTCGCGCCGCAGACGCGGTAGAGGAAGTTGCGCAGGATCTCGGCGCCGTGCGGCGTGTGGGCGACCTCGGGATGAAATTGCACTGCGTAGCGCGAATGGCCGTCGGTCATCGCAGCTACCGGGACGCTCGTCGTGCTCGCCACGACGGAGAAGCCCTCCGGAGGTCGACGCACGGTGTCGCCGTGACTCACCCAGGCCCGTTCCTGAGCGGAGAGGCCCTCGAAGATCCCGGCACGGTCGCGGATCTCCACGGTCGCGGGGCCGTACTCGCGCTTTCCCTCCGCCACGACGTCGCCCCCCAGAAGGTGCGCCATGAGCTGCATCCCGTAGCAGATGCCGAGGACGGGAAAGTCTCCCGAGATGATGCCCGGATCGACGCTCGGAGCGCCCGGCTCATACACGCTCGCCGGACCCCCGGAGAGGATCACGCCGATGACGTTCCGCGCCCGCAGCTCGGCGGGCGTCACGTCGTGCGGAAAGATCTCGCAGTACACCCGCGATTCGCGGACGCGGCGCGCGATCAGCTGGGTGTACTGCGAGCCGAAGTCGAGGATCGCGACGGTGGGCCGGGCGGGCGATGCGGCCTTCGCCCCGGTCTCGGGGCGAACGGTCTCCGCGCGGCTCATGGACTAGGCCCGGACCCGATAGTTCGGAGCTTCCGCCGTGATGCGGATGTCGTGCGGATGCGATTCGCGAAGACCGGCCCCCGAGATGCGTACGAACCGCGCCTTCACGCGAAGGTCGTCGATCGTGCCCGCGCCCGCGTAGCCCATGCCCGCGCGCAACCCGCCGACGAGCTGATGCACGACCGCGGCGAGGGGACCGAGCGCCTGGACACGACCCTCGACCCCTTCGGGAACGAGCTTTGAGAACTCGCCCACATCCGCCTGGCCGTAGCGATCGCGCGAGCGGCGCGCTTCCATGGCGCCGAGTGAGCCCATCCCGCGATACGACTTAAACGTCCCCTCGTCGGTTTCGGCAACGTCTCCGGGGGCCTCGTCGACGCCGGCGAGAAGTCCGCCCAGCATGACGGTCGACGCGCCGGCGCCAATGGCCTTGGCGATGTCGCCGGAGTGTTGGATGCCGCCATCAGCGCAGACGGGGATGCCGTGCCGGTCGGCCGCCAGAGCGCAGTCGAACACCGCGGTGATCTGCGGCATCCCGGCGCCGGCGACGATCCGCGTGGTGCAGATCGCCCCTGGACCCATGCCGACCTTGATGCAGTCGGCGCCCGCCGCGATCAGCTCGTCGGTGCCTTCGGCGGTGGCGACGTTACCGGCGATGACCTCGACACGATGCCGGGCCTTCACCTTTTCGACCATGCGGACCACGGCTGCCGTGTGCCCATGCGCCGTGTCGACGACGATCACGTCGACGCCCGCCGCGACGAGCGCCGCGGCACGCTCGTCCGCGTCGCCAGCCACGCCGACCGCGGCGCCGACGAGGACATCCGCGTCCTTCGCACGCCGAACTTCCTCGGCCTGCTCGGCGATCGTCAGATTGCGGTGAATGACACCGAGGCCGCCGAGACGGCCGAGCGCGATCGCAAGGCGCGCATCGGTGACCGTGTCCATCGCGGCGGACAGGATCGGTATATCGAGGCGGATCTCATTCGTGAGGCGGGTCTCGGTCGAGACCTGGGTCGGGAGGATGTCGCTGCGGGCCGGGATCAGGAGGACGTCGTCGAAGGTCAGACCTTCTTTGGCGAACTTGTCCTCCCGGGTCAATCCGCCGCCCTCACCCGGGCAAGTGTATCGGCCCGGCCCCCAGTGATCACGACCCGAGAGCTAGTCGCGTTTTTGCGCGAGCTGTTGCCCAAGTGTCGGGCCACCGCGAGCCCACCCCTCGGCGATCGCGACGCGGTGCCGGCTCCAGGACCGGGCCCGCCACCAGAACACGATCGCCGCGGCCAGGCTGATGAGGCACGCTGTCGGAAACAAGACCGACTGAAGGTCCCACCAGAGCTGAAGCTGGCGTGCCACGAGAGCCATGCCGACAAATGCCAGGAGCTCCACCTCGAAGAGGAGCACCAGGAACGTGAACGCGAACGACGCCGCCCCGAACGAGCGTCTGCGGCGGTAGGGGAACGCGATGTCGATGAGGCTGCTCACGCCGCCGCGATCTTAGAGGAGGGTCGCCGCGCGCTCGGGTCCAACGCCGATCATTCCGACAGGCGCGCCGACGGTCTCCGCGATCCGATCGAGATACGCGACGGCCTTCGGCGGGAGCGCCCGGCGCTCGGTCACCCCGGTGATGGCCGTCGACCACCCTTCGAGCGTCTCGTAACACGGACGCGCGCGTTCGAGAACGAGCGTCGTCGGCATATCGGAGGTCCGCTTGCCGTCGAGCTCGTAGCTCGCGCAGAACGGGATCCGGTCGTACACGTCCAGGACGTCGAGCTTGGTGACAGCGAGCTCGGTGAAGGCGTTCAGGCGGTGCGCGTGCCGTGCTGCGACTGCGTCAAACCACCCCACCCGGCGCGGACGACCCGTCGTCGCGCCGTATTCGTGCGCGCGCTCGCGGAGCGCGGTGGCTTCCTCGCCGCGCAGCTCGGTCGGGAACGGGCCCTCGCCGACCGCGGTCGAGTACGCCTTCACGACGCCGATGACGCGGGTGATCTTCCGCGGGGGGATTCCGGCCCCAACGCTGGCGCCGCCCGCGAGGGGATTCGAGCTCGTCACATACGGGTAGATGCCCCAGTCGAGATCGCGCATCGCGCCGAGCTGGCCCTCGAGCAGCACCCGCGCGTCCTTGGCGAGCGCCGACTCCACGAGGGGGAGCGTGTCGACGATCCGGTCGCCGAGCTTCGCCGCGGCGGCGAGGACGCCGTCGGCGACCTTCTCATCGTCGAGTGGTGCGTCGCCAAAACGCTCGAGGATGGCGTTCTTCGTCGCGAGCTCCCGCTTGACGCGAGCGCGAAAGCTCTTCGGATCGCGCACCTCGTAGACCTGGATGCCATGGCGGCCCACCTTGTCCGAATACGCCGGCCCCACGCCCATGCCGGTCGTCCCGAGCTTCTTGCGTCCGCGCTCGCGCTCGTCGAGACGGTCGAGCGCGATGTGCCACGGCATGATGAGATGAGCCCGGTCGCTCACGCGGAGGTTCGCGGTCGAGATCCCGCTTCGCTCGAGGTCGGCGAGCTCGCGACAGAGGAACGCCAGGTCCACGACGCAACCCGGACCGAGCACGCAGAGCGCGTCGGGGTTGAAGATCCCGCTGGGGACGAGATGGAGCTTGAACGTCCCGTGCTGGTTGACGACGGTGTGGCCGGCGTTGTTGCCGCCCTGGAATCGGATGACCACATCCGCCTCCTGCGCCAGGAGGTCGGTGATCTTGCCTTTGCCCTCGTCGCCCCACTGGGCACCGACGATGGCCGTCACGGGCACGTATTCGAATGCTATCCCGGGCGCTGCCCCGCGACCAGCGCTCCGAGCTTCGCGAGCTCAACCAGCGTGAGGCTGCGCGATGGCTCACGGGTCCACCAGAAGCTCGCGTCCCAGTCCGGATCATCCGCGGGATGATTGCGGAAGCTGAGCGAGGCTCGCCCGAACTCGCGCTCGAACAGCATGGCCGCCCTGCGCTGGTGGTACGGGCTCGTCACGAGGATCGCGGAACGCAGATGGCGGTTTTGCATGAGCTCCGCGACGCGCTGCGCGTTCTCCTCCGTGGTCGCCGAGGTGCCTTCCACGACGATCGCGGTCGCGGGGACGCCGGCCGCGACGGCGGTGCGCTTCATGAGCTCGGCCGAGGCCACCGATTCGGGGTCGCTTGAGCCGCCGGAGAAGATGAGCACCGGTGCGTAGCCCTCTTTCCAGAGCGCGATCGCCGTTTCCACCCGGGCCCCGGTGTCACCCGATATCGCGACGATCGCGTCGGCCTTCGCGGGTGGATCGGTGAGATCGAGCCAATGGCCGATTCCGACCAGAACGGCAACGATCGAGATCGCGCCCACGAGTACACCGAGGAAAAAGCGTCTCACAGGGGTCGCGGGTGCAGGAAAGGGGCCGGTCTATCAGTTCGCGGCGATCGGATTCGGCGCGGTGCGTCGTGCCTCGAAGCACTCGGAGCAATAGACGGGCCGGTCCGTCCGCGGGGCGAAGGGAACCTGGCCGGGGCGGCCGCAGTTCGAGCACACGATGTCGTGCATGCTCTGAGCTCTGGCCGCGGCGCGCTCGGCCTTTGCGCGTCGCCGGCAATCGGGGCAGCGCTGCGGCTCATGGAGCAAGCCTTTCTGCGCGTAAAACTCCTGCTCGCCCGCGGTCCACACGAAGGAATTCCCGCACTCGCGGCAGACCAGGTCCTTGTCGGTCAACGTCATCGCCATTCGCGCGCTCCCCCGGCGGAATCCTATGCCGGGGCGTCAAATGCCGCTTGGCCCAGGCCGCGGCGGCGCGGCCGCGTGCCGCGCCGCCACGCCACCGCATGGCTCAGGGTGCGGTGATCGAACCGAAGAGCCCGTCCGTCTCGTCGGTCGGGCCGGCCGTGAAGAAGAGCGTGTTCGTCGGCCCGTTGTTGACTGTCCCATGGCCGAACTGCAGCGCCCACAGGCCGTCGATCGAGATCGACTCACCGTCGGTGCCCCGCAGCTCGCCGCGGTGCTCGAACTTTCCGTTCGCCATTTCTTCGTAGGCGTTGATCTGCCCGTCGCCGAAGTTGCCGACCAGGAGAACGCCGCTGAAGCGACCGAAGTCGGCGGGAGCGAGCGCGAGTCCCCACGGTGCGTTGAGCTGACCGTGCTGCGCGACACGAGCGAGCAGCAGGCCGGACGTGTCGTAGACGTCGACGAAACCCTTTCCCTGCCCGTGGATTTCGTCAACGGCATCGGGGCCCTGCTTGGCATACGTCACAAAAACTCGCGAGCCGATCGTCTGAATCCCGAATGGCGCATAGCCGGAGGGCAGAGCCGGGTCGACGAATGCACCGGCGCCCGTCACGAGGTTGAAGCTCGAATCGAATACGTCGACGCTGCCGTTGTGGAAGTCGGTCGCGTAGAAGCGGTCGCCCGCGGCCGTCGTCGCGAGCGCGAGGCCCTTGTAGATCGCGCCGACCGCGGAGCGATCGGCAAGGACGATCGTCTGGTTCCCTTGGGCGGGAAGCCAGCCGCGGACCTGGCCCGCTTCGGTGTCGAACACGAATCTGGCGCGCACCCCGGCGGCCCAGAAGACCGCACCGGTCGGGTGGACGGGAACCTGAACGACGAGCGGAACGATCGAGCCGTCGGCTCGGTAAAGGGTCGAAAGGCTCGTGCCGTTGTCGGCGACCCACCAGGGCGTCGCCGGTCCGGCGACCAGACCCCAGGCGTTGACGAGGTTCGGATCGGTCCTCGGCGCCGCGCCCGCGACGTTCGAGACGAGCGGGTGGACGCTGTATTCCTTGTCCGCGCCGGCAGCCGCGGGCACGGGCCGCAGCGAAAGCGCCAGGACGATCGCGAGAGGTAGCGAGAAGAGTTTTTGCCAGCCGAGTTTCATAGCCGCCTCCATTTCCCTCTGTAGTTCGAGCACGTGGGGAAATGGATCACGCCGTTACGGCAACAAGGCGCCTTCCGCGGCGGCGGTGAGCCGGAGTCCCTCCGCGAGCGCGGTCATTGGTCTCCAGAGTCCTTCGCGGGCGGCCTTCGTCGGATCCACACAGCCACGCAATACCTCGGCCGGTCGAGCGGGCGCCCTCCGGATGCCGGGTGGAGGTCCGAGGACCGACGTGAGCGCGGATACGAGCGCGTTCACGCTCGTCGCGATGCCGGTGCCGATGTTGTAGACGCCGGTGTGCTTTCCGGCGAGCGCGGCCAGGATCGATTCGACGACATCGGCGACGTACACGTAGTCGCGTTCGTAGCGGCCGTCGCCGAATAGGGTGATCGGCTCGCGGCGCTTCCAACAGCCAACGAAGATCGCGATCACCCCGCCCTCGAGGTCCGTGCGCTGGCGCGGGCCATAGATGTTGGCAAGCCGCAGGGTTACCGACCGAAGGCCGGCGGACTCGACCAGCTTCTCAGCTTTCGCTTTGAACCGTCCGTAATTCGATCGCGGATCTATCGGGACCCCCTCGCTCGCGCATACCGGCGTCTCCCCGTAGATCGCGCCTCCCGTCGAGATGTTCACGAAGATCGAGACGTGAAGCTGGCGGGCCATCTCCAGCACGTTGTAGGTGCCTTCGACGATGACGCGCTCGTAGAGGTCCTCCTTCTCCATCGACTCGACGACCTTGGTCTTCGCGGCGCAGTGGACGACGCCATCGATCCGTTGGCCGGCGAGCGCGCGCTCGAGCGCGGCGGATTCCCCAACATCGGCGATGCATAGCGTGGCGCGCGGATCGAGATTCGCGCGGTTGCCCGTCGAAAGATCGTCGACGACAACGACCTCGTCACCGCGCGCGAGGAGCGCATCGACGACGTGGCTACCGAGGAAACCCGCGCCGCCGGTCACGAGGACTCTCAAGGTGGTGCCGAGATTACGCAGTTGGGAGTCGTGCGGTTGTCCACCGATCTTGAAGTTGGTGGAGCCGCGGTGGACGAGTTGGTGGAGAAGATGATGGACAGAGGTCCTTCCG
The DNA here is from genome assembly GCA_005889295.1 of Chloroflexota bacterium. GTDB lineage: Bacteria > Chloroflexota > Limnocylindria > P2-11E > P2-11E > 3-1-20CM-2-70-9. The sequence continues at coordinate 31,503 of VBEY01000242.1, read as the reverse complement.
TGCGGCCCAATGTCCCGCGCGAGAGAACTGTCGGCGAGCTCCCGCCGGGCAGCGCATTGGGGATGTGGTCGATGCCGACAGAACGGGATTCCGGTCGTCGCCTGCGCGTGGCGCTTAGGCGATTAGAACGCCTGTTCATAATGGTCCCGTGACCCTCGAGGCCCGCGTGGCTGACCGGCAGGTGCCTTTCGACGAGGCTGCCGAGCAGCACGTCATCGGAAGCCTGCTCATCGATCGCGACGCCATCTTCAAGGTGGCGGACCTGCTTCGCGTCGACGACTTCTACGCCCCGCGTCACCAGCGGATCTATGCCGTCGCGCAGGCGCTTCTCGAGCGGCGCGAGCGCATCGATCCGCTCACCATCCAAATGGAGCTCGCGAGGCGCGAGGAGCTCGATCGCGCCGGCGGCCAGGCCTACCTCCGCGCGCTCGCCGAGAGCGTCCCCACGGCCGCCGAGATCGAGCGGTACGGCCGCATCGTCCGCGACCGCGCCATCCTGCGGCGCCTGCTTGGCGCGGCCACGTCAATTGCGGCGGACGCGTACGACGAGCCGACCGACATCGCGCTCGCGCTCGACCGCGCCGAGCAACGGCTCTTCGCACTCCGCGACGAGTCCGCGAATGCTCAGCTCCGCCACATCACCGCCTCACTGCAATCCAACTACGAGCACCTGACCGACCGCATGGAGCGTCCCTTCGAGGTGAGCGGGATCCCCTCGGGCTTCCGCGAGGTCGACTATTACACCGAGGGCTTCACCGTCGGCGACCTCATCGTGCTCGCGGCGCGGCCGTCCGTCGGCAAGACGAGCCTCGCCCTCGGGATGAGCTTCAACATCGCGCGGCGCGGGCATCCGGTGCTCCTCTTCTCGCTCGAGATGGACGCAAAGCAGATCGTCTCGCGCTACCTCGCGCTGAACTCGCGCATGGATCTCCTCGCGCTTCGGACCGGGAACATCATCGACACCGACGCGGCGGCGGCGCTCCACGGTCTGCCAGTGTTCATCGACGACACGCCGGGCATCTCGATCATGGAGCTCCGCACAAAGGCCCGCCGCGCGAGCACGCACGAGAAGATCGAAGTGATCATCGTCGACTACATCCAGCTCATCCGCACCGGCGAGGACGACGAGAACCGCGTTCAGGAGATCGCGACGATCACGCGGAATTTGAAGTCGCTCGCGCGCGAGCTCGGCGTGGTCGTCATCGGACTCTCGCAGCTGTCTCGCGCCGCGGGCGACTCCGGCGGCGAGCCGAAGCTCTCGACCCTTCGTGAGGGCGGTAGCTTGGAGCAAGACAGCGACATCGTCATCATGCTGTGGCGGGACCGCGAGGAGACACCTCCCGGGGCGCCGCGGCTCATCAACGGCTCGATCGCGAAGAACCGCAACGGTCCGACCGGCGGATTCCAGCTCCTCTTCGAGAGCGAGCAGGCCAAATTCTTCTCGAAGGCGTCCGACGACGGCGGGCCGCCGGCATGACGCTGCAAACCGACCGCGGCGTCAAGCCGCCGCCCGAGAAGCCCGAAGCCGAGGCCTCGCTCCTTGGCGCGATGCTCATGGACGGCGCGCTCTACAACGAGGTCGCGCGGGGGCGCCTGGTGCCCGCCGATCTCTCGCGCGAGCAGCACCGCATCGTTCTCGGGGCGATCGCTCGTGTCGCGGAGCGCAGCGAGCAGGTCGGATTCGCGAGCGTGCAGTCGGACCTCGTGGCGCATGAGGAGCTCGACGCGATCGGCGGCGCCCAGTTCCTCGTCGGTCTCATGCAGAACGTGCCGACCGTGGCCCATGCCTCGAGCTACGCCGCGATCGTGGAGCGCACCGCGCTGCTGCGGCGGCTCATCGGCGTCGCGAACGAGATCGCGCGCCTCGCGCTGACCCGCGACGAATCGACAGCCGCGGTCGCGGACGCGCAGGAGCTTCTCTTCGCGGTCAGCGAATCGACCCTCCATCGCGACATCGTCCCGCTGGACGTCGCGCTGCGCCGCTATGCGGAGCAGATCGACGCGCGCGGGGACCTCCGCGTCGGAATCCGCACCGGGCTCGAGTCGGTCGACAAGAAGACCGGCGGGCTCCAGCCGTCGGACCTCATCCTCATCGCCGGTCGACCCGGGCTTGGCAAGACGAGCCTCGCGCTCAACCTCGTCGAGCACGCCGCCGTCGTGCAGCGCAAGACCTGCGCCTTCTTCTCGATGGAAATGAGCGAGATGCAGGTCGTCCAGCGCCTGGTCTCGATGCTCGCCGAGATCGACGGCAACCGCATGCGCCGCGGCCGCCTCTCCACCCAGGAGTTCACCGCGATCTCCGCCGCGTCGAGCGAGCTGCAGCAGGCGCCGATCTTCGTCGAGGAGTCGAGCCGCCTGACGGTGACCGACATCCTGGCGAAGTCGCGACGGCTTCAGGCCGAGCGCGGGCTCGACCTCGTGGTGATCGACTACCTGCAGCTCATCGAAGGCATCCAGGAGGAGGAAAGCCGCGTTCTCGAGGTCGCTCGCATCAGCCGCGCGCTCAAGGCGATCGCGCGCGAGCTGGAGGTGCCGGTGATCGCGCTCTCCCAGCTCTCACGGCAGATCGAGCAGCGTGGCACCGAGCCGATGCTTTCAGACCTTCGCGAGTCAGGTGCCTTGGAAGCCGACGCGGACCTTGTCCTCTTCCTGTGGCAGAAGGACCGCAAGGACCGCGAAGAAGGCGTCGTTCGTCTGAAGCTCGCGAAACACCGCAACGGGCCCACCGGCGACTTCGATCTGCACTTCCAATCCGACCTCACGCGGTTCCGCGATCTCGGTGAGACGCGCGAGGGCGCCTAGGCCGGCTCGGCCGCGACCAGACGGCGGTCCGCGAACAGCCGAACGCGCGACCCGGCGATGTAGGCCGCCGCGTAAATCGCCGCGACGACGATCAGCAGGGCCTGGTAGCCGGTGACGAGCGCGGCGTACTCGAGCACGCCACCCACCATGGCACCGATGAGGTTGGACGCGAAGGCCATGTCCGCCGTCTTCGTGTCTTTAAACGATGCAGTGAAGACGAGATTGGCGAAGAAGACCGGCGCGAAGGCGATGACCGCCGCCGCGAGGTAGCGCAGCCAGGCCGGGTCGAACAGGAGGACCGACGGCGGGAGTAGGTACGCGCTGAGGAGGGCGACACCGAGGCCCGAGTACAGGATCGCGCGGGGCGGCGTCGTCACAGCGTTCACGGCGATCGCCAGCAGCACGCTGGTGAGGATCGCCGCGAAGGCCATGGCGTTGACGGTCCAGGTCGTGCCAAACAGAAGGCTGAAGATCGTGAGGCTCCGCGTCTCGAGCAACAGGAAGGCCGCGCCGAGCAGAAAGAAATGCGGGCTGAACGCCGCGAGCGGCACGGTCGTCGCCCGCGCGGCGAGCACGGCCCCGAGGCCGGCGACGAACAGCACGAAGGCGAGGGCGATGACGTAGTAGGAGGCGATCGCGCGATCGCGGAGATAGAGGAACGGCCAATCGTCGGTCGCCGCCTGCGGTGGCTCGCTCACGCTCGCGAGCGACGCCTGGCCTGAGACCGGAAGCACCGCTGCGCTCGCCGCTAGTACGGCCGCCGACCCGATCGCCGCGTCGTACCGGCGCACCAGTGGTTTGGTCTGGAAGACGTCCGCGAGCATGCCGGTGATCTTCGACAGCAGCCACGGCTGCCGGTAGTAGTTGTAGAGGACGAAGACTCCATCCGGCGTGAGATGGTCGCGCGCGCTGGCGAACGCCTCGCGGGTGAAGAGGAAGGACTCGAGGCGAACGTTCGCGCTCGTGCTCACGAGCGTCAGCGAATCCGGCAGCGCGAAAACGATCAGGTCGTAGCGCTCTGAGCTCGAGCGCAAGAACGCGCGCCCGTCGTCGACGTATTCGTGCACGCGCGGGTCCGAGTACGGGTGATCGGGATGCTCGCGTTCGCCGAGCTCGAGGATGCGCGGGTCAATCTCGACCGCGTCGACCGCCCGCACCTTGTTGGCGAGCGCGTACGCCGTGTCCGTTCCGCTGCCGGCGCCGACGACAAGCGCGCGCCCAAACGTGCGACCCGGGAACCACTGGTAGATCTGGTCGTAGAAGGGCTCGCTCACGGCGTCGGCCGTTCGCACGCCGTGCATCGCCTGGTGCGGAATCCCGTTCACGAGGATCGTGGTGTCCGACCCGGCCAGCCGCTGCACGGTGATGCGGTAGTACGGCGACCAGAGGTCCCCGCTCGCCGTGGCGCCGAGCACCAGACCGCACGTCGCCAGCACGAACGCGGCGTTGATCAGCGAAAAGCGCGTCAGGCGGCGCGCCAGCGCGAGCGCCGATAGCAGGATCGCGAGGACGCCGAACCAGACCGGCGGCTGCGAGCTCAACACCGCGAGCCCGGTGAAGAGCGCGATACCGGCGATCGATCCGGCGATGTCGAGCGCGTACGCGCGAAGCGGCGGCATGGCGCGGAGGAGCGAGCCGAGCGGCAGCGCGAGGGCCCCCATCACCGCGGCGACGAGGACGAAGACGAGCGGGAGGACGGCGAAGTTCACGTCGGCCGCGTGGCTCTCCGCGAGGCCGAAGAAGATCTCGTCGCTCGCGCGAAGCTGCACGTCCAGCTTCGCCCCGAGGATGAGACCGACCACCAGGAGGAGCAGAGCCGGGAACGGAGACCAGGCGATGTTCGCGAAACGCCTGCCGAGGAGGATGCCGATGCCGATCCCGAGGAAGCTCGCCATGAGAAGGAAATTCGAGAAGAACCCGATGTAGGTGACGTTCGCGGGGATCCACCGCAGCAGGACCAGCTCGACGAAGAGCAGCGTTCCGCTGGTGAGGACCAGGCGAACACCCGGCCGGTGGAGGAGCTGCACCAAACTAGGCCGGCTCGATCACGACGGTCACATCGGCTCGCACGTCGGGTAGAAGGCGCACCTCGACCTTGTGGATGCCGAGCGATCGCAGGGGCTCGTGAAGGAGGATCTTGGTCTTGTCGATCTGGGCCTTCGCCTCTTTCTTGAGGGCCTCCGCCACTTCCTTCGCGGTGACGCTACCGAAGGTCTTGCCCTGCTCCCCCGCTTTCAGCTTGAACATCAGGGTGACCTCGCCGAGACGTTTCGCGAGCTCTTCGGCGTCCTGGTGTGAGCGATCCTTCTTCGTCTTTTCGGCCTGGCGTTCCTGGGCGAGATGCTTGAGCTCGCCGCCGGTCGCCTCTATGGCGAGGCCTTTCGGCAGGAGGTAGTTGCGCGCATAGCCGTCGGCGACGTCCTTGATCTCGCCGGTCCGACCGAGGCCTCGTACCTCCGCCTTGAGGATGACGCGCACGCAGGTCTAGGAGGAGGTGGACGCCTCGTCGAGCGCTGTGTCGTGCTCGCTGCGCCGCAGCTCCATTTCCCAGGCAAGCACCGACGCCGCGACCGCGACCACGCCCATCACCGTCAGAGCGCCGACGATCGCAAGCAATGCTTCGATAACACCAAAGAAGCCGGGACCGGAGTCGCGGTCGCTCATGTATTTCCCCTCTTCCGACCTGTCGTCTTGCGCTCGCGCGTGCGGAGTCTCTCAACAGTATCGCGGACCTCGCTGAAACGGTCCCCGAGGACGCGCTCGGCGGTGGCGATGTCGCGGCTCAGCTGATCTTTGTCCTGCGAGATCCTCGCGAGGTGCTCCTCGACGATGTCCGCGGGTGCGCTGCGGATGAAGAGGTCGAGACCGAGGAGCACGACGGCAAGATCGTCGAGCTGTCCGAGAACGGGGACAAAATCCGGGATGAGGTCGATCGGAAAGAAGAGGTACGCGCCGATTCCCACGAGGATGAGCTTCTGCTGCGCGGGGACCCGGCCATCGCGGATGAGCGCCCAGACCAGACGGATGTAGGTCGGGAGGCGGCGGATGAGATCGAGGACCTCCGTCATGTCCTTCGGCGCTCGGATCCGGTTAGCCAATATGGACCTCCCCCTGCGGGAAGCGTGCCCGAAGCGCGTGCAGGGCCTGCGCCAGTGCCGCGTCGCGATTCGTTGCCCAGAACGTGACCAGGTACTGCGCTTTTCCGTCGGCGACGCTCCGGAGCTCGATCGACGGCGGAGGCTCCGCCGAGATACCCTCGGCCTTGCTCAGCGCGGCGCGCACGTCGTCGCTCGCGATCGCCTTCTCGTCCGCCGGCAGCACGAGCCACGCGGACGCGCGTCGAGTCGGGAATCGCGTGAGGTTCACGACCGCCGAAGTCATGAACGTGCCGTTCGGGACGATGACCTCGCGGCCATCGTCGGTCCGCAGCTGAGTGGTGCGGAAGGATATTTCCTCGACCGAACCGCTATACCCCGCGACCTCGATCATGTCGCCGATGCGGAACGGCCGCTCCACGAGAACCCAAACCCCAGCGAAGAAGTTCTTGAGGATGTCCTGCAGGGAGAGACCGATAACGAGGCCGACGACACTGAACGACGTGAGGATCCAGCCAAAGGTGTCGCGGGTGTAGATCGCGACGATCGCGAGAATGCCGACGGTGACGATCGCGAGCTGGGCGAGGTTGCCGAGAAGGATCGTGACGTTCGCCTGAGCGCGGTTGCGGGCGAGCATGCGCATCGTCGCGCCGCGCACCCCCCTCGCGACGAGGAGCGTGATGAGGGCGACGACAAGCGCCCAGAAAGTCCGTGCGCCGTAGTCGAGGAGATTGTCACGGATGACGGCCGGATCGAGCGGCATCCGGCGGAGAATACGAGCGCGCTTGACAACTGAACATCCGTTCGGTTAACCTGACGGCCAAGCGTGACAAAGCAAGACCAGCAGCGGGCGGACCGCATCCTGGCGTTCATCCGTGAGGCTGTCTCCGAGCACGGCTATCCGCCGAGCGTCCGCGAGATCGCCGAGGCCGTGGGCCTCGCCTCGACATCAGCCGTCCACCACCACCTCACCAAGCTCGAGAAGGACGGGCGCCTCAACAAGGAGGCCACCCGGTCGCGAGCGCTGAGTCTCCCCGGCATGAACGGCGGTCGGGTCGTCCAGGCCCCTGTCATCGGCGAGATCGCGGCAGGCCAGCCTATCCACGCGTACGAGGAGCGCTCCGAAACGATCGGACTCCCAAGCGAGCTCGCCGCGGGCCGCGGTCGAGAGACGTTCGTCCTTCGCGTTCGCGGCAAGTCGATGATCGAGGATCACATCGACGACGGCGACTTCGTCGTCGTGCAGGAGCAGAGCACCGCGCGCGATGGGGACATCGTCGTGGCGCTGCTCGAGGACAACGTCGCGACGCTGAAGCGCTTCTACAAAGAGAAGGACCGCATCCGTCTGCAGCCCGCGAACGGCGCGATGTCTCCAATCTTCGCGCGCGAGGTGCAGATCCAAGGGAAGGTCATCGGCGTCATCCGCAAACTGTCCTAGTTTCATCGATCGATGCCCGCACGCGTTCCCTCGCTCACCCTTCGTGAGCTGAATCGCGCGCTCCTGGCGCGTCAGTTTCTGCTGAGACGCCAGCGGCTGAGCGTGGTCGACGCCGTCGAGCGCCTCGCTTGCCTTCAGGGCCAGTGGGCCCCCTCCCCGTACGTCGCGCTGTGGTCGAGGCTCTCGGGATTCGAGCGCAGTGACCTGACGCGACCGATCGACCGCGGCGAGATCGTCAAGGCGACCCTCATGCGGGCGACGCTGCACCTCGTCTCTGCGCGGGAGTACCCGGCGTACTCGCTGGCGACGATGGAAGGACGCTTCGGTGCGTGGCGACCACCTGGCGGGCCGGCGCTGGCGGATCTCGACAAGCTCCACCGCTCTGTTATGACCTTCGCCGCCAAGACGCCACGCACGCGGGTTGAGATCCAGGAGTTCATCGCCGACCACCTGCCACCGAGCGCGGCGAAGAACGAGCGGCTCCGCAACTGGTTCAGCTGGGCCGCGGTAGCCACGAGCGGGCTCATCTGGGAGGCAGCGGGGGCGCATTTCGACCACCGGCAGCTCGGCCGGCACGTGGCCCCGCCAGCCAAACTGCGAAAGGCGGCGAAACCCGCGGCCGCGTACGAGCTCGTCGTGCGACGGCACCTCGGCGCTTTCGGACCCGCCACCGTCGCCGACATCGCGACCTGGAGCAGCGTCCGCGTGCCGAACATCCGAGCGGCGCTCGCGGGCATGAAGGACCTGCGCCGATTCGCGGACGACCGGGGCCGCGAGCTCATCGACCTCGCCCGCGCGCCGCGCCCGTCCGCCGAGGTCGTCGCCCCGCCGCGATTCCTGGCGCGGTTCGATGCCGCGATCCTCGGCCACGCGGCGCCCGAGCGGACCCGCGTTCTGCCCGAGGCCTTCCGCAAGCAAGTGATCTTCTCGGCAGAGGTCTGGCCCACCTTCCTCATCGACGGCTTCGTCGCGGGCCGCTGGACGATCGCGGTACGGCCGAAGGAATCGGTTTTGGAGCTCAAGCCATTCAAGCCGCTGGCCCGCGCCGACCGGGCCGCGCTCGTCGATGAGGGCGAGAAGCTCGTCCATTTCTACGCTCCCGACTCAAAGACCCACGCGGTGCGCGGATGACAAAGCCGAGCGGCCAGGAGCGGCCCGTCCTGACCCTCCGAGAGCTGAACCGCGCGATGCTGGCGCGGCAGCTGCTCCTCGAGCGCGCGCGGATCGGCGTCGTCGCGGCGATCGAGCGTCTCGCGGCGCTGCAGGCGCAGTGGGCGCCGTCACCGTACATCGCGCTGTGGTCACGACTCGAAGGCTTTCGACGCGAGAAGCTCTGGTCGGCGATCGAACGGCACGAGGTGATCCGCGCAAGGCTCATGCGCGGCACCCTTCATCTCGTCTCCGCGCGCGATTTCTACGCGTACGCGGTCGCGACGCAGGACCTGCAACGCGGCGCGTGGAATCGCCTCCAGATCGGGCGCGGCGTCGACCCAAAGAAGGTCGCCGCCCTCGCGATCGAGTTCGCCCGCCACCCTCGCCCGAAGGAGGAGGTGCTCGAGCACCTCCGGGCGCGCATCGGAGGAAAGTTGGGGGGTCCGTTCAACTGGCTCGTCTGGCGCTTCGTGAGTGCGCATGCGGACCTGGTGAGCGCCCCGCCCGGCGGGCACTGGGGCTACGGCGGCACGGACGCGCCGTACGTCGCCGCGCGGCACTGGATCGCGGAGGGAGAGCGCCCGTCCGAGAACGACGCCCTCGAGATCCTGGTGCGGCGCGGTCTCGCCGCGTTCGGGCCGGCCACACTCGCGGATATCGCCAAGTTCGCGGGGCAGGTACCGCCCCGCGTTCGTCCGACGCTCGAGCGGATCGCTCCGAAGCTCAGGACCTTCAGCGACGGGGACGGCCGCGTGCTGTACGACCTCCCGCGGGCCCCGCGTCCCGCCGCCGATCTCCCGGCCCCGGTCCGCTTTCTCCCACGGTACGACGAGCTCCTCATCAGCTACCAGCACCGCGACCGCGTCATCGCGCCGGCTCATCGGCGCGCGGTCTACGCAAAGAACGCGATCGTCGAGGCCGTGGTGATGGTGGATGGCTTCGCGGCCGGGACCTGGGCCCTCACCCACACGAGGGACGAGGCCGTGTTGCGCGTGTCGCCATTCAGGCGCCTCGCACCGAAAGAGCGGGCGGCCGTTGCGACCGAGGCCCGTGCGCTGCTCTCGTTTCTCGCGCCGGAGGCGAAAACCGTCGGAGTGCGGTTCGCATGACGCGCGCGATCCTGCACTGCGACCTCGACGCGTTCTACGCATCCGTCGAGCAGCGCGATCATCCGGAGTACCGCGGCAAGCCGGTGATCGTCGGCGGCGACGGCCCAAACGAACGAGGGGTCGTGATGGCCGCCTCGTACGAGGCGCGTGCGTTCGGCGTCCGCTCCGCAATGCCTCTTGCGATCGCCGGACGGCTCTGCCCGGATGGAATCTACGTCCCGGGCAACTTCGATCGGTACCTCGAGGCGTCCGACGCGGTCATGGCGATCTTCGAGGAGCAGACACCGCTAGTTGAGCCAATCTCCCTGGATGAGGCGTTCCTCGATGTCACCGCGACCGAGCATCTCTTCGGCGGAGCGATCGCCATGGCCGCGCAGATCAAGCGGGCGGTGCGAGAACGCTGCGGTCTGGTGGTGTCCGTCGGCGTCGCAACGAACAAGCTCTGCGCGAAGGTTGGCTCCGATCTCCGCAAGCCGGACGGTCTCGTTGTCGTGCCGGCCGGCGGCGAGGCCGCGTTCCTCGCGCCGCTTCCGCTGGAACGGCTCTGGGGGGTGGGTCCCCGGACGCGCGAAGTTCTGAGCGGTTGGGACCTTCGGACGATCGGCCAGCTGGCGGCCTTCGACCGCTCGGTGCTCGAAAGCCGTCTGGGAGAGCATGGAGCCGACATCTGGGAGCGCGCGAACGGGATCGACGAGGGCGAGGTGCACAGCGAGCACATACCGAAATCGGTCGGCCACTCGCACACCTTCGACCAGAACACCCTCGATCCGGCGAAGATCGAATCGACGCTCCTCCGCCTTTCAGAAGGCGTCGGCCGGCGGCTACGCGATCACGCCCTGCGCGGCCGGACGATCACCATGACGCTGCGTGTCGCTCCGTTCGAGACTCGAACAAGACAGCGCACGCTTCGCGAGTCAACCGATGACGACCTCACCATCTACCGAATCGCTCGACAGCTCCTACGCCAGGCGCTGGCCGAGGACCGCGAAGGCGGCCGCACCAGTCCGGTCAGGCTCGTCGGCGTTTCGGTCTCGGGCGTGACCGCGGGAGAGCAACTCGGATTGTTCGACGCCGCGCGTCACGCGCGTCTCAACGCCGCGTTGGACGCGGTTCGCGCCCGTTTCGGAGACGGCGCACTCGATCGTGCGGGCGCCCGCGAAGCAAAAGAGCGTCGTCGCTTCAGCGGACAGAGGTTCCGATGACCACCACACGTGTGGATTTTGCTGTGGATTACGCGGTGCGGGTTTGTGGAGAAGTCTGTGGAGAAGTTCGTGGACAGATCGTCTTGTTCGCGGACGACGACGTGACGATGATGCGCGGGGCCGACAAGGCGAAGGGGAAGGAAGGGGTGCCCGAAGAGCGAGTCGCACAGGTAGCGATCGATTTCATCTCGTTCTGCTTGTCGCGGCGAGCTGTGGAATGGCCGTTCCTGTATGACGAGATGTGTTACGTGGCGTCGAACAAGCTCTATCGGGGACTCGGATACGAGGAGCTCCGCGAGGTCGGTCTTGACCTCGCGCTTAGCGGCCTCGCGAAGACGAGCCGTATCGCGAACGAGGTCGCGCGGCAAGTGCGCGTTGGGGACCAGCCGCTGCGGGGAGAGCTCCTCGTAGCGAGCTGAACATCAGTTGGGCCACACCGGCGGGGCGGCGAGTGAAAGGAAGCGCACTCGCCGCCTCTTTTTCTTCATAATGGAGTGAGGGGAGAGCGCGAAAGCGCGCTTTCTTCTTGATTGGTCCCGTGGTGCAGCGGCCTAGCATACGTCCCTGTCAAGGACGAGATCGCCGGTTCGAATCCGGTCGGGACCGCAGTATCGAACTTGTCAGATGATCCGGCCCTCACGGATCGCGACGCTCAATTGGCGCTTCCACCGCGGCCGCCGGGCCGGAGTCGCTGCAGACAGCGCGCTCGCATGACTGGGAAAGAGTTCGCGAAGAAAGTGCGTGCATGGCGGCCGGCGGGACTCTGGCGGCACCACGATTTCGTGCGGCTGTGGACCGCCGCAGGGATCAGTGCTGCGGGCACTCAGGTGACTCTCCTTGCGCTCCCGCTGACGGCGATTCTGGTGCTTCACGCGAGCGCATTCGAGGTCGCCGCGTTGGCGACGGCGGCAACGGTCCCGAATCTTGCGCTCGGGATCGCGGCCGGTATCTGGCTCGATCGTGTGCAGCGGCGTCCGGTGATGGTCGCCGCGGACTTCGGCCGGGCCGTCGTGCTTGCGTCTGTGCCGGTCGCGTATGTGTTCGGCGTGCTCAGTCTCCCGCAGCTCTACCTGGTCGCGCTCATCGGTGGCTCGCTCAACGTTCTCTTCGACATCGCATCCGGGGCCTACTTGCCCTCCGTCGTGCCGCGTGTGCAACTGGTCGAGGCGAATGCGAAACTGCAGGCGGCGATCGTCGTGGCGCAGGCGGCGGGCCCGAGCATCGGCGGCGCCCTCGTGACGCTTCTCAGCGCGCCGATGGCGATCGTGGTCGACGCCGCCTCGTTCCTCATCTCTGGATCGCTCATCGCCTCAGCCAACGCACGCGACCAGGTCCAGCGCGAGCCGCAGCCGAAGATGACATCGCTGCGAACTGAACTTCGCCAGGCTGCAAGGTACCTGCTCTCCGACCCATACCTGCGGCCGCTCCTGGTCGGGCACGCTCTTGCGAATCTCGCTTTGGGTCTTCTGTGGGCGATCGTGATCGTCTACGCGGTGCGAGTGCTCGGGCTGATGCCGGGCACCCTCGGCGTAGTTCTCTCGCTCGGACAAGTCGGCGGAGTGATTGGCGCGGCGTTCGCGCACAGGATCGCTCAGCGCGCCGGGGTGGGGCGTGTTGTCGTCGCGTCCTTCTTCCTGTTCGGCCCGGCGACCCTCCTGATGGCCACCGCCACCGGACAGACCGCGATCGTGTTCGTCACCGTGGGCTGGACCCTCGAGAGTCTCGCGCGCTCGCTCTATGGCGTGTCAGCGACGAGCGTCAGGCAAGCACTTGTACCGGACCGGCTGCAAGGACGCGTTATCGGCCTGACCACAACCGCCGGGACCGGCGCATTCCCGCTTGGAACCCTTCTCGGGGGCGCACTCGCAGGAGCATTCGGCCTGCGCGAAGCGATGTTCTTCGCTGCCAGCGTCGCGGTGCTGCCATTCATCGCCGTGGCGGCGTCGCCTATCCGAACTCTCCGCGACTCGTGGACCGCGAACTCATGACATGTGGCCAAACCACGGCTGCTCGTGATTCAGGTCACCGTGCCCGTCAGGCGAACGAGGTCTTCGATGCCCTCTACTCCGATCGCACCGAGGGTTCGATATTCTGGCCCGATCCCGGTCGGGACCGCCAGACTGGACAAGCGTCATCGCGAGAGCGGGTACGACATCCGATGGTTGCGGGATTACGGTGTTCAACGCCGGAACTCGTCCACGGGGATCCGAGCTGGAACGAGGGCGAGTAGTCTCCCGCCGTGAGTCCCCGCCTCGCGCTCACGATCGGCGGCGTCGCCGCGCTGATTTTCGGGCTCGCGCTCTTCGTCTCGCCGGAGTCGATGCTCGCCGGCTTCGGCGTCGCCACTCCCGTCGCCGCCAAGGTCCTCGCGCGGGACGTCGGCGCGACGCTCATTGGTCTTGGCGTCATCAACTGGATGGCGCGGGACGCGACCGGCCGCGCGCTTCGCGCGCTTCTCGTCGGTAACGTGGTCGTACAAGCGCTCGAGTTGCTCATCAACGGCTACGAGATCGTCGTCGGCGATCTTCCTACGCAAGCTGCCGGAGGACTCCTCATCCATCTGGTGCTCGGTGCGGTCTTTGTCCTCGCGATGCGCTCGTCGTCAGCGCGCGCGTAACGCGTCGCTCGGTCGCTCGCTCGAGTAACTTTTCGATTCGATACGCACGGGCCCTTCCCCAGTCGACGATCCGCATATTTAATCGATCGCGTGAGCAGGGGGAAGGGTCTCGCGGCTATCTGCATGCTTGTCGTCGTCCTCTCCGGATGCGCGCGAGCCCGAGCAAACGAGGTCCCGAGCGCAGACATCGTTCTCGCCGACGATCATCCGCGCCACGCGTCGGCTCCGGTGGACATGCTGCGCTGCACCGACCGCGCGACGATCCCCGCGCTCGATAACGTCACCAACATCGCGTGGTCGCCCGACTCAAACGCGGTTGCCATGTCGCGCATCGCCGTGATCCCCTCGCGCACCACCATCACCGGCTACGAGGAGGAGCTCCGTCTCAGCGTCTACTACCTGGGGAGCGGGAGGGTCCAGGAGATCGGACAGGGCAGCCACCCGCAATGGTCCGGATCCGGCGCGTATCTCTCCTACTGGCGCGACGATGGCTACCTGTACGTGAATCTCGACGGCACGATCGCCGGGACCATCGAGGCGTCCTCTCCAGAAGTGCGATGGAACGGCGACGACCTCTACTTCTGGTACGCGGATGAGATCCGCCTCTGGCACGAGGGGGTCGCGCGAACGATCGCCCACGTCGATCCGGATCTCATCCCGCGCTATCCGCGCGACGATTCGTACTTCAGCGCGGACGCGACAGGATTCACAGTCACGCGCTACTCGCTCGATGGCACCACGGAGCGGTACGTCGGCGTGACCGCCACAGGCGGGATGACCAAGCTCGACGATCCGGATACGACGTTCACCGAGTGGGCGCCCCACGGCGAAACCCTTCTCGTTCGTTCGAACGACAAGCTCGCGCTCATCGACGCGATCGGAGAGCAATCAGCGCCTCTCTCGACCTTCACCGGCACGGTGCACGGGTGGACCGCCGACGGACATCTCCTCGTGGGCATGGTGTCCGCGACCGTGCCCGGCGGAAACGTGTTCGATCGCATACCGGTGTGGGACCCGACCGACGAAGGGGATAAGAGGATCGCGACGCTCCCGAATCTCTTCGGAACGCGCTCGTTCAGCCCGGACGGCCGCTGGTTCTCGGGCGTCAGCCGGACTGGGTTGTACGAGACGCAGCTCGAGCTCTATCGGTGCGGCGTCGCGAGCGGGCAGGGCGTCGACCTGCGCGCCGACCCGGTCGCGCGCTCGCGCCTGACCCGCATCGAGGACGCCTCGCGCCGCTTTGTCCGGCCTGTCTCCGGCGCGGTCAGCCAGTTCTTCCAGGGACACCACACCGGCATCGACATCGCCGCGCCCTACGGCTCGATCATCGTGGCTGCGGACGACGGCGTCATCGATGCGGCCGGCTGGGTCCAGGTCGGCGGACGCCGGGTCTGCGTGCAGCACGCCGAAGGGTTCGAGAGCTGCTACTACCACACGTCCGCGGCGCTCGTCTCCGTCGGGGAACGCGTCGCGCGCGGGCAACCCATCGCGCTCATCGGCATGACTGGTGCGACGACCGGGCCGCACGTCCACTGGGAAGTCAAGGAGAACGGCCGGGTCGTCGATCCGCTCTCCCATTAACGTCTAGCGATGCGTGCTCTCGCCGCCCTCGTCGCGACACTCGCCGTGCTCATCGTCGGCATGGCCGCTCTCGGACAATTCGCGCCCTCCGCCTCCCCGAACTCGCCGGCCGTCCGCGAGAGCGATCGGCCCGTCGCGTCCCGCGCGCCGACGGCCCCGCCGAGCGGTCCTCGCGCCGTCACAGTGACGCTCAGCGAGCAGGAGCTGACCAAGGCCGCCCAGAGCTACATGCCAATGAGCGTGAGCGGGATCACAGTGACCGATCCGAGGATCAGGCTCGAACCGGGAAGGCTCACGCTGACCGCGACCGGTCGCGCCTTCATCGTCGGCGGGCAGATCGTGGTCGTCGCTTCTCCGCTCGTCACGAACGGCGCGGCGGCCGCGAAGGTCGAGTCGGCGACGTTCGCCGGTCTGGGCCTTCCCGATTCCACAAAGCAGGACGTTGCCGACACATTTGCGCGCGTGCTTGCGTCGAACATCCCTTCGGGGATGCGCGTCACGTCCCTCACGGTGAACGCCGGCAACATCGTGGTGGAGGCCGTTCCGGCCTGACCCGTCGGCGCCCGATCGGGCACGAAATGCGATGATGCGAACCCAAAGCTCTCGGGGAGGAACGAACACGTGGACTGGATCGAGGAGCTCTTCGGTATCTCGCCCGATGCGGGCACCGGCACGCTCGAGGCGCTCATCGCCGGGACGGCGGTCGCGGTGATCCTCGGCGCGGTCTTCGCCCTACGCTCGCGCGCCGCACGGCAAACGGAGAAAAGCCGCTAGTCCTCGGTTGTCCGTGCCTGTCGCCGGCCAGACCATCAACGTCTCGCTCGAGGAGGCGGCGACGCTCCTCCGCGAGCGGCGCGTCTCGCCGGTGGAGCTGACCGAGGCCTGTCTCGCGCGGATCCAAGCGGTCGAGCCCCGCCTCAACGCGTTCGTGACGGTGACAGCCGACCTCGCACGCGCCGAGGCGCGCGCAGCGGAAGGCGAGATCGCCGCAGGACGGTACCGGGGTCCGCTGCACGGCATCCCGGTCGCGGTCAAGGACCTCTTCGCGACCAAAGGGATCCGCACGACGGCGGGATCGCGGATCCTCGCGACGTGGATTCCGGAGGAGGACGCGACGGTCGTGCGCAAGCTGCGTGCAGCCGGCGCGGTGCTCCTCGGCAAGCTCGGGCTGCATGAGTTCGCGTACGGCATCAGCTCGGTCAACCCGCATTTCGGCGACGTGCACAACCCGTGGGACACGACGAAGATCCCGGGCGGCTCGTCCGGCGGCTCGGCTGTGGCCGTCGTCGCCGGCGAGGCGTATGCGGCGCTCGGCAGCGACACGGGCGGAAGCATTCGCATCCCGGCCGCCCTCTGCGGCTGCGTCGGCCTGAAGCCGACGTACGGGCGCGCGAGCCTCTTCGGAGCCGTTCCCCTGGCGTGGTCCCTCGATCACCCCGGGCCGCTGGCGCGCACGGTGCGCGATGTCGCCATCGCGACCCAGGCGATCTCGGGCTACGACCCGCGCGATCCGATCTCCGCTGACCGCGCCGTCCCGGACCTCCTCGCCGGGATCGAACGGAGCGCGCGCGGGCTGCGTGTCGGCGTGCCGACCGATCACGTCTGGGAGGAGTGCGATGCGGCGATCGCGCGGGCGGTTCGTGCGGCGATCGAAACCCTCGCACGCGCCGGCGCCGACGTTCGCGAGATCCGGTGGCCACGGGCCGCGGAGTACGCGAACGCGGCGAGCGCGATCCTGGGCATCGAGGCGCGCGCGTACCACGAGGGAGCATTCCCGGGCCGGGCGGCGGAGTACGGCCCGCTCGTTCGAGCGCGCCTCGCGTCGCAAGGCGACGTCGATGCGGACACATACGCGCGCTCGATGCGGCTCCTGCTCGAGGCGCGTGCGGGGGCAGCCGACCGCGACCTGGATGGGGTCGACGTGCTGGCGATGCCGACCGTGCCGACGCGCGCCTGGACGATCGAAGAGGCGAAGGAGATCGGACGGCCGAGCGAATGGACGCGCGTCACGCGCATCTTCGATCTCACCGGCCAGCCGGCGATCTCCGTGCCCTGCGGAACGGATCCCGACGGCCTCCCGGTCGGCCTGCAATTCGCCGGACGAATGTGGGACGAGGCGACGGTCCTACGCGCGGCGCGCGCGTACGAGATGGTTCGCGGACCGTTCCCGCTGCCGCCACTCGATGACTAGCGCGGCGGCGACGACGAGCGCGGCGGCCGTGTCGATCGGCTCCCCGGCGTCGAAGGACCCGCGGATGAAGATCACCAGAAGCGTGACGATGCCGGCGATGAGCACCAGGCAGCCGCAGCCGGTCACCCGCCGACGGTAACGCGTTCGCTAGGATCGCGCGGGAGGTGTGCCGGTGACGCGTGATGAGGCCTGGGACCTGCTATGCGAGCACACCAAGTCGGAGAGCCTTCGCAAGCACGGTCTTGCGGTCGAGGCCGCGATGCGCCACTTCGCGCGGCGGAACGGCGAGAACGAGGAGACCTGGGCGATCGCCGGACTGCTCCACGACTTCGATTACGAACGCGATCCGGCGGGGCATCCGCAGAACGGCAAACCGATCCTCGAGCAGGCCGGCGTGCCGGGCCCCATCGTGCACGCGATTCAGAGCCACGGCGATCACACCGGCATCCCTCGGGTGACGGCGATGGAGAAGACCCTTTACGCGGTCGACGAGCTCTGTGGGTTCGTGACCGCGGTCGCGCTGGTGAAACCGTCGAAGGCGGTGCGCGACGTCGAGCCGACGTCCGTCCGGAAGAAGATGAAGGACAAGGCCTTCGCGCGCGCCGTGAGCCGCGACATGATGTTGAAGGGCGCCGAGGACATGGGCATGCCCTTCGACGATCTCGTGGTCGAGGTCGTGCGCGCGATGGACGAAGCCGCCGACCGTCTGGGCCTCGAGGGCACCACGACCACGTGACCGGTGACGCGGGCGGCGGCGGCCGCTCGCGTCGGCACACCGAGGATCGTTCGCGCTCGGCGGATGTGCGTGTTCACGCTGGCCTCGGTGATCCCGAGGAGGTTAGCGATCTCCTTCGTCGAAAGGCCGCCCGCGACCGCGCGCAGCACCTCGCGCTGACGATCGGTCAGCGCGGCGGTTGACCGAACGCCCCGGGCGAGCACACGCCGCGCCAACACATAGCCAGCGAGAACTCCGACCAGCGTGGAAACCGCGCGCTGCACCGAGAAGGTGAGCGGCCGCGGCTTGCGCTAACTCAGCTCGCGCGCTTAAGCGTGCGACGCTCGTTGGCGCGGATTACCTCGTGCTCGAAACGCTCGAGGAAAAGCTGCCCGCCGCACCGGGGGCAAAGCGGCTGGTCGCCCTCGTTCCAGACGGGCGCCTCGCGGCCGCGGACATTGTCATATGCGGTGCGCAGTTGCTCGACGGTCGGCCGGCGCGCGCTCGTGGGTACGAGCACCTCGCCCAGGCCGTGCCCGCAGAAATAGCAGTAAAGCTCAGCTCGAAGGGCCATCTAGCGCGAAACCTCCACCAGGGAAACGGCAAAGACCGATCCTTTGTTCCAATACGTTCGATCGGCCGATTCGGTTTCCGTATCCCTAGATACGCTCCGGCGGGCAGAGAGGTTTTGTTTTGCGGCGGTTTCTTAGGGGGTCTTTAGCTGGCTTCGCCCTGCAGCGAAACGAGAGGGCTCGAGGTCTCGCGCAGGTAGGTCACCTGGCGGATGACGCCACGGGGAATGATGTGGAAGTCGTTGTGCCGATAGTCGCGGCCCTCGTTAGTGATGTCATAGTCGCCGACGACGACAACGTACTCGGGGGTGTCCTTCCACAGAAGTCCGCAGGTCAGCTTCCGCAGACGGTATGGTTCGAAATCCTCGGGGAGCGCAGTCCGCGAGTAGGCGGTGATGTCCTCCCACTCGACGGCCACAAGCGGCGCCGCGACCTGATTCACTGCCCTTCCCTCTACGACTCTTCGGGTCGTTCGCTTCTCGGTACAAAGAGGCCCCGGAACGGGGCCTCCGCGTACAGATCGCGACGATATAGAGCGCCCCATTCGTGTCAATGGGAAACGAGGATGGATCGCGATCGGAATCGGATCATGCGCGCCCAAAGTAATACGCGCCTCGGTTCCTCGGTCGCTCAGCGTGCCGTCAACGAAGGTCGTTATTCGCCTGCCTGCCTCTCGCGATGAGCTCGGCGACTTTCTGTCCGCCCTTCTTGCCGATCTCTTCGAAGTGCTCGTGTCCGTACTTCTCGGAAACGGTGTCCCCGCCGATCTTTCCAATTCGCCCGTAGAAGCGCGGCCCGTAGAGCTCCTTCACTTTTTGCCCGCCCTGCTTTCCGATCTGCTCGTAGAAGTCCGAGCCGTGGCGCTGCGCGGTGGTCTTGCCGCCCTTCTTGCCGATCTGCTCGTAGAACTCCGGGCCGTGGCGCTGCGCCGTTGTGGCACCCCCGCGGCGACCTGCTTCGGCGACGGTCATCGCTCCCTTGTTCCGCGTCATCGCAAACAACCTTTCTCGCCCATCCAAGTTGGCCGTGTGCTGCCCGGGCTAGATGGCAAGTACTGGCAGCAAGACGTGTGCCAGCGCTCGCCCGCCCGGTGGGTACCCGGGCGGTTAGGCGGACGGTCGGGGGACACTCATTGCCCGACCCGCATCGAAAGCGTGCAGAGGTCGGGACAGCCGATCGCGATGTGGGTCGCGCTCGAAAGATCGAGGGCGCGCCCCGCGATATACGGACCGCGGTCGATCACCGGCACGGTCAGGGTGCGTCCGCGGTACTCGAGCACCACGAGCGTGCCGCACGGCAGC
The DNA here is from genome assembly GCA_005889295.1 of Chloroflexota bacterium. GTDB lineage: Bacteria > Chloroflexota > Limnocylindria > P2-11E > P2-11E > 3-1-20CM-2-70-9. The sequence goes on along the minus strand of VBEY01000242.1, from coordinate 11,728 downwards.
GTCCGGTGAGCGACGCCGACGATCTCGGGCGTGTACGTCTGACCGCAGGCCGTGCGGTTGCCGTAGAACCCGGGCCCGTACCACGAAGCGACGACGATCCCCGCGGTGGGCGGGTCGAGGAGCGGCGCAGGCGTCGGAGCAGCTGGCGCAGGAGTCGCTTCCGGCGTGGGCTTCGCCGTCGCGACCGGTGCTTCGACCGTCGCGATCGGCGCGGCCTCCACGCCGAGCACCTCACCGCGCGCGACATCGCGGACGCGCTCGGGCGCTAGTCCCGCGGGCTCGCCCGAAACGGTCGCGAAAGCCTCAGCGACCGATATTGGATGCACCGGTCCGGAGACCGTGGGCCGCGGGAACGGCACGAGGCAGGCAAAGACGAATGCGGCTAGGCCCGCCCGAGCCAACGCTTCTCGAAACACGGTGGGCGCGCTTTGCAGGACCGATTCCAGAATGTGTCGATTTCGTGAACACGCCGCGGACCAATAAACAGCGTGTGCGTAAGGTTGATCGCTCTGTCACTGAGGTTTCTCGCGATACGAGATCGTTACGACTAGGAAGCGAGCGCTAGGCCGGAGCGGCGATCACCACGAAACGCGGATCCTCGCGGTTCGGCCCGGTCGAGGTTTGCAGCGTGAGCCGCTCGTCGCCCGAGGGCTGCACCCAGCTCGTGTCCTCCGGCGGAACGCGGGGGTGGACCTCGGTGACTACAAATTTGAGTTCAATGCCGGCCGGCGTGGTGATCGAGACCTGGTCACCGATGCGGGCGTTCCAGAGCGACAAGAACATTCCGCGGCGGGCGTGCGCGTAGATGTAGCTGTTCCCGAAGGTCCCGGGGATCGCTGTGCCGGGGAAATGGAACGCCAAATTCTCCGGAGTCTGCTGGACGATGACGTCGCGCTCGATGTCACCTTCCGCGATCGGCAGGGCGATCCCCAGGCGCGGTATCTGGATCCGATAGCCCTCGGGGATAGGCCCGATCGTCGGCGCCGCCGTCGCCGCCACCGCGGTCGGCGCCTGCGCGCTCGGAGGCGTGGCCGTCGCTTCTGGTGCGGCCACCGGAGCGACCGAGCCTGCGCGCGGCAGGCCGCCACTCGTGACGAGAGCGACCCCCGTGGCGAGCAGCACCACTCCGGCAAGTACCGTGAACGAGCGCGGCATACGGCTATTCTCGGATGCAGAACGGATGCCGAGCGAACGAGCGAGCTTCGCTGAGCGGCGAACGCGCGCGGCCGCGAAGCTGCGCGAGCGGGATTTCGGCGCGCTCCTCCTGTCGCCCGGCGCGGACCTCTTCTACCTCGCTGGTTACCAGATCTTCGCGAGCGAGCGTCTGACGTGTCTGGTCCTCGACCGTGACGGAACGGCGACCATCGTGTGTCCGGCGTTCGAGGCGCCACGCGCCGCCGTCGCCTCCCCCGAGCTCGCGCGCGCGACGTGGGAAGAAACAGATGACCCGTACGCGATGGTTGCGTCGCTCGTCCGGTCCTCCGGCACCGTCGCGGTCGCCGATCAGATGTGGGCGGCGTTCGTCTTGGGGCTCCAGCAGGCACTCCCACGCCGCGCGTTCGCCGTGGCCTCGGAGATCACGCGCGGTTTGCGGATGCGCAAGGACGCGGCCGAGGTCGAAGCGCTCCGTCTGGTGTCCGAGTCCGCCGACCGTGCCTACGCGCGGATCCTCGAGCGTCCCTTCGCGGGTCGCACCGAGCGCGAGATCGGAGTGGACCTCGCCGAGCTTCTTCGCTCCGAGGGTCACGAGGAGGTCGGGTTCACGATCGTCGCCTCGGGCGCGAACGGGGCCTCCCCGCACCACGACACGGGCGACCGCCGCATCGCGGAAGGCGACACGGTCGTCCTTGATTTCGGCGGTGCGATGCGCGGCTATCGCTCCGACATCACGCGGACGGTGCATGTGGGAAAGAGCGGAGGCAGCGAGGAGCAGAAAGTCCACGACGTCGTGCGGCGAGCCCAGGACGCCGGCTACGCGGCCGCGCGAAAGGGCGCATCCGCCGAGTCCGTCGATGGTGCGTCACGCCGCGTCATCGACGAAGCGGGGTACGGCCGGTTCTTCATCCATCGGACCGGTCACGGCATCGGCCTCGACGGGCACGAGCATCCCTATCTGGTGCGCGGGAATCGCGAGATCCTCGAGCCGGGGATGACTTTCTCGATCGAGCCGGGCATCTACCTGCCCGGCCGGTTCGGCGTGCGCATCGAGGACATCGCGGTGATCGACAACGATGGATCGGCCCGGCCGCTCAATCGCGCGGACCATGCGTTCGCCACCGTTTCCTGAACGTGCGGTTCGCCCTGGCCGTGGTCGTCGCTGGCGTGACCCAGATGTTCCTCTACTTCATCCCGGGCGTCGTGGTGCTCACCGCGATTCTCTACGTCGTGCTCGCTTCGCTCGGGGCCGGATTCTTGTCCCGGCGCAGAGGGTGGCTCGCCGGTGCGCTCTCGGTGGTCCTCGGCGTCGCCCTCTACGGGATCGCCACGTTCACAAGTACGAGCGCGGCGGGACAGACCTTGTTTGACAGGGTTCAAGGCGAGACCGCGCTCATCGTCGCGATCGCGCCGTACGCGGTCATCGGCGCGGTGGCCGGTGCGCTCGGCGAAGGTCTTCGAGCCAGAGCGCTCGCACGCCGGTGAGCTGGTCCCGCGTGTTTGCTTCGGTGGTGGCGAGCGCGGTCGGACTCGCGTTCTGGTGGGCGCTGACGGAGCCGCTCCCGGTGCCGCCGGTCATCCTCCTGGGTGTGGCGGGCGCAATCCTCTTCTGCGCCGGCCTCATCGCCGGGAGGGGCGGTGCGATCGCTGCGCCGGTCGCGTTCCTCTTTTCGCTCTTCGTTGGAAGCATCATCGCGACCCAGCTCCATCAGGCCTTCCGTCCGCAGACCGCACCGGTCGAGGAGTTCAACGGACTCATCTCGCTGCACTTTCCCGAGGTGCTCGCGCCGCTCGGGATCGCGCTCGTCATCGGCGCTGTCGGGGGTTGGGTCGGCGAACAGCTGTTGCCTTCGCGGCGCGCCGACGTCCCGCCGCGCCGTTAGCGAACGAGCGGCTGCGCGGCCTCGAGAGCCCACTGATAGATCGAGTTCGGAACGATCCCAAGCAGGACCACAGCGAACGAGGCGATCCCCAGGCTGACCGACAGCGAGCGCCCCGACACGATCCGCGGCACCTTCTCCTCGGCCTCGTACATGTACATGTGGACGACGACTCGCAGGTAGTAGAAGGCCGCGAGCACGGCGTTCAGCGCGATGACTACCGCGAGCCACGCGAGGCCTGCATCGAGCACCGGCTGGATCACCACGAACTTGGCGACGAAGCCGATGGTCGGCGGGATCCCGGTGAGTGACACGAGAAAGATCGCGAACGCGAGGGCACCGAGCGGCTGTCTCCGACCGAAGCCGTTCAGCTCGTCGAGCGACGCGCCGCGCGTGCCCTCGAGGTCGAAGTAGAGAAGGCACGCAAACGCGCCGAGATTCATGACTCCATACGCGAAGACGTAAAAGAGGACCGCCGCGCCGGCGCTCGGACCAGCCTTCGCCGCCGCGACCGCCGCGAGGATGTAGCCGGTGTGCGCGATGCTCGAGTACGCGAGCATCCGCTTCGTGTTTGTCTGCGCGAGCGCGACGATGTTCCCACCCGTCATCGTGACCGCCGCAAGGATCGCCAGAACCGCGCTCCAGTCCACACCGAGTGGACCGAGGGCGCCGACGAGAACACGGAGGATCGCCGCGAAGGCGGCGGCCTTCGGGCCGACCGACATGAACGCGGTCGCCGGGGTGGGTGCGCCGTCGTACGCGTCGGGCGTCCATTGGTGGAACGGAACGATCGCGGCCTTGAACCCCAGACCCACCGTGATGAGGGCGAGCGCGACGATCGTCGGGCCGTTCGCGATGCCCTGCGCGGCGAGGACGTTCGCGATCGTCGCGAAGTCGGTGGCCTTCGTGACGCCGTACAGCCACGCCAGCCCGTAGAGAAGGAGGGCCGAGCTGAACGCGCCGAGGAGGAAGTACTTGATCGCGGCTTCGTTCGCGAACCGGTCCGTCCGCTGAATCCCGGCGAGCACGTAGATGGGAATCGTCATCGTCTCGAGGCCGACGAAAAGGGTGATGAGATCCGAGGACAGCGCGATGGTCATCGCGCCGACCGTCGAGAAGCAGATGATCGCGTAGTACTCCCCCGCCGGAACGCCTCGGCGCGCCAGGTACGCGGGCGAAACGGCCGCGGCGAAGATCGCGAGCACGATGAAGACCGCGCGGAAGAACGAGGTGAAGGCGTCGATCGTCACGAATCCGCGGAAGTACGCGCCCGCTGGCACGAAGTTGAAGACCGACGCAAGCGCCACGACGAGCCCCGCGATCGTGATGATCGGCAGCGCCAGCGCCGCGCGACGGCGGTCGAGCAGCGCATCGACGACGAGCGCGATCATCGCCACCGCCGTGACGATGATCTCGGGGTAGACGGCGACCAGATCAGCGGCCGTCATCTAAATGCAACCACAGTGAAGGACGGGTCGGTTGCGAGGCGGATGACCCGGTCGAGCGAAGGCTCGATGTAGGCAATGAACGGCTGCGGGACCACGCCGAGGATCACGGTAAGTAGCAGGAGCGGAAGCGCGCACGCGATCTCGAGCCGCGACAGGTCTGGCAGCGACCGGAAGGCCTCTCGCACCGGACCGTACATCACGCGCTGGAACATCCAGAGGAGGTAGACGGCGGCGAGGATGACGCCGATGGCGGCGAGCGGTCCCCAGAAGAGACCACCGAGCGGCGGCGCGCCGGAGAAGCCGAACGTCCCCAGGAGGACAAGGAACTCCCCGACGAAACCATTGAGGCCGGGCAGTCCGAGCGAGGCGAGAACGAACACGCCGAAGAAGGTCGTGAAGAGCGGCCACATGTTCGCGAGACCGCCGAGGTCAGCGATCATCCGCCGGTGCGTTTTCTCGTACTGGATGCCGACGAAGAGGAAGAGCGCGCCGGTCACGAAACCGTGGTTCAACATCTGCAGCACGGCGCCGACGCCGCCCTGCAGGTTGAGAACGAATATGCCGAGCGTGACGAAGCCCATGTGCGCCACCGAGGAGTAGGCGACGAGCTTCTTGAGGTCCTTCTGCACCGCGGAGACGGTTGCCCCGTAGAGGATCGCGACAACCGAGAGAACGATGAGGACCGGTAGCCAGGCCTGGACCCCGAGTGGAAAGAGCGGCAGCCCGAAGCGGAGGAAACCATAGCCGCCCGCTTTCAGGAGAACACCGGCGAGGACGATCGACCCCGCGGTCGGCGCCTCGACGTGCGCGTCGGGAAGCCAGGTGTGGAACGGGATCATCGGCAGCTTGATCGCGAACGCGAGCCCGAAGGCCAGGAACACCCAGAACTGGAAGTCCGCCGGAAAACGGCCGCGCAGCTCGATGAGGTCGGGGAGCGAGAGCGTGCGCGAGCCCGTGGCGTCGGCCGACTGGATGTAGACGGCGACGATGCCCACGAGCATGAGCAGCGAACCTGCGAGCGTGAAGATCACGAATTTGAGCGTCGCGTAGATCCGCCGGGGGCCGCCCCAGATCCCGATGATCAAATACATCGGCACGAGCATCAGCTCGAAGAAGATGTAGAAGAGGAACAGGTCGAGCGCGATGAACACCCCGACCATACCGACCTCTAGCAACAGGAACGCCGTCATGTATTCGACGATCCGTGTCTTGATCGCGCCGCCGCTCGAGTACAGGACGGCGATGAACGTCAGCAAGGTGGTCATCGGGACGAGGAAAACGGAGATGCCGTCCACACCGACGAGATAGCTGATCCCAAGACTCGGGAGCCACTCGAGTCGCTCGACGAGCTGGAAGCCGGCCTGCACGTGGAATTGAGTGAGCATCCAAAGCGAGACCAAGAACTCCACGAACGTTGTGGTGATCGCGACCTGCTTCGCGGCGCGCTCGTCACGGCGGAAGAAAAAGAGCGGGACGAGTCCCGCGAGCGGGATGACGACGAGCAGCGACAGCACGTTCGTCATCGGCCGAGGATCCCGGCGGCGTAACCGCCGTACGCCACGAGCACCAGCAGGAGACCCGCGACGATCGTGAGCGCGTAATTGCCCACGATCCCGGTCTGCGCGCGACGTAAGCCCTGGCCACCGAGCGCGAGCGCCCAGCCGAGGCGGTTCGCGAGCCCATCGATGATGTGAATGTCGAAGGCCCAGGCCGCGCCCGCGAACGCGCGGGCGGCGTCGACGAAGCGATGGTCGTACAGGTCGTCGACGTAGTACTTGTTGACGAGGATCCGGTAGACGGGGCCGGCCGCACGGGTGAGCGCGGCGGGGTCCGGACGGTGGCGCACGTACATCGAGACGCCAATCGCGATCCCGATGACACCCGCGAGCACCGAGACAAACGCCAAGGCGACGATCGTGACGAGCTCCGGCACGTGCTCGGCGATGCCGGCTGCCTCGACGACGGGGTTCAGGAACCGATGGACGAAGCCCTGCTCGGGCGGGAAGCCGATGACGATACCGAGCACGGCCGAGCCGGCGGCGAGCGCCACTAAGGGAAGCGTCATCACGCGCGGGGATTCGTGCGCGTGGTCGTAGAGATGGTGATCGCGCGGCTCTCCGTAGAACGTCATCCAGAGCGCACGGGTCACGTAGAAGGCGGTGAGCACGGCCGTGATGATCCCGATCGCGTACAGCAGGAGGTGGCCGTTCACAAACGCGGCGCCGAGTATTTCGTCCTTCGACCAGAAACCCGCGAGCGGCGGCAGCGCCGCGAGCGCCCCACCCGCGATCAGCATCGTCCAAAAGGTCACCGGCATCTTGCGGCGAAGGCCGCCCATTCGGCGCATGTCCTGCTCCCCGCCGAGGCCGTGGATCACCGACCCGGACCCAAGGAAGAGGAGCGCCTTGAAGAAGGCGTGCGTCGCGAGATGGAAGATGGCAGCGATGGGCGCGCCGACGCCGAGCGCGAGGAACATGTAGCCGAGCTGGCTGACCGTCGAGTACGCCATCACCCGCTTGATGTCGAACTGCACGAGCGCGATCGTCGCGGCGAAGATCGCGGTGACCGCGCCGATGGTGCCGACGATCTGCAGCGACGGGCCGGCGACCTCGAAAAGCGGCATGGACCTCGCGACCAGGTACACGCCCGACGTGACCATCGTCGCGGCGTGGATGAGCGCCGACACGGGCGTTGGCCCCTCCATGGCGTCGGGAAGCCACGTGTAGAGCGGAATCTGCGCCGATTTACCGGTCGCGCCGAAGAAGAGCGCCACGCAGATGAGGGTCAGCGTCGCCTGAGCGGGCGCGCTCACCTCGAGCCGTCTAAACACGTCGATAAAGTTCATCGAGCCGAAGACGAGGAAGATCGTGATGATCCCGATCGTGTAGCCCCAGTCGCCGATCCGGTTCATCACGAACGCCTTCTTCGCCGCGAGGTACGGCTCGGGTCGCTCGAACCAGAACCCGATGAGGAGGTAGCTGCACAGGCCGACGCCTTCCCAGCCCACGAACATGAGCAGGTAGTTGTCCGCCATGACCAGGATCAACATCGCGAATACGAATAGCGAGAGCCAGGTGAAGAAGCGGTAGAAGCCGGCCTCGTGCTCCATGTAGCCGTTCGAGTACACGAAGATCAGGAATGAGACCACGGTTACGACGAGGAGCATCACCGACGAGAGTGGGTCGACCAGCGCTGAGACGTTGATTGAGAAATCGCCGACCGCGATCCACCGGTACAGCGGGACCACCGTCTGCGTCTTTCCGCCAAGCACCTCGAGGAAGACACCGATCGAGAGGAGCGCCGAGAGACCCACCGCAGCCGATGCGATGACCCCGGTCATGTGGCCGAGCCAGCGGCGGCCGAAGAGGCCGCTCACCAGGAACGCCGCGAGCGGCAGCGCCGGGATCAGCCAGACGAGGGAGATCACTCGGTCATCCCTTCATCTGGTGGATCTGGTCGACGTCCACCACCGGCCGATTCCGGTAGGCCGAGAGGATGATCGCGAGGCCGACCGCGACCTCGGCCGCCGCGATGACAAACACGAAGACAACGAAGACGCTCCCGCGCTCGTCGATCGAGCCGTACTTGCGCGAGAAAGCGACGAGGGCCAGGTTCGCCGCGTTCAGCATGAGCTCGACGCACATGAGGATGACGACGGCGTTGCGCCGGACGAGCACGCCCGCGCACCCGATAAAAAAGAGCACCGCCGATACGGCGACGTAGGCGCCGAGTGGCACGGTCATCGGCGTCGCCTCCGCGCCGCCTCTTCAGGGTCGTCGCGCCCGGTGAGCACGATCGCGCCGACCATCGCCGCGAGAAGGAGCACCGACGCGATCTCGAACGGGAAAGCGAAATCCGTGAAGACGCTGGTCGCCAGCGCGGACAGATCGCCGCCGCCCGGCCGAGGCGACGCGCTCGTGAACGAGAACGAAAGGAGTGCCACCGGGATGGCGACCGCGGCGACGAACACCACCGCGAGGGGCGTCTGACGCTGGAAGAAGAGCGCGCGCGGACGATCGCTGAACTTGGTGAACATGACTCCGTAGAGGATCAGCACGGTGATCGCGCCGACGTAAATGAGGACCTGGAACGCGGCGAGCGTTTCCGCACCGAGCAGGACGAACATCCCGGCCATGCTGAGGAACGTGAAGGCCATGAGCAGGGCCGCCGCCGTGATCCGACTGAGCAGCACGACCGCCGCGCCACCGGCGATCACCCCGATCGCCAGAAGGGCGAACACCACCGGCTCGATGAAGTCGAACGTCACCCCGTTGTCAGCTGACCGCGCGGACCGCCGGTGCCGCCGAGGCGCGGGCTCGCGCGCGAAGTACTCGCAGCCGCCGACGCTGCACGAATGGGATACCGGCGACGAAGAGGACCACGAGCACCCAGCTCGCGATCGCGATCGGGATCTTCGTTGTCGGGAACGCGAGCGCGAGCGTGGCGACGACGAGGATGTTCACGAGGGCCGCCGGAATGAGCCCCTTCCAGCAGAAGCTCATCAGCTGGTCGATCCGCAGACGCGGCAGCGTCGCGCGGATCCACATCATGATCAGGATGAACGCGTAGACCTTGAGCGTGAACCACAGGACCCCAAGGAGCGGGATCGCATCGACACCGGGCCCCTGCCAGCCACCGAACCAGAGCGTCGTGACGATGGCGCAGACCACCGTCACGTTGCCGTATTCCGAGAGCGCCAGCATCGTGCCCCACCGCATGCCGGAGTACTCCGTGAGCCAGCCGGCCACGAGCTCGGACTCGGCTTCGGGCAGATCGAACGGCGTGCGGTTCGTCTCGGCCAGCGCCGCGATGAAGTAGATCAGGAACGGGAACGGAAGGATCAGGACGTTTACGAGCGGGCCCGCCTGGGAGCGCGTGATATCGATCATCGACAGGGATCCGACGACGAGTACTACTGACACGAGCGCGAGGATCTGGGGGATCTCGTACGAGATGAGCTGACCGGCCGAGCGAAGGCCGCCCATGAGCGCGTACTTGTTGTTCGAGGCCCAGCCGGCGATGACGATGCCGAGCACTGTCATTGAACCGAGCGTCGTCAGATAAAGGAGCCCGATGTTGAGGTTCGTGCCAACGATGTCCTGGGCGAACGGCAGGACGACCCAGGAAGCGAGCATGGGGCAGAAGACGAGCGCGGGCGCCGCAACGAAGAACCAGCCGTCGGTCGCGGCCGCGCGGACGTCCTCCTTCGAGATGAGCTTGAGCGCGTCCGCGAACGTCTGCAGGAGGCCAAACGGTCCGACGTGATAGGGGCCGAGTCGGTCTTGGATGATCGCCTGGATCTTGCGCTCGAGGTAGATCTGCAGCAGCGCACCGTTCAGAACGAGGAAGAGCGCGAGGCCCACCGCGATGATCAGGCGCAGCGGCGCCCAGATGAGCGGATCGATGCCAAAGGGACCGACGGGCATCTCTATCCGCCGCGCGCGTCGCTACGCGGGGGCAGGAACGACTTGCGAAGCGGATGACCGGGGAAGCTCTCCTCGAGGAAGATGCGGCGGAGGTCGGGATGCCCATCGAACTCGATCCCGAACATGTCGTACGTCTCGCGCTCGCACCAATTGGCGCCTTCCCACACCGGGACGAGCGTGGGGATGTGTGGATCGAGCTCCGTGCACGAGGTGCGCAGCATGACCGAGACCTTCGTGCTGGTGCCACGAACGAACGTCACCGAGCGCAGCTCTGTGCCCATGTCGACGCCTGCGTTGACCGAATACAGATCGCAGGCGGTCCGCGCGTCATCCCGAACGAACGTCGCGACCTCGACGAGCCGCTCGCGATCGACGTCGAGCACGAGCATGTCGTGCAGCGTCGACACGCGAGCCTTCTCGCCCAGCTGGGTCACCAGGTACGACCGAAGATCGGCGAGCGCGGCCGGCGGGCGCGGCGCGCTCAGTACCAATTCAGCGCGTCCTTCTTCCATGCGTAGTAGAGACCCACGACGAGGATGCCTATGAACACGACCACTTCGATGAGGCCGGCGACACCGAGCGATCTGAAGAGCACCGCCCACGGAAAAAGAAAAATCACTTCGACGTCGAACACCACGAAGAGCAACGCGAAGACATAGAAGTGTGTCGGATACCTGCCCCACGCCTGGCCGATCGGCTCTTCACCCGATTCGTACGTGCGGAGCTTTTCCTTCGTTGCCTTCCGGGGAGCGACGAGGCGAGCGAGCGTCAGCAGTGCGGTAACGAAGATCGCCCCGACCACGAAGAACGCGAACACGTAAACGTACGAAAGGCTGTAGTCGGGCACCGAAAGAAGCCTACGTAGGGGTACTCATGCGAGCAAACCGGCGCCGAAACCGGATTTCCACCAATACCTTGCTTGGTGCTACCGCGTTGCACGGTTGACACATCTGTTGGAGCGGGTTTACGGTGCAGTCCTCCCTGCACGCTCAGTACGCAATCCGTACATGCGCGCGGCTCGGGAGGTCGACCGAAGACGTCGATGGCGAGCGAAGGGACGGAACGAACAGAGACCGGCCAAAAAGAGCGGGCCGAGTTTTGTAGGTTGGGAGGAACCGCAAGGGTTGGGACAACAGAGCCGACGTTCGCAGGCCACGCCTAACCCGAAACGGATCCTCCAGCGTCACGCTCGACTTCTTTCTCTCGGCGCCGCTTCGCTCGGCGCACGGGTTCGGCACCTTTCCTTTGTCGCTCTCGAGGGCACGAGCGGCTACCTCACCGGTCTTGTCGGCGTGCGAGGCCTGCGCCTCGCCATGAACACCTCCGTCGCGGTGCTCGTTCTGTCGCTTCCGTTCGCGGCCACGGCCGCGTCTCGCGCGAGCACGGTCCCCCCGACCATCGCCGCGGGGGCCGTGATAGCCGGCGACGCTTCGCGCGCCCAACCGGTCGCTCGCGGGGCTGCCATCGCGGCTAGCCGAAATCCGGTGACGGTTGCCGCCGAAGGCACGCGGCCGGTGGTGGAGGTCACGATCCACGAAGGCGACACCCTCGCGACGATGGCGAACTACTACGACGTCTCGGTCGAAGCTGTCGCCTTCGCCAACGGTCTAACCGACGCGCGCGCTCTGCAGCTCGGCCAGAAGCTCGTCATACCGCCGGCGGAAGGCGCCCTGTACACGGTGAAAGACGGCGACACGGTCGACACGATCGCAAGCCACTTCAAGGTCGATCCCTCGGTCGTTCTCACGTACAACCGCTGCACCTTCGAGCCGGAGCAGTGTGCAGCGGGTCAGAAGATCTTCGTGCGCGGTGCCGAGCT
>VBEY01000334.1 GCA_005889295.1 Chloroflexota bacterium | reverse complement strand
GAGGTCAACTTCAACAGCAACGCGCCGTATGTCGTGACCAACAGCTCGCACTGGATCTACGCAGGCACGGGTTTCAAGGATGGCGACGCGGTGCCCGGGATCGTCGGCTACGAGATGGACCGGTACATGTCGAACTACCCGGCGCCGCCCGGCACGAACCGGACGCTCCTTTCGAACTCGCCCTACACCGTGTCCTTCACCGGACAGCCCGACTACGCGAACTCGTCCATCTATCAGGCGCCGAGCGGCGCGTGGGTGTTCGCGGCGGGGACGATGTCCTGGACGTGGGGGTTGGATGACATCTATGCAAGCTCTACCGGAAACCTCGTCGACGCCCGGATCCAGCGCACCACCGCCAATCTGCTGGACGCCTTCATCAACGGCGCGCCGGTCGTCGACCACTTCGCGGTGACCGGACCTGCGAGCGGCACGGCTGGTCAGGCATTCAACGTGACCGTGAGCGCGGTGAACGCGCAGGGCAACGCGGTCACCTCGTACTCCGGCACGGTGCACTTCACCAGCAGCGACACCTCGAGCGGCGTGGTGCTGCCGGCCGACACGACCCTGACCAACGGCACCGGGACATTCCCGGTGACCCTCACCAAGGCCGGGGCGCAGACCGTGACCGCGACCGACACGGCCAGTGCGACCATCAGCGGCCGGGCGAGCCTCACCATCGGCGCGGCCGCGGCGGCGAACCTTGGCCTGGTGGCTCCGACCAGCGCCACGACGAACAAGCCCTTCAACGTCACGGTCACCCTCAGCGACCGCTTCGGCAACGTGGCCACGGGGTACCGCGGGACGGTCCACTTCACCAGCAGCGATGCGCTGGCGACGCTCCCGACCAACTACACCTTCAGCGCCGCCGATGCCGGGGTCCACCAGTTCTCGGTGACCCTGGTGACCCCGACCGTTCCGCCGCTGCTCGCCAAGCAGACCATCAGCGTGAACGACACCGCCAACGCGGCCCTGCACGCGACGAGCGCACCGATCACGGTCAATCCGGTGCCTGGGCTCTAAGCGCGATGCGAAAGGGTGTTCGCGTGAACATCAAGCGGATCGTTGTCGTGATGACCGCGGTCAGCATGCTCGCGTCGACGATGGCCGCCGCGCCGCGACCGTCGCTCGCCGCGAGCGATCCGAACAACCCCATCGTCGTCGAGAATCAGCAGCAGGGCACCTTCAACTGGCAGGTCGGCGGGCTCGTCGCCGACGATGTGAACAATCAGATCAAGGGCTACGCCTCGGCGACGAGCGTTCAGCAGGGCCAGAGCATCACCTTCCGCGTCTCGGTCAATCCGGCCCAGCAGTACACGATCGGCTTCTACCGCATCGGCTGGTACCAGGGCCTCGGCGGTCGCCTCCGTCTGAGTGTCGGCCCGCTGGACGGCGTTCAGCAGCCGCCCTGCCCGGTCGATCCGACCACCGGGGTCATCGCCTGCAGCTGGGCCTCCAGTTACACGCTGAACGTCCCGAATGACTGGACCAGCGGCATCTATCTGGCTCTCCTCACCAACGCCGCGGGCTACCAGAACCACGTGCCCTTCGTGGTGCGCGACGGCCGGCCGGCAGATTTCCTCTACCAGCAGAGCATCACCACCGACCAGGCTTACAACAACTGGCCCGACGACAAGGTGACGGGCAAGAGCCTCTACAGCTTCAACAGCTCCCCCGCGATCACCATGTCTGGCGACAAGCGCGCGGTGAAGGTCTCATTCGATCGCCCGTACTCCTACGGTGGCGCCGGGCACCTCTTCCAGGGCGAGATCGATCTCGTGCGGTGGCTCGAGCGCAACGGCTACGACGTCACCTATTCGACCGACCTGGACACGCACGAGTCCGGCGGCGCGCTCCGCAATTACAAGGGCTTCATCTCCGCGGGCCACGACGAGTACTGGTCGAAGCAGATGTACGACGCGGTCCAGGGGGCTCGTGACGCGGGAGTGAATCTCGCGTTCATGGGCGCGAACGCCGCCTACTGGCAGGTGCGGTTCGAGAACGCCGACCGCGTGATGGTCTGCTACAAGGACGCGAGCATCGACCCGGTGCAGGGCCCGACGACCACGGTCAACTTCCGCGACCCTCTGGTCAACCGTCCGGAGCAGACGCTCATCGGCGTGCAGTTCGTCTCGGACGTCCCCGCAGGACACAACGTCCCCTACGTCGTGACCAACAGCTCGCACTGGATCTACGCGGGCACGGGTTTCAAGGATGGCGACACGGTGCCGGGGATCGTCGGCTATGAGATGGACCGCTTCATGTCGGAGTACCCGGCGCCGCCTGGCACGAACCGGACGCTGCTCTCGCACTCGCCGTTCACGAATGCGCTGCAGCTCCCCGACTATGCGAACTCGTCGATCTATCAGGCGCCGAGCGGCGCATGGGTCTTCGGGTCGGGGACCCTGTCTTGGAACTGGGGACTCGACGATTACTACCACAACGCGACCGATCCCCGTATCCAGCGCACCACCGCCAATCTGCTGGACGCCTTCATCAACGGCGCGCCGGTCGTCGACCACTTCGCGGTGACCGGACCTGCGAGCGGCACGGCTGGTCAGGCATTCAACGTGACCGTGAGCGCGGTGAACGCGCAGGGCAACGCGGTCACCTCGTAC
>VBEY01000241.1 GCA_005889295.1 Chloroflexota bacterium | reverse complement strand
CGAGTTCGCGAGCGGCGTTGCTCCCATGTCGAGGTAACGAGCGAGCTCGGACGAGCCGCAGATCCGGCACCGATCGTGGATCTTCGCGGCATCGACACGCGAGAGCACGGCGTTCATCGGCGACACACACTAGGTGACCCCTCGTGGAATCCACGTTGCGGCCGAGGATCATGGCGGCAGTTGACCGATAATTCGCGGTAGTGGATCCCCTCACGCTGGCCATCGCGGCCACACCGTCGTTCGTCGCGAGCGCCGTGGAGTTCGTCGAGGCCACGACGATCATCCTCGCCGTCGGGGTCACACGCGGATGGCGCGCGCCGCTCCTGGGCACGGCCGCGGCGACCGCGACGCTCGCCGTGATTGTTGGCACGCTCGGCGTTGCCTTGGTCACCGTGGTGCCCGAGCACCTCTTGAAGGGCGTGGTTGGTGCGCTCCTCCTGCTGTTCGGTCTGCGCTGGCTCCGCAAGGCCGTGCTGCGATTCGCGGGCATCGTTGCGATCCACGACGAGGAGCTCATCTACCAGCGCGAGATCGCCGAGCTTCGTGCCCAGGGCCTGCGCAAGAACGAGTTCGACTGGGTCGGATTTCTCGTGGCCTTCAAGGCGGTCCTCCTCGAAGGGACCGAGGTCGCATTCATCGTCATCGCGTTCGGCGCTGCGGGCGGAGCGGCGCTCACCTCCGCGGTGGTCGGCGCGATCGCCGCGGGCATCCTCGTCATCGCGCTCGGCGCGGCGCTGCGCCAGCCGCTGACGATGGTCCCTGAGAACTGGCTCAAGTTCGGGGTCGGGGCGATGCTCTGCAGCTTTGGCGTCTTCTGGTTCGCGGAGGCGCTGGGCATGGAGTGGCCTGGCGACGCGCTCTCGATCCCATTGATCGTCGCGACATTCCTCGCCGCGAGCTGGCTTGCCGTGCGGATGCTCCGCGCGCTCTTGCCGCAGGGTGCTCAGGTGGAGGCACGCAATGTTTAGAACGATCTGGTCCACGCTCTACGGTCTTCTCGTCGACGACGGTCAGCTCGCGATCGGCGCGCTAATCGCGCTCGCGATCACGTGGGGTCTCGCTTACGCCGGCGGCGACACCGGCCGCGACCTCACGGGATGGGTTCTTCTGGTTATGGTGCTCGCGCTTGTGGTCGCGAACCTCTACCGCGTGGGCGCCGACGTCCGGCGCCGGGTGAGCTCAGCCCACCGGTAGCACGTCCGTTCGTGATCGTTCCGGATCCCCACGGCTTGCATGAACGACTCGACGATGGTCGGCCCTACGAACCGGAACCCGCGTTTCTTCAGGTCCTTGGAGAGAAGGTTCTTCTCGTCGAACTTCCAGGCGTACGAGTCGAACGAGCCGAACTCCTTGCGCAGGACAAGCAACGCTTGCGCGTTCCCAATGGCGGCTTCGATCTTCGCCCGATTGCGGATGATCGTCTCGTCTTTCATCAGCCGGGCGACGTCCTTTGACGTGAACTGGGCGACTTTGATCGGATCGAATCGCGCGAATGCTCGCCGGAACGCGTCGCGCTTTCTCAAGACCGTCTCCCATGAGAGTCCGGCTTGCATGCCCTCGAGAATCAGAAACTCAAATAGGAGTCGGTCGTCGTGCAGCGGAGTTCCCCACTCGATGTCGTGATAAGTCAGAAGGGGCTCACGCGTTGCCCACGAACAGCGATGACGTGGGCTCGCCCGGCGTCGCGCTTTGGTGGCTACGCGCCGCCCCACTTCTGCAGCAGCTCAGGAAGCTCCGAGAGGCGAGTGATCTCAGCGCTCGGCACGGCGATCGACGACGGGAAACCGGATTCGTTCTTTCGCCAGACAGCACGCATGCCGGCCTCGAGCGCCCCGGAGACGTCATCGACCATCCGATCTCCGATCATCACGCACTCGTTCGGTGTCACATCCAATCGACGCGCTACTTCGGCAAACACGGTCCGATGCGGCTTCGAGTGGGGAAGATCGGACGTGTAGACGATCGCGTCGAGCAGCGAGGCGAGGCCGTGGGTTGCCAGGTCGGCGTTGTGCCAATCGGCCGCCCACCACGTATTCGAGAGCAGTCCCAGTCGATAGCCCCGCTCGCGCAGTGTTTGGAGGACGCCCGCGGCCTCTGGGTCGACGGTCGACCAACCGGCGATCGCTTTCGCGTAGCCGTCCATCGCGCCGAGCAGCTCCGCGCCGCTGACAGGCACACCGAGGCGATCGAAGGCCTCGCGCACGAGTCCGGTCGGCGGGCCGCTCCAGTGCTCGGTGTCGACTCGATGCCAGTGCTCGCGTTCGGCCTCGCGCATCGCGTTCACGTACGCGTCACGAGAGGGCCAGTTCCGGTCGGAGAACTGCGTGACCAAGTGGTCGTAGGACGCCGCCCACTTCTCGGCGGCGGCGCTGTCCCAGTCCGACCAATGCACCAGCGTGCCGCCGAGGTCAAAGATCACAGCATGCGGGATCGCCACGCGCTGAACGATACGAAAGCCGGGCGGACATGAGGCTGAGCCATAGGTTGCTTCCTGGAAAGGGAGATGCTTCGGCGCGGTGGTCGACCTCTCGTGGCTCTTCTGGCTCTTCATCCTCGCTCAGTTCTTCGTTCCCCTCTACCAGAAGCAGAT
The DNA here is from genome assembly GCA_005889295.1 of Chloroflexota bacterium. Classification (GTDB taxonomy): domain Bacteria; phylum Chloroflexota; class Limnocylindria; order P2-11E; family P2-11E; genus 3-1-20CM-2-70-9. Next base: position 21,463 of record VBEY01000241.1, on the reverse strand, counting down.
GCTCGAGCTCCGCCGAAACAGGGCATTCCATGGCTTCGAGCAGCGGCGCAAGACCCGGCTGATCACGATGATCCATCGCCAGGAGACCATGAGCTTCCTCGGTTTTCCGATCGCTCGCTACATCGACATAGAAGATTCCGAGCAGGTCCTGCGCGCCATTCGGCTCACCCCGCCGGAGATGCCGATCGATTTTTTGGTGCACACCCCCGGCGGCCTCGTCCTTGCCGCGGAGCAGATCGCGTTCGCACTCAAGCGTCACAAGGGCAAGGTGACCGTCTTTGTGCCCCACTACGCCATGTCTGGCGGCGCGCTCGTCGCGATCGCCGCCGACGAGATCGTCATGGATCCGAACGCCGTGCTCGGTCCCGTCGATCCACAGCTCGGCAATCAACAGGCCGCCTATCCCGCCGCATCGATCCTTCGGGCGCTCGCTCAACCGAACCCGAATCGCGACGACCAGACGCTCATCCTTGGAGACGTCGCCGAAAAAGCCCTGCGCCAGGTCACCGCCACGGTGAAGCGCTTGCTGCTCGAGCACTACTCAGAAGCAGACGCCGAGCGCATCGCGAACAAGCTCAGCTCCGGCGAATGGACCCACGATTACGCGCTCGACGTCGCCGGCCTCCGTGAGATCGGCATCAAGGTGACCGAGGAGATGCCGGTGGAGGTCTACGAGCTCATGGATCTCTTCCCGCAGACGAGCCAGCGCCGTCCGAGCGTCGAGTTCATCCCGCTTCCGTACACGTCGCCGCCGCCGGCGGTGCGCCCGCGCGGCGATCGTTCGAGCTAGCTGAGGTCTCTCGGGACGTAGGTTCCATCCCGGCGCAGCCACTGCAGTGGCGGCAGGCCCCCGAGTGCGATGTGCGGACGTTCAGCGTTGTAGTAGGCGACGTAGAGGGCCAGCGCAAGCGCGCGCTCGTCCTCGCTCTGCCAGAAGCTGCCGGCGTAGAGGCACTCGCGTTGGATCGTGCCGTTGAAGCGCTCGACGCGGCCATTGGTCCAGGGGTGGTAGGGACGGGTGCGGCTGTGCCGGATCCCGATGTCTGCGCAGGCCTGGTCGAAGCGTCGCTTGTACCCGTTGCCGTTGTCGCTCAGGACACGGCGCGCACGGATCCCGTGAAGGTCGAAGAACGCGAGGGCGGCCCGCAGGAACGGGACGGTGTCGTCGGGCCCCTGTCCCGAGCGCAGCTCGGCATACACCAGACGACTCGCCATATCGATCGCCACATGGAGATGACGCCACCCGACGAGGTGACGTCGCGTCCGGCCCCCGCGCTCACGACTGCCTCGCCGGCCGCCGCCGCGGTCCAAGCGGCCAAGCGCCTTCGTGTCCGTGGCGATGAGCTCTCCTGGTGCGAGAGCGGCGAAGTGGCCATAGCTGCGCGGCGGCCTCGGGAAGAGATGGCTGAGCCGGTGCGCGTTGTGGCGACGCAGAATCCGGTGCACCGTGCTGACGGGGATCCCAAGATAGGGCCCGATCCGGTCCGGTCCCCAGCGCAACTCCATCCGCAGCCCCAGCACGGTGCCCTCGAGAGCATCGGAGCTGCGGCGCGGCGAGCGATGTGGCCGGCAGGGCCGGTCCTGGAAGTCCGGTGCGCGACGGCGCCAGCGCTGCACGGTGCGGCGGCTGACACCCATGTTCTGAGCCGCGCGGCTCACTCCGATCCGTTCGGCTTCGACGACGAGAAAGGCCCGCGAGAGCGGTGTGGTGCGAGCGGTGCGGTACAAAGAAGACCCTCCGACTAGAAGTGGCTGGCTTGAACACCGCCACCCTAGTCGGGGGTCTTCAGTTGGAACCTAGGTCTGTGGAGACCTCAGCTAGCCGGGCATCGCCTTTCGCACGCGCTCGCGAGTGAGGGGGACCGAGCGGAGACGTGCGCCGCTCACCGCGTAGACGGCATTCGCGATCGCTGCGGCGGTGGGGACTGCGCCCGGCTCGCCGACGCCGGTGGGAGAAGCCGTCTCGTCGCCCTCAACCAGCACCTCGATCGACTCGGGCGCGTCCCGGAACGTCGCGATCGGGTAGGTGTCCCACCCCGTATTCATGACTCGACCGTCTCGATGAAGCAGCTCCTCTTTCAGCGTCCACGACGCGGACTGCTGGATTCCGCCCTCGATCTGGTTCCGTACGCCCTCCGGATTCAGCGTCTCGCCCGGGTCGACGACACACCACACCTTCACGAGACGCACCGCTCCTGACAGGGAGACCTCGACCTCCGCGACCTGCGCGATGTAGGTGTCGTGGTAGACGGTGCAGGCGATGCCGCGACCGCGCCGGCCGGTGAGACGTTCGTCCCAACCACTCCGGGCCGCGACGCGCTCGATGACGCGGCGAAAACGCCCGTCAACGATGTGCCGCAGCCGGAACGCGAGCGGGTCCTGACCGGCGAGGGCCGCAAGCTCGTCCATGAACGACTCGATCGCGAATACGTTCTCCGCCGCCGCGAGCGAGCGGAAGTTCGCGGTGCGGAGGCGCGTCGGCTCGATGTGGAGCGTCACTCTCGCCGGAAAACCGGTGTACGGCGGGATGGCGTTGCGTCCCGACGTGACACCGAGGACCTGCGGATCGAGACCGGCGGCGCTATGCACGTTGGTGTGCTCGTCATACCGCCAGGCCACGATGCGGCCGTCGGCATCGAGCCCGGCCGCGATCTCCAGTACAGCCTCCGGACGGGACGGCGACCACGCGAACTCCTCCTCCCGCGTCCACTGGAGAAGCACTGGACGACCTGAGCCCTTGGACAGGATCGCCGCCTCGATCGCCGCGTCGGCGTGGGTGTTGCGTCCGTACGTTCCGCTCGTGGTCTGCGGGAGCACGCGGACCTTCTTCTCGGGCAGGCCGAGGGTCTTCGCGACCTGCTCGCGCACGCCGAACGGCCGATGCGTCCCGACGTACATCGTCGCGCCGTAGCCGCGGACATCGGCGACCGCGGCGCTCGGTCCGATCGGCGCGTTGGCGATCGGCGGGAGCACGTAGGTCTGCCCCAGACGCAGCGACGCGCCGCGCAGCTTCTCGTCGACTCCGGCGTCGGAGCGCATGGGGACTTCGGCCGTCGGTCCTTCGATGGGAACCACGTGCCACTCGGCCTCGACCGCAGCTGCGGCGGCGCGCGCCTGCTCCTCGCGCTCGGCAACGACCCCGACGACGTCGCCTTGGCGCACGACGGCGATGACCCCGGGCATCGCTCGGGCTTTGGTGTCATCGAGTGAACGAAGCTTCGCCCCGCGGGCCGGGGGACGGACCATCGCGCCCCGCGCCATGCCGGGAAGCCGGACGTCGGCGACGAACGTGGCTCGTCCGGTGACTATGGCGCGCGCTTCCAGGTGCGGCATCGGCCGGCCCGCGTACTTCCGACGTCGGGCGGGCATAACGGCGACGCCATCCGGGATTGTGCCCGCGAGCGGCTCCGAGTCCAGCAGCTCCGCGTACGGCAGGCGCTTGCCGCCGCCCACGACCGCGCCCGCCTCGGTGTCGAGCTTTTGATCCGAAAGGCCCAGCTTCGTGCTCGCCCGGCCGATGAGCTCGTGGCGCGCGAATGCCGCAGCCCTCCGGAGGAGCGGTGCCTCCTGCGCGACGGAATGGCTACCGAAGGTGCCGAAGTCGAACGGGACCTGGTCGGTGTCTCCGAGAACGACGTTCACGCGCTCAATCGGGACATCGAGCTCGTCAGCCACGATTTGCGCGAATGCAGTCCGGATGCCCTGACCAAAGTCGATCTTCCCCGAAAACGCGGTGATGGTCCCGTCGTGCTCGACGCGGATCCGCTGCTCGAGCCGCTCGGGCTCACGACGGTCCCACATCAGGACGAAGACGCCGCTTTCTGGACCGCTCTGATCGCGCGGCCGTAGACGCCGCACCGGCAGAGGTTCCCCGCGAGCGCGTCGCGGATCGACGTCTCGTCGGGCTCCGGGTCGCGCGCGAGAAGCGCCGCTGCGGAGATGACCATGCCGCTCGTGCAGTAGCCGCACTGCAGCGCGTCGCCATCGATGAAGGCCTGCTGCACCGGGTGGAGCTCATTGCCTTTTGCGAGGCCCTCGACGGTCGTGATCTCCATGCGCGCGGCCTGATCGGCTGTCAGAAGGCAAGACGCGACAGCCCGACTATCGGCAATCACGTAACACGCGCCGCACTGGCCGCGACCGCAGCCGTACCGCGTACCGGTGAGACCGAGGTCGTCGCGCAGAACCGAGAGGAGGGTCGTGTTGGGTGGCACGTCAACCTCGTGGAGCTCGCCGTTGACGGTCAGCGCGAGCTTCACGAGAGCTCCGGCAGCCGCATCCGCACCGCGGCGATGAGGACTTCCCGCGCGATCGTGTCGGCCACGGCGGCGATGTCACCGGACAGGGCGCGATCCTCGTCCAATCGGGCAGAACGCTCCCGGATCACGCGGCGGGCCTCTTCCACCGCGGGCCCTGCCGTGGCCCCGAGAAGATCCAGGCCCTGAGCCGCGCAGAGCGCCTCGATCGCGAGGACCTCACGCGTGTTGCGCACGACGTCGGCGAACTTATGAGCGGCGTGAAGGCCCATGCTCACGTGGTCTTCCATCCCGGCCGATGTCGGGACTGACTCGACCGATGCCGGGAAGGCGCGCAGCCGGTTCTCGGTCACCAGAGCCGCCGAGGTGTACTGCGCGACCATGAAACCGGAGTTCGTGCCCGGATTTCGGGTGAGGAACGGCGGCAGGCCGCTCGTGTGCCCGTTCGTCATGCGATCGACGCGGGCTTCGCTGATGTCGGCGAGCTCGGCCACGGCGATCGTCGCGAGGTCGAGCGCGATCGCGACCGGCTGGCCGTGAAAATTACCGCCGCTCACGACGCGGTGATCCTCGGCGAACACGATGGGGTTGTCGGTCACCGAGTTGATCTCGATCTCCAGTACCCGTCGCGTGTACGCGAGAGCGTCGCGCGACGCGCCGTGCACCTGCGGCATGCAGCGGATGGAGTACGGGTCCTGCACGCGCGGATCGCCGACGCGGTGCGATGCCACGTTGGGGCTTCCGGCCATGAGCGAGCGGAGATTCGCGGCGACGGTCTGCTGCCCCGGATGCGGCCGGGTCGCATGAAGGTCCGGGTCCCACGCGCGATCCGTGGCCCGCAGGGCCTCGGCGGACATGGCGCCGACCACGTCGGCGGTCGTCGCCAGCACCTCGGCGTCGTGAAGCGCGAGGCAACCGATGGCGCTCATCACCTGGGTCCCGTTGATCAGCGAAACGCCTTCTTTCGGTCCGAGCTCGATGGGCCCCAGACCCGCGGCTTTCAGGGCATCCGCTCCGCTTTTCCGCTTGCCGTGGTCGATCGCCTCGCCCTCGCCGATGAGCAGGAGTGCGGCGTGCGCGAGGGGCGCGAGGTCGCCGGACGCCCCGACGCTGCCGTGTCGCGGGATCGCCGGATGCACGTGCCGATTGACCATGTCGCAGAGGAGGTCGATGACTTCGGCGCGCACGCCCGATCGGCCGGCGGCGAGCGTGTTGGCGCGGAGCACAAGGATCGCCCGCACGACGTCTTCAGGCAGCGGTGGTCCGACGCCGACGGCATGACTACGCACGAGATTCCGCTGCAACGCGCGGAGGTCGTCATGGGGGACGCGAACGGTCGAGAGGTCGCCGAATCCGGTGTTGATGCCGTAGACCGGATCGTCGGCCTCAGCGATCTGCGCGACGACCCTCGCGGCCTGCTGCACCTCGCGCTCCGCGGCGCGGTCGAGGCCTACCGCGACATCCCGTCGGGCGACTGAGACGACGTCGGCGATGGTCAGGTCGTGGCCCGTAAGCCGGAGGGTGGCTATTTCAAGTTCTCGCGGTACCAGGCCCCGAGCTCGGTGTAGTGCTCGGCCGCGCGCACGGTCCATCGCGCGTCCTCGGCTCGTGCCTCGCGGACGACCTTCGCCGGAACGCCGAGCACCAGCGAGCGTGGGGGCGGCGAGAATTTCTCCGGCAGGACCGCGCCCGCGCCGACGATCGTCTCCTCTCCGATCACGTTGCCGCCGACGAGCACCGCCGCCTGTCCGATGAGGACGTTGCGGGCGATCACGCTCGAGTGAACAAGAGCGTTGTGCCCAATCGTGACGTCAGGGCCGACGAGCGTGGGCTCGCCCACATCCGTGTGGATCGTCGAGTTGTCCTGTACGTTCGAACGTGCCCCGATAACGATGCGATCCATGTCCCCGCGCAGCACCGTCCCAAACCACACCGACGCCCCGCTTTCCACGGTCACGTCGCCGATGAGCACGGCCGTCGGCGCGATGAACGCGTCGGGAGCGACCTTCGGTGTCTTGCCCCGGTAGCCGTAGAGCGGCACGTCGGGAACAATAGTGCGATGAAGACGCGCGACCTTCGCGTCACCGGCTATCGCCCGCTGGTGCCCCCGGCGATCATCCTCGAGGAGCTACCGCTGTCCGAGGCGGGCTCACGCCGGGTCGCCACCTGGCGCGAGGAGCTGACGCGGATCCTGTCGCAGGCTGACGACCGTCTCATCGCGATCGTCGGTCCGTGCTCCATCCACGATCCGCTGGCCGCGCTCGACTATGCCCGACGCCTCTACGCGGTCGGAGAGGAGTTACGGGACCACGTCCTCGTGGTGATGCGCGCCTACTTCATGAAGCCGCGGACGAGCGTCGGCTGGAAGGGCCTCGTGTCCGACCCGCATCGCGACGGCTCATTCCGGATCAACGACGGCCTCCGCATGACGCGCCGGTTGCTTCTCGACCTCGTCGAGATCGGACTGCCCGCGGCATGTGAGTTCGTCGACTCCATCTCCCCTCAGTACACGAGCGACCTCGTCGCCTGGGCGGCGATCGGCGCGCGCACCACCGAGAGTCAGGTGCACCGCGAGCTCGCGTCGGGTCTTTCGATGCCCGTCGGCTTCAAGAACGGGACCGATGGGAGCGTGCAGGTCGCGATCGACGCGGTGCGGACCGCCCGCGAGCCGCATAGCTTCATGGGGGTCACCGAGCAGGGCCTCGCCGCGATCGTCGAGACCGGCGGAAATCCGAGTGCGCACGTCGTGCTGCGCGGCGGGACGCCGGGTCCGAACCACGATGCCGCGAGCGTGCGGCGCACTCTGGACGCCCTCGGGGCCGCATCGCTGCCCGCGCATCTCGTCATTGACCTGTCGCATGGCAACAGCGGACGCGACCATGGCCGCCAACCCGTGGTCGCGCGCGAGGTCGCTGAACAGATCTCCTCGGGCGAGCGCGGGATCGTTGGGGTGATGGCCGAGAGCTTCATCGTCGAGGGTCGCCAGGACGCCGACGCCGAGCCGCTCGTCTACGGTCAGAGCATCACTGACGCATGCATCGGGTGGGATTCGACGGTCGCAGTTCTCCGGGACCTGGCCGGAGCGGTCCGGACGCGACGCGAGATCAGGCCGAGCGCTCGATCAGCCGATAGCCAAACCCACGCGCCGTCTCGATCGACACCTCGCTGACCTCGGCCTGTTCCAGCTTCTTACGCAGGCGTCCGACGTGGACGTCGACGAGTCGCGTGTCGCTCCCGGGCTCGTAGCTCCAGACCCCGACCAGAAGGTCATCGCGCGTGAAGACGCGTGCCGGCTCTCCCGCGAGGGTCCGCAACAGCTTGAACTCTGTCGGCGTCAGCGGCAGCTGCTTGTCGCCAGCGATCGCCTGCATGCTGGCGAGATCGATGATGAAGCGACCGAAGCGCAACTGCCGATCTTTCGAGTGGTCGCTGTGCACGCGGTCGCGGCGGAGCAGCGCTTCGACTCGCGCGGCGAGCTCGTCGTTGTCGAAAGGTTTCCCGAGATAGTCGTCAGCCCCGATGCGCAGGCCGACCACGCGATCCGGCGGGTCGTCCTTCGCCGAGAGAAAGAGGACGGGGACATCCGAGTTGCGGCGAAGCTGCAGGCAGAGGCTGATCCCGTCGACAGCAGGCATGAGCACGTCCAGAGTCACCAGCTCCGGGTGAAACTCATTGAATGTATCCATCGCCTGGCGGGCGTCGGTGATCGCCTTTACTTCGTGTCCGGCCTCCTCGAGGACGGTGCCAACTAGACGAGCGACATCTCGATCGTCGTCCACGACGAGGATGCGGCCGCCCAAAGGCCCCCGGCGGGTGGCCGGTGCGGTTTCCTGGTCGAGCATGTGTAACGAAGGACGGCAAAAGCCGTGCCATTTGTGAAGACGAGCGCCCGCTCGGCGCGTCTGGCACACAGCTAGCCGAGCGCTGTATTCACCTCTATCAGCTTTTCGGCGATCCACGCGCTCTTCGTCCCGACGTCCTCCGGCCATGGCGTGAAGAAAAGACGATCGGTCTCATCCTCGATCCGTTGCCGGGTGTTGGCCCCTTTCGCGGTGGTCTTGAGGGCGCCTCGTTCCACGAGGTCATCGCGCCGCAGCCGCGCCAGCGCCGCGCGCACATCCTCGGGGCGCTGATGCGGGAGGAGATCGGTGAGCGCGGCCTCGTCCGCAGCTTCCTCGCGCCACATCCTGGTGAGCACCTCGACCTCGGGTCCGGAGAGGCCCGATGCCTGCCACGCGGCGATGTGGGAGTCGTCGCGTATCTGCCAGAGCCCGTAGACAGCGGCGTCGAGCTGAGCGAAGGACCCCGCGGGCGCGTCATCCCCGCGATACCCGAACGCGAAGGGCGTGTGCAGCCGCTTGGCCGGCTCGGCCGCCTTGGCCGCGACGAGGAACGTCCGATCGAGGAGGCGCGCCAGCTCCGCGAGCTGCTCCTTTGGGATCGGCGAGAGCGTCGCGTAATGCGCGCGGGCCGCCTCGTGCATCGCCGCCGCGAGTCCACGGCCCTTCTCGGTGAGGTACCAGCGGCCGTTCCGCTCTTCCGCGAGGCCGGCACCACGCGCCGCCGCCGCCATCGGGAGCCAACGGCCCGGGATCGTGCCGTACACGCTCGCGAGGTCACCGGGTTCGGCGCTCGCGCCGCGGTCGCCGCGATACGAGAGGTTGATCGCCCAGACGAACGTGGGCCGATCGAGCCCGAGCTCCTCCGTCTTTTGGAGCGGGAAAGTCATCTTCGCGCGTCGCTTGTTGAGGAAGAGCGGAAGGAGTGGCGGGATCTCGACCGGATACGGTGGTCTCACCCGGCCATTGTGCCCAAAGAGTTAGCGCGCCGAACTCTGCTGTTCGCGCTCCGCGTCCTCGACGCAGTACGGGGTCTCCGGGACGAGCTCAAGCCGCGCCGGCGGTATTTCCTTTCCGCAGATGACGCAGCGACCGTACTCACCGCGGTCCAGGCGGCGCAGGGCCTCGTCGATGAGGGCGATGCGATCCTCGAACAACCTCTGCCGCGCAACGTCGAGCTCCCGAGCCTCCGTCTCGCTAGCCACATCCGCGGGGTGCTGATCGGCGAGGGCGACGTCGCCGCCGCTTTCGAGCTGAGGCACGGCGAGCCGCTCGCTGATCCGCCCGACCGTGGCCGCAAGGTCCGCGCGCTCGCGCTCGAGTCGCTCGCGCACCGCGTTTGTGTCCATGTCGCCCTCCCGTACGCCAGAATTGGCCTCGTGCTCCCACAGGACGTCAGCAAGCGGCGTTCCGACTTGCATCTCCTCGATGTTCGCGAGCAGGACGAATGGGACGCCGGCCACATCGAGGGCGCGCAGCACATCCCGCTGGGCGAGCTCGCGGCCCGCCTGGCGGAGGTCCCGAAGGAGCAGGTCGTCGTGGCGGTGTGCCGCAGCGGTTCGCGGAGCGATCGCGCCGCCAAGGGTCTCCGGATGAGCGGGTTCGAAGCCGAGAACCTCGACGGCGGCGTGACCGCCTGGGCGCGCGCCGGTCTGCCTCTGGTCGCCAAGGCCGGCGGGCCCGGGCGCGTGATCTAAAGGAGGAAACCGCGCCTCTCGCCTGGCTCTCGACCGACGGCAAGAAGCTTCTGGTCACCCGCGTCCTCCGGACCTTCGCATACGGCTATCTCGCGGTCGTCATCGCGCTGTATCTCGCCCAGCTCGGCCTCGACACCATCCAGGTCGGGCTGGTGCTGTCCGCGGCGATCCTCGGCTCCGCGCTGATGACGGTGCTGTGGGCGCTGGTCGCGGATCGCTTCGGGAGGCGACGCACGGTCGCGACGATGGCGCTTCTCATGGTTGCCGGCGGCCTCCTCTTCGCATTCGGCTCAAGCTTCCCGCTGCTCCTCCTCGGGGCATTCACCGGAACCATCTCGGCGACGAGCTCCGAGGTCGGCGCGTTCCTCACCGTCGAGCAGGCGATCCTCCCGCAGACAGCTCCGCGCGAGCGCCGCACGTGGCTCTTCTCCATCTACGCCTTCGTCGCCAACATCGCGCAGGCCGCGGGCTCGCTCTTCGCGGGGGTGGTTGGGGCCTTCGCGGCGCTCGGCCTCTCCGGCGCGGACGCGTACCGTCCCCTCTTCGTCCTCTACGCCGTCGTCGGTCTCCTCAACTTCGCGATCTTTTTGAGCCTCTCCGACAAAGTGGAGGCGGCACGTGTCGAGGGGCAGCGGCGTTTCCTCGGTGTCCATCGCTCGGCCGGCACCGTCGCCCGGCTCGGTGCGCTCTTCGGTCTCGACGCATTCGCGGGCGGCCTCGTTGTCCAGTCTCTTGTCGCGTACTGGTTCTTCATCCGCTGGGGTTTCGATCCAGGCCAGCTCGCTGTGCTCTTCTTTTTCGTGAACCTGGTCTCCGGCATCTCGTTGCTGGCCGCGGGATGGCTCGCCGGTCGCATCGGTCTCATCAACACGATGGTCTTCACACATCTGCCGTCGAGTGTCCTGCTCGTTCTCGTTCCGCTGATGCCAACAGCCGGGCTCGCCGCCGCGACTTTCCTCGCGCGGATGAGCATCTCCCAGATGGATGTGCCGACGCGGCAGTCGTACACGATGGCGGTGGTCGATCCAGACGAGCGCACCGCGGCCGCCGGGCTCACCAACGTCGCACGCAGCACCGCGTCGGCGGTCTCCCCGACGGTCACCGGATGGGCGTTCAGCGTTGCCGCGCTGGGCCTGCCGTTCTTCATAGCGGGCGCGCTGAAGGTCGTGTACGACCTCCTCATCTTTTGGTCGTTCCGGGGGCTGCGACCTCCTGAGGAGGAGGCCGCGCGCATGTCGGCGGCACCTGATGCGGCGGGTGCCCGAGAGGTAGGCTCGTAAAAATGGCGGAACGAGTGACCGACGCGTCCGAGTACCTCAGCAAGACATGGTTGGCAGAGCACCTGCGCGAGGAGCGGCGCGAGGCCGACCTCCTCAGCGAGGTCCGCGAAGCGATCTTCGGCGCTCAGGATGGCGTGACGAGCATCCTCACGGTCGTGATCACCGTCGCCACCGCGACGAGCAACCAGTACGCGGTCCTCGTTGCCGGCATAGCCGCCGCGATCGCCGAAGTCATCTCGATGGGCGCCGGCGAATACATGAGCTCGAAGAGCCAGCGGGAGATCTTCCTCGCGCAGATCCAGAAAGAGCGCCACGAGGTCGAGGAGCGGCCGCAGGAGTCCGAAGCCGAGGTGGCCTACATGCTCGAGCGCGAAGGGCTACCCGAGGCGTCAGCCAAGCACGCGGCGGCGGAGCTCGCCCGTTCCCCCAACGTCCTGCTCAAGACGATGGTCGAGAAGGAGCTGGGTCTCACCGTCGACGAAGTCGGGAGCCCGCTCCAGGGTGCGCTCATCCTGTCGGCCGCGTTCGCGCTCGCGGCGCTCGTCCCGATCACGCCGTTCTTCTTCCTCCCGGTGCCGGTCGCGCTCGTCACAGCGATCGCCGTTTCGGCGGTGGCGATGTTCTTCCTCGGCGTCGCGAAGTCCCGGCTCACGCTTCGCAATCCGGTGCGCTCCGGCCTCGAGATCGTCGCGCTCGTCCTCATCGCATCTGCCGGCGGCTGGATCTTCGGCTCGCTTTTGCCGCACGCACTGGGGTTTGCCGGCATCGGCGGCTGAGGCGGCATGGGGCTTGCCGCGTCGGACAGCATGAATAAAGGCAAGCCGCGCCCCGACGACTCACTCGAGGAAGCCGAAGCGAAGAGCAAGAGCGTCGACGAACGAATACCGCCGGTGATCGCACCCGACGATGGGGATATCGGTCCGGGAGAAGAAGTCCTCGAACAGGAGTCCAAGGCCGTTCGTCAGCAACCGCGACCGTAACGGGACGCGCGCTAGAGTGCGCGCGAGTTGCTGATCGAACAGTTCTTTGACGCCGGGATCGGACACGCGAGCTATCTCGTCGCGGATCCCGACGCGGGCGTCGCGTTCCTCGTCGATCCTGACCGGCACATCGACACCTATCTCTCCGCGGCGGCCCGCCTCGGCGTCCTCGTGACCGATTCGTTTGAGACCCATGTCCACAACGACTACGTTTCGGGTTCGCGCGCGCTTGCGGAGCTTCGGCCGATCACGGTCCACGCGGGCAAGGATGCGGCGCTTGCCTACGCGCACGCTTCGCACGCGGACGGGGACATCATCAACGTCGGCGAGCTCGCCGTGCGGTGCGTCGCGACGCCGGGGCACACCCCCGAGCACGTCGCGTACCTCGTCGCCGATCTGCGTCGTTCAGACGATCCGCAGTATCTCTTCTCGGGGGGCGCGCTCCTGGTCGGTCACATCGCGCGCGTGGACCTGCTCGGTCCGAAGCTCGAAGAAGAGCTCGCGCGATCGGCTTATGACACGTTGCGGGAGCGCGTGCTCACGCTTGCCGACTATGTCGCCGTCTTTCCAACGCACGGCGGCGGGAGCGCGTGCACCGCCGAAGTCGCGGGCTCGCGCTGGACGACGCTCGGCTTCGAGCGGCGCCACAACCACGTTGCGCGGTCGGCATCGGGTCCCTTCACGGCGTTCCGAGCGACGATCGCCGAGGGATTACCGGTCGCCCCGGCGTATTACCCGCACGTGCGCGCGCTCAATGCGACTGGCGCGCCGATCATGTCCCGCGCGCCGCTGCCCTTCCTCCGCGATATCCCCAGCTCTGTAGTCCGGATCGACCCGCGACCGCCGCACGTGTTCGGGACTGGTCATCGACCCGGTGCGCTCAACGTCGTCGCCAACGATTCTTTCGCTGTGCGAGTTGGCGCGACGGTGACGTTCGGATCGCCGATCGTCATCCTCACGACGAATCCGGAACAGGCGGAACGCCTGAGGGAGCAGCTTGCCGTCATCGGATACGACGACGTACGGGGCTACGCCTCGCCCGATCCCGCCCCGAGCGAGGAGGCTCTGCGGATCGAGCAGCTGGACGCACGAACGGTCGCTACGCGGGCACGCGAAGGCGCGGTCCTCCTCGACGTGCGTGAGGAGTCCGAGTGGAGCGCGGGCCATGCGCCCGGCGCTATCCACATGCCGTACGAAGAGGTTCGCGCCCGCGCGCCAGAGCTCTCACTCGATCGCCCGATCGTGACCTACTGCGCCGGCGGGATCCGCTCGAGTCTCGCGGCGAGCATCCTCGAGGCTTCCGGACACCACGTCGCCAACATGCGCGGGGGATTCACCGCATGGCGGAGCGCGAACCTCGAGGTTTCCACGGAGAAGTGAGCCCCTAGAGGCATATTTCCTGCTCGACCATCTCAGGCGATCCAACCTGGGGTTCTTTCCCCCGGTATCACGTTGCCAAACAAGGAAGCGCTGTCAATGCAGAATGGTCTTATGCGCATCGCTTTCGTGGCCTCGGCCGTTCCCAGACGCTGCGGAATTGCCACTTTCACGGCCGATCTGCTCGCGGCCGTAAAGGCGGCCGACCCAGCCGTCCGTTGTGTGGCCGCTGCCATCGACGAACCGAACGCGGCGCGGGCATATGGGCCAGACGTCCGGTGGCGCATCCGGCAGGGCGACGTGGAGAGCTACCGCGGCGCCGCGCGCGCGATCAATGAATCCTCCGTCGACGCCGTAAACCTCCAGCACGAGTTCGGTCTGTATGGCGTCTGGCGCGATGGGATCTACGAGGATCACTGCGTGCCGTTCCTCGAGGCACTGAACAAGCCTGTGATCACGACTCTGCACACCGTTCTTCCGCAGCCGGAGCCGCAGATCCGCGAGACCGTGCGCCGGATCGCCGAACACAGCACGAGGGTCGTGGTCATGGCCGAGACCGCGGCGCGGCTGCTCGCGGACGTCTATGGCATCTCGCAGCGTCCCGTCGTGATCCAACACGGAATGCCCGCGATCGTGCCGCGCGGGCGACACCGACTGAAGCGGCAGCTCGGTGTGGAAGGCCGCACGATCGTGTCGACATTCGGGCTCGTCGATCCCCGCAAGGGCCTCGAGTACATGATCGGGGCGATGCCCGAGATCCTCGGGCGGCACCCGAACACGCTCTATCTGATCGTCGGACAGACGCATCCGGAGCTTCTCAAGAAGGCCGGCGAGCAATATCGGAACGAGCTTGTCGGCAAGATCGAGAGCTCGGGGATGTCCGACCACGTGCGCTTCGTGAACCAATATCTGACGCAGCGCGAGATCGTGGACTATCTCCTGGCGACGGACGTGTACGTGACGCCGTATCTCGACCTGAACCAGATCACGAGCGGCACCCTTGCCTACGCCCTCGGCGCCGGTAAGGCCATCGTCTCGACGCGTTATCTGCACGCCGCGGAGGCGCTCGCCGATGGGCGAGGTCTCCTCGTCGACGTGCGGGACCCCGCTGGCCTCGCTCGCGCCGTGCTGGCGATCCTCGACGACAGTTCGCTGAAAGCCGAGCTCGAGCGGCGGGCCTACGAGTATGGCAAGGAAATGGCCTGGCCGAACGTCGGTCGGCGCGTGCTTGCGCTCACCCGCGATGTTTTGGAGAAGCCCGTGAGCGCCCCCGAGGAGCCGGTAGAAACCGAGAGTCCCGTTCACAGCACATGACGACGATCCGCATAGACCGCACGACCGGGCTCGGTCACCGACTCGAGCAGAACCCCCTGATCATGGCACGCGACGTGAAGCCGTCGCTCCCGGAGCTCGAGGTGGTTTCGGTCTTCAACGCCGCAACCGCTCAACTCAAGGGCGAGACCATCTTGCTGCTGCGGGTCGCCGAGCGGCCGCGCAGCGATATCGATCCGCCGCCGGATGCGATGACGCTCGACCTCGACGGACCGCACCCGGTCCTGCGGCCGCTGCCGAAAGGCTTCACCAGGCACGACGTCATCGGCATGTGTTTCCTTGACACGAGCGGCGACCGGCCGCGCGCTGTCGTCGCGTACGTGCCGAAAAACCTGCCCGGCCTCGACCTGCGTGATCCCCGGTCGATCCGGTACCGGAACAGCACCGGCGTGCTCGGCGTGACCAACGAGGGCTACACCGACTACCTCGCGCAGATGAGCCACCTGCGCCTCGCCCGCAGCCGCGACGGGATCAAATTCACGATTGAAGACACCCCGGCGATCGCGCCGCACGTCGACGTTGAGGAATACGGTGTCGAGGATCCACGCATCACATTCATCGACGGGACCTTCTACATCACGTTCGTGTCGGTCTCGCGCTGGGGCATCACGACGAGCCTTGCGACGACCCGCGATTTCACCAGCTACGAACGCCGCGGCGTCATCTTCCTACCCGACCACAAGGACGTCGTCATCTTCCCGGAGCGGATCAACGGAAAGTACGTCGCGCTGACGCGGCCGATGCCGCAGTCGTTCAGCCGGATCATGGGCATCTGGATCGCGTTCTCGGACGAGCTGACAGAGTGGGGCGGCCACGAGACGCTCTGCCTGCCGCGCTGGGACCACTGGGATGAGCTGCGCACCGGCGCGTCGGCCGTTCCCTTCAGGACGCGTGAAGGCTGGCTCGAGCTCTATCACGGTGTGAACCGCAATCACCGCTACGCGATGGGTGCCGTGCTCCTCGACGCGGACGATCCGCGAAAGGTGCTGGCGCGTTCGCCTGTGCCGATCCTCGCTCCCGGGACGGCCTACGAGCGGCTCGGTCTCTTCAACGACACGATCTTCTCTTGCGGCGTCGTCCCGCTCGATGACGATCGGATCCGCATGTATTACGGCGCCGCGGACTCGTGCGTGGCGGCGGCCGACTTTTCGGTCGGGGAGATTATCGCGAGCCTCGAGCCCTGGCCACGGTGATCAGGCAACTGGCGCGGCTGACTCGACGCGTGCCGGCCGCCGGGCCGCACGGCGTTGCCCTCGGGGTGTACGCCAACGACGAAGATCGCGGTATCGCCGCGCGCGATCGGGGCTTCGAGGGGGTTGCTTGCGTCGACGACGCTGCGCGTGCCGTCGTGCTCCTTCTCGACCTCTATCGTGACACCGGCGATCGCCGACTCGGAGAGTGGGCGATCGGCCTCGTCGACTTCGTCCTCTACATGCAGCGGGACGACGGCCGGTTTCACAACTTCATTCGAGACTGGGACGGGACCATCAATACCGACGGTCCGACGTCCTACGCCGGCGGCACGTTCTGGCAGGCTCGGGCCGTCCGCGCCCTCGCGAAGGCGCACCTGGTCCTTCGCGACCCCCGGGTCGCGGTCCCGCTCGCACGGGGTTTCGCGTTCGCGACGGCGAATCCCGCCCCTCCGGACGTGCGCACCATTCAGGTCCTGGCTGCGCTCGATCTCATGCGCGTCGGCCTGACGCCGGTCCTGCGCGAGACACTCGAACGGTGGTGCGACGAGATCGCCGCCTGCCGCGAAGGCGACATTCTCCTGAACGCTCCGGGGGAGCCGACGCCGCACCTCTGGGGTCACGTACACGAGGGTGTGCTTGCCGAGGCGGCGCCAATCCTCGATCGTCCCGATCTTCTGGAGCTCGCGCGTCAAAGCGCTCACGCGCTCCTCGCGCCGCAGATCGAGCGTGCGTTTCCCGACCGGTTGGTCCAGCCCTATGGGGTCGCGGCCGCGGTCTACGCGATGGACCGCCTCTATCAGGCGACCGGGGAGGCCGCGTACGCGCGCTGGCGCGCCCAGGCGCGGGCGTGGTTCGACGGCCGGAACACGGCAGCGAAACCGGTGTACGACCGTGTGAACGGCCGCGTGCACGATGGAATTGACGATGGTCGACTCAATCCGCATTCCGGCGCCGAGTCCAACATCGTCGGCGCGCAGGCCCTCCTGCCCGACGTCGCTGCGCGCATCGGTGCCCTCCTCGATGAGGTCGCCGATCAGCTCGAGGTCGTCGCCGCCTAGCCGCGCACGCGGATCCGAACCGGGCGCGGCGCGTTGTTCGCGTAGCCAAGCGCGTTCCAGCGAGGCTCCAGCGGTTGGGTGTTGCCGGCCGCGTCCACCGCTCGGATCAGGAGCGAATACTCCTCGTCGAGGCCAGGGAGCAGGAGGTTGTGGGAAGTGAACTTGGCCCACCCATAGGGTGACGGGCTCGATTGGAGAGACGACGTCGGCATCGGGACCCAGTCGTTGTCGTCGTTGCGGCTCAGCTCGACGCGCGTTACGGGAGCGGCGCCGGACCATGCAAATCCGATCAACCAAAGGGCTCGTTCCACGACCGCGCCGTCCGGCGGGTACACAAGCACCGCGCGCGGAGCGATATGGCGGAGCGGTTCCCCGTCGATGACGTAGCGGTCCTTCTGGAAGAAACCCGTGAAGGCCGCGTCGAGCAGCGTGATCCGCTCGAGCCACTTGACCGAAGCCATCCCGTACCACCCCGGCACGATCAGCCGAAGCGGACCACCGTGCTCTCGCGGGATCGGCGCTCCCTCCATCAGGTATGCGACCAGGACGTCCTCGCCGAGTGCGTCTTCGATCGGCAACGATCGCTCGTAGCCGATCTGCCTCCCCAGGTCCTTCGGCACTCCCTCGTCGGCGCCGCGGAAGAGCACTTCGACGGTTCTGCTCGGAATCGCGACACTCCTGAGGACGTCCTTGAGCGACGCGCCTGTCCATGTCGCGGTCCCGACCGCGCCGAGGCCCCATTGCTCTCCTGGCGCCTTCGGTTCGAGGAACCGCCTTCCGTTGCCCGCGCACTCGAGCGTCACGACCATCGACCGCGCCGGCAACGCGCGGATCTCATCGAACGAGATCGAGGCTGCGGCGCCGGCCCTGTCAAGGACGATCGATCGCGGACCGGTCGGGATCGGGAAGTGCGTGCGGACGTAGTGCCGGCCCGGCGGCGTGATCGCGGGCGTCTTCTCGTCGAGTCGAGTTTCCGCGTTGAACGGGTCTTCGCTCAGGACGAGGAGGTCGCGCTCCGGCACCCGGTCAGTCTGCCAGCGCACGCGGACTAGCATCGCCACGTGCCACGGCGCCTCGCGAATCTCGCGCTCCTCGCGGCGATAACGACTCTCCTTGGATCGGGGATCGTCGCCTGGCTTCTCCCTGACACGTCTGCCGGCGCTCTCTATGTCACGCATCGCGTCGCCGGGGTCGCCCTCGTCCTCGCCCTGGGGTGGAAGTACGCGATCGCGCGCCGGTCGTTACGACGGCGTGGGCTCGGCGGCGCCGGCGTGTGGATCGGGCTCGCGACGGCGGCTCTGACGATCACGACGGTCGGGCTCGGTGTCGCGTGGACAGCGGGGCTCGTCTCGTTCGATCGGCCGTTCGCCTATACCGCGTTGAACCTCCACGTCTTGGCCGGGCTGGCGCTCGGCGCGCTCGTGGTCACCCACGTGCTCGCGCGGGGTGAGTCACGGCCCGCTCTGGTCTCGCTCGCCGGCCGGCGCGCCGCGCTGCGCGGGCTTGGCCTGCTTGCCGTTTCGCTGGTCGCGAGCGTCGCGCTCGACCGCGTAGCGCTCGCAAAACGCGCGACTGGATCGCGCCACGCGGGCTCGTTCACCGGTAATGCGCTCCCGGTGACGATCTGGAGCCTCGACAGCGTGCCCGCGATTGGGATCGACCGCTGGCGCCTTCGGGTCGTCGGGGCAAAGGGTCGACCGATCGAGCTCTCGTATGCCGACATCGCCGCACTTCCTCGACACGAGGCCTCGGTCGTACTCGATTGCACCGGCGGTTGGTGGAGCGAGCAGCTCTGGTCGGGTGTCTCACTTCTCGACGTGCTCGCGCTCGGCGGCGCGGACAGGAGCGCGACACGTGTCGAGGTCATCTCCATCACCGGTCACCGGTGGACGTTCGACCGCTCGGAAGCCGAACGAGCCATGCTCGCGACGCACGTGGGCGGAGAGGCGCTTTCGGCGGGTCACGGGTATCCGGTTCGTCTCGTCGCCCCAGGTCTTCGCGGATTCTTATGGATCAAGTGGGTCACAGAGGTCGTCGCGGCCTGAGAATGCGCGGGTGAGGATCGGGCCCTGAATCGCGTCCCTCTCGCGGCCATTGCGGTCGCGGCCGTCGGTGCGGCGATCCTCCTGACCGCGAACAGCGCGATGACGGGAATCCAGCTCGGTGGCATCAAGGTCGGCCCGGTCATCGGTGCTGCGACCGATCCCAACTTCGTGCCGGCCGGAGCCCCGATCGGGCAGATCGGTTCCGATCCGGGCGATCCCGACGACCCGTGGTCCGCGGCCGCACCGCCGGGCGGCGTGATCGTGCAAACGCCGGGGCCGAGCGCAGGCCCGAACGCGACCGGCACGCTCCGCGTACCCGTTCCGAAGAACGTACCCACCGGGCCGCGGCGCGTGGCCATTCAGGCCGGACACTGGAAGAGCGACGAGACCCCCGACGAGCTCCGGCGTCTGATCCCGCAGACCGGCGCCGAATGGGAAGGCGTCACGGAGGTCGAGATAAACCTGGATGTCGCGCAGCGCATCGGGGTCATCCTCAACTCCAAGGGCATCGTGGTGGACATCCTGCCCACGACGATCCCCGTCGGTTACGTCGCCGACGCGTTCGTCGCGCTCCACGCGGACAGCGATGGCGTTGGCGTGAACAGCGGATTCAAGATGGCGCACGGCGCGCGGCGCGGGCCCTACGAGGATGCGCTGCTGAACGACATCAAAGACTCGTTTGGTGCGGCGACCAGACTTGAGTACGACGGGACGCATATCACCTCGGCGATGCGGGGGTACTTTGCTTTTAACTGGAGCCGCTATCAGCACGCACTCGCGGCCCATACGCCCGCGGTGATCCTCGAGATGGGGTACCTCTCGAATGATGACGATCGAGCGCTCATGCTCGACAAACCCGACGTTCTCGCGAGCGCGATAGCGGACGGCGTCCTGAAATTCCTGAACGACACGCCGCGATCGAAGATCTTCGGTCAAGACCTCGTCGTGCCCGCATTTCCATCGCGACCTTCGAGGCAGAGCCCCAGCCCGTGAGTGCTATTCTTCGCGCGCGACCATCGGTCGACAAATTTTCAGGAGGCCGTCAGATGAGCGTTCGGATCGCGCGTGACGCCGCCGGCCTCCGTATCGCCGGAGCGCCGGGCACCCTCTAGCGCCGCGCGCGCCCTCGGCCGCACCCATCGACGTGTCTCCACGACGGAGGACGCGTGCCCGCATTGTTCCCGGGCGACTGGCTTGCCGACGCACCATACGAAGACCGCGATCTCGGCGTGCTCAAGGCCGGCAAAGAGAGCGAGGTCTACCTTGTCTCTAGGACCGGTCCCACCCGCACGTGCCTCATGGCCGAGAAGCGCTTCAAGCCGAGGCTCCAGCGGGCCTTCCGCAACGACTATCTCTACGCCGGCGTGTGGGGCGAAGGGACGCGCCACGAAGGCCGTGCCATGAAGAAACGGACGCGCTTCGGCCAGGAGCACCTTCAGGCGAGATGGGAGTCGCACGAGTGGACCACGCTCGTGCGGCTACACGAAGCCGGCGTAACGGTGCCCCCGCCGGTCGAGCGCGTCGAGAGTGGCTATCGCATGGCGTTCATCGGTGACGGCGACCGCGCGGCTCCACGCCTCGCCGACGTCGACCTCGATCTTCCGACCGCAAGACGGGTCTGGCGCGAGCTCCAGCGCGAGATCCGGCGAATGCTGGACGTCGAGCTCGTGCACGGCGACCTCTCGGCGTTCAATGTGCTCTGGTGGCGCGAGCGGCCGGTCATCATCGACTTCTCCCAGGCGGTCGACGCGGTGACCCATCCGGCGGCGCGGGACCTCCTGCGGCGAGACGTCGAGCGCACGGCTGGGTACTTCCGCCGCCAGGGTGTCGCGATCGCCCTCGACGCGGCGCTGGCGCTCGTCGGAGACACGCCCGCGCGCTTTGCTCGCCAGGTTTTGTCATCCTGAGCATGTGTTCGGCATGACGACGCCCTGGTGGGAGATCATCCTCCGCACGGCCGTCGTCTACGTGACGGTTCTGGTCCTGCTGCGTGCGGCGGGAAAGCGCGAGCTCGGACAGATGAGCCCGGTCGACCTCGTCGTCATCCTCGTGATCTCGAACGCCGTCCAGAACGCGATGACCGGCGGGGACAACTCGCTGATTGGCGGCATCATCGCGGCTGCCACCCTCGTCGCGGTGAATATCTCGTTCTCGCGAATTGCGCACCGACTTCCGTACATCGCGCACCTATTCGAGAGCGACGCGACTCAGCTCATGAGGGACGGGAAGCTGCTCAAGCGGAACCTGGAGCGGGAGAACGTCAACATGGAGGAGCTCTTGATGTCCGCTCGCGAGCACGGCATCGACGACCTCGCCGGCGTGGACTCCGCGTATCTCGAGCGCGACGGTTCGATCAGCATCATCCCGAAGGACGCGCCCGGCAAGGGGATCAGCCGCCGGCACATC
>VBEY01000018.1 GCA_005889295.1 Chloroflexota bacterium | reverse complement strand
GCAGTACGAGGTGGTCGCGTCGGTCCCGACGCAGGGTCAGGTCGCCGCGGGTCGTGTTACACGGTTCGAGGGACCGCTTGAGCAAATGGAAAAGCTCATCAAATACACCAACGAGACCGTCATTCCCGCGGCGAAGAAGCTCCAGGGCTTCAAGGGCGGCTACTGGCTGGCCGACCGCAAGAACGGCAAGGGTTTCGCGCTCACGCTCTTCGAGACCGAGTCGGCGCTTCGCGCGAGCGAAGACGCGTCGGCGGGTATCCGTTCCGACGCGGCAAAGCAGACGGGCACGACGATGGCGGGGGTCGAGCGCTACGAGGTGTACGCGCAGGCTGTCGCCGAGCCCGCGATGGCGGCTCGCTGATCGGACAACTCGCTCCGGTATGAAGTTCGCGGCGGGCGTCGTCGAGACTCAACGGCGCCCACCGCGGACTAACCGCCGTGTGAGAGCGCTCAAGCCACCGGGTCGGCGCGACTTGCGGGGCCCCGACGAGGCTCACATACTCGACGCGCCCGATACCGGGGCGTCACGCGGGTAGGGGAATGACCATGCTGAGATCCAAGCTCGTCTCGCTTCTCGCATTGGGTCTGTATGTGGCGGGCTCAACAAGCACGTACACGAACGCGGCGACGCCGTGGCAGTTCCCCGCGAGCCTCACCAACGTCGTCGCGAGCTCTCCGACGACGGGTGGCGGCTACCCGGTGCCGGCGGGGTCGAGGGTCCCGATCGCGGGCACGTGCGGGCCCGGCCCATTTAACGCGAACCACTCCGAGTCCTGGATCGCCGTGAATCCGGGGACCGAGAACCTCGTGGGCTCCTCGAAATTCTTCTTCGACAAATACAGCACCTTCTACATGTTCTACCTGGGCGCGCATCAGATCCCGCACGGCACGCCCTCGGGCAACAACCAGATCCGGGGGTACGACTGCCTCAGCACCGGGACGCAGGCGATGCCGCCAAGCTGGACCGACACGACCGACCCGAACCTCGATTTCGACACCCAGGGCCGGGTCTACCAGGTAATGCTTCCGTTCAATTCGTTCTTCGATGCGACGAAGCTGCATCCCGACGGCGAGATCGACATCTCGTTCAGCGACGACATGGGCGGGACCTGGGTGAAGGGCAACGGCGGCCAGCCGCTCGAGCCGAGTAACAACGCCTCGGCGAAGCAGGCCGGACATGTCGAGGACAAGCAGTGGGTCGCCGTGAACCACATCGTCGGCCACTCGTTCCAGGACCACGTCTACGCCGCGTGGGCCGTCTTCAACGGCTCGTCGAACGGCCAGGGCGTGAAGGTGAAGATGGCGGTCTCGCGTGATCGCGGCCAGACCTTCGATAACGCGGTGACGATCACGCCGCCATCCCAGGTCGGTGCCGCGGCCACGTTCGTCATTCCGCAGATCGACGCCGCCGGTGACGTCTACGTCTCCGTTGTGTCGTTCCCGCCGAACGGCGGCGCGTCGACGATCTACGTCGCTCGCTCGAGCGACGACGCGCGGACGTTCTCTCCGTTCGTCCCGATCACGACCGTGAGCGCGATCCCGACGGCCGGTCTTCCGAACACGCGGTTCCGCGACGGGATCACCGAAAGCTTCTCCGCGAGCCCGACGTTCCCGGGCCACCTCTACCTCACCTACGAGGACTGGGATACGGTGCGCGGCCAGATGGACGTGAAGTTCACACAGTCGACGGACCGCGGCCTCACGTGGTCCGCGCCGGTCGTCGTCAACGACAACATCGATGCGGCCGGCGTGCCGACGGATCAGTTTCAGCCTTCGATCGCCGCGGGTCCGGGCGGCGCGGTTGCGATCGCGTTCTACGACCGCCGGGCGGCCTGCCCGAGCGACCCGAGCGTCCTCGCGGCCGACGCGGGACGGACGAACTTCTGCATCGACGTCACGCTTCAGGCGTACAAGGACATGGGCAGCGGCGCGGTCAGCGTCGGCGCGAACCGTCGACTCACGCAGCACACGTGGGACCCGGAGCAGCCGGGGCAGCATCGGGGCGGCCTCTCCCAATACCCGTGCGCCGGCGCGCGTGATCCGTGCCCGAGCGGGCGCGGTTTCATCGGCGACTACTTCGGGCTGGTCGTCTCCGCGAAGAACGTCTACGCGCTGTTCGTGTCGACGCACTATCCCTCGAACGTGACCGCCGACGAAGGCGGGCCCGTGTACTACCAGCAGCAGGTGCTCGCGAGCGTTCCGCGATCCTCTCTCGGGAACGGCTACTAGCCACGCGCCCGCTCGCCTGACGCCCATTTGCGCGCGCTGATCTTTGACCTCGACGGGACGCTCATCGATACCGTGTACGCCCACGTCTTCGCGTGGCAACGCGCGCTGGCGGAAGCCGGCCTTGCGATCGATGGTTGGAAGATCCACCGCCGCATCGGCATGAGTGGCGGGCTCTTCACGCGAGCCGTCGCGCGGGAGATCGGGAAGCCACTGGGCGACGACGACGCCGGCCGGATCCAAGCGCGCCACGGCGAGCTCTTTCGCGAGCTGCTGCCGGAACGCCGTCCGCTGCCCGGCGCGATCGGCCTCCTGCGCTGGCTGCGCGACCAAAAGGTCCCGCACGGCATCGCGACGTCGGGGCGGCATC
Source organism: Chloroflexota bacterium (assembly GCA_005889295.1). Taxonomy (GTDB): domain Bacteria; phylum Chloroflexota; class Limnocylindria; order P2-11E; family P2-11E; genus 3-1-20CM-2-70-9. The sequence continues at coordinate 4,562 of VBEY01000018.1, read as the reverse complement.
CCGAGATCGATCGCTCTCTCGAGGCGCTGGACGTTCCGCCGGAAACGGTGGTGGTCGACCGCGGAGACGTCCTCCGCGCGAAACCGGAGCCGGACCTGTTTCTCAAGTGCCAGGAGCAGCTCGGCGTCGAGATCCGCGACTGCTATGTCGTCGGCGACGCGGTCTGGGACCTCCTCGCCGCGCGCCGCGCAGGGATGTTGAGTGTCGGCCTGCTCTCGGGCGGGTACGGCTGGGACGAGCTCACGTCAGCCGGCGCGTTTCGGGTCTACCGCGACCCCGCGGACCTGCACCGCTCGCTGGACGAGCTCGGCATCGTCTGAGGGTGTGTGCTTGGCTGGTACACGCCGGGCGTAGGCTTGCCCGCGGGTATCGAGCCCGCAAAAGGGGAGGACCAAGATGTTTGCTCGGGTCACCAGGTACGAGGGGTCGCCAAGCGAGATCGAGGCCGGCATCAAGCTGATCAAAGAGACCATCGCGCCCGGCGCCAAGAGGCTCCAGGGTTTCAAAGGCGGCTACTGGCTCCTTGATCGCGCAAACAGCAAAGGATTCAGCGTGACGCTCTTCGAGAGCGAGGCCGCGCTTCACGCCACCGAGGACGACGCGGCACAGCTTCGGTCGCGGGCTTCGAGTGTCGTGAGGATCACCGCGGTCGAGCGCTACGAGGTCGTCGCCGAAGCCAAAGTTGAGGAGCTCGCGCCGGCGCGTTAGCCCTTGCCCTCTTTCACGTAGGGCACACCGTCCGCGGCGGGCGGCGTGGAGCGACCCACGACGCCCGCCAGAATCACGATCGTCATGAGATAGGGGAGCGCCGCGTACCAGTAACTTGGGATCGATCGCATGATGTCGCCGAGGTCTCCCTCGGGAATGCGAATGCTGACGACCACGCCGAGTGCCGTGGCGGTCCCGAATAGCAAGGCGCCGGCGAGCGCGCCAATCGGCGTCCAGCGTCCGAAGATCATCGCGGCGAGCGCGATGAAGCCCCGGCCATTGGTCATCCCGTTTTGGAAAGAACCGGTCGACTCCAGCGTGAGGAACGCGCCGGCGAGGCCGGCGAGGGCGCATCCGAAGATGACGTTGAGGTAGCGCTGCCGGTAGACGTCGATGCCGACGGTATCGGCGGCCTTGGGGTGCTCGCCGACGGCGCGGGTGCGCAGGCCCCAGCGGGTGCGAAAGAGAGCGAATTGCAGCGCGATGACGATGAAGAGAACGCTCATCGCGATCGGCCCCTGATCGAGGAACATGACGAGGATCGGTCCGACGAAGGGGAGGTTCGCGATTGCGTCTGGCAGGTGGAACGGGGCGATGACCCCAGCGCCCCCTCGCCCTGAGGGCGTGATGATGAGCCGGTTGAGGTAGCCGGTCACGCCGAACGCGGCGATGTTCATCATCGTCCCGGCGATGATCTGATCGGCTCGGACCGAGACCGTGAGCCAGGCGTGGACCAGTCCAAGCAGCGCGCCCACGAACACGGCGGCCAGGATTCCCAGCGCGATCGAGACTCCGCTGCCGACCGCATCGTGGAGCGCGAAACCGGTAAGGTATCCGAAGAACGCGGCCATGAGCATGATTCCCTCGATCCCGATGTTCACGACGCCTGACCGCTCGTTGAGGACACCGCACAGCGCGCCCAGCGCAAGCGGCGTCGCGAGCGCGAGGATGATGGGTAGAAGGTCGGGCACGACGGTATAGAGGTAGACCCCGAGCTCCCAGATGAGGCGAAAGACGGTACCGACCGCGTCCATCTATGCGCCCCCACCCGGAGGTGCGCCACCCGCCCACGTCCGCGTGACGGTCGCGAGTTCCGAGATGACCGGTTTCGCGGCGCGGACGCGGAAGACGCGCCGCACGATGAGGTCGGCGGCGAGGAACAGGATGACGAGCGCCTGGATGATGTCGATGATCTCGACCGGGACGCTGGTCTCGATCTGCATCAGCGGAGCCCCGGCGCGGAACGCGCCGAACAGGATCGCAGCGAATAGGATCCCGATCGGGTCGGAACGCCCGAGGAGCGCGACCGCAATCGAGTCGAAGCCGACCGATGCGGTGATGCCCGGAGCGTAGAAGCCGATCACGCCGAGCATCTGGATCGCGCCGGCGACACCGGCGAGCAGACCCGAAAGGGTCATCGTCAGCGTCGTAATGAAGATCGGCCGCATGCCGGCGTAGCGCGCCGCGTTCGGGTTCTGGCCGACCGTTCGGATCTCGAAGCCGTTCGTGGTCCGATCGAGCAGCCAGCGGACGGAGAAAACGGCGAGAACAGCGATCGGGATCCCGAGGTGGACATTGCGCCCGAGCAGGATCGGGAGGGCGCTGTGGCCGAGATCGCCCGTTCGCGGAAATGAGAACCCGGGTGCGCGGACGAGGTCGTTCACCGCCCATGTCAGCAGCAGAACCGCAGCGTTGTTGAGCATGATCGTGGTGACGACCTCGTGCGCCCCCGTCCGCGCCTTCAAGAATCCCGGAATGAAGCCGAAGGCCGCGCCGCCCAGCGCGCCAGCGATCAGCGCGACGGGCGCCGCTATCACCCCGGGCGCGCCGGCGAGACGGGCCCCGACCACGGCGGCGGCGAACGCGCCGACGAGGAACTGGCCCGCGACGCCTATGTTGAAGAGACCGGCCTTGAACCCGAGGCCGACCGCAAGCCCACCCAAAATGAGCGGCGCGGCGGCGACGAGGGTGTTGGAGATGCCGGTACCGCTCCCGAAGGCCCCCGCAAGCAGGCTTCCGTAGGCGCCTAGCGGAAGAAAAACATCCAAGCCCGTGGAGGTGAAGACGCTCGACACCACGATCACGACCGCAGCGACGATGAACGCGAGGATGATCGCGAGGAGCGGGATCGACGCGACGCGCCAGATCCGTCCCGCGGCCCGCCGGAGTCGGCTCACGCGCGTGCCCCGCCTGTCGCCATGAGAAGTCCGACTTTTTCGCGCTGGGCCTCTTCTGCCGGGAACGTCCCGACGATCTGGCCGCGGAACATGACGAGCACGCGATCCGACAGGTCGAGGACCTCGTCCAGCTCAGCGGAGATGAGCAGGACTGCGGCGCCGTCGTCGCGGCGCCCGATCACCTGCTTGTGGATGAACTCGATGCTGCCCACATCGAGGCCGCGGGTTGGCTGATCTAGAACGAGGAGCCTCAGGTCATGACGGAACTCCCGTGCGACCACGACCTTCTGCTGGTTCCCGCCGGATAACGTGCCCGCCGGCGTCTTTGGATCCGGAGCGCGGATGTCGAACTCCTTCATGAGTCGGATCGCGTTGGCGGTGATCGCCTTGAAGTTGCGGATGATGCCCGCGAACCCGCCGGCGAACGGGGGATCCCCGTATCGCGTGAGCGCCAGGTTGTCGTCGAGCGGGTAGGTGAGGACCAGGCCGTACTTGTGGCGGTCGGCGGGGACGAAGGCCATCCCGCGGTCGCGGCGCTCGTCGACTAAAGCATGCGTCAGATCGTGACCCGCTAGACGGATGGTTCCCGCGGTCGGCTTCCGGAGGCCGATGAGAGCTTCGACAAGCTCCTCCTGGCCGTTCCCGGCCACGCCGGCGATCCCAAGGATCTCGCCCGCACGCACCGAGAGATCGACACCCTGTAGTACATCGTGACCTCGGTCGTTCCTGGCGCGCAGACCTCTGACCTCGAGCATCGCCTCGCCCGGGTGCGAGCGCCCTCGATCCACGCGCAGGCTGACCGCGCGTCCGACCATGAGTTCGGCCAGCTCGTTCTCGTTCGTTTCGGACGGCCTTCGGCTCCCAACGACCTTTCCCCGACGGATGACCGTGATTCGGTCCGCGATCTCGAGGACCTCGTCGAGCTTGTGGCTGATGAAGATGATGCTTGCCCCCTCGCCCCGGAGACGGCGGAGGACCTCGAAGATCTCGCGCGTCTCCTGCGGCGTCAGGACCGCGGTCGGTTCGTCCAGCACGAGGATCCGTGCGTTGCGATAGATGGCCTTGAGGATCTCGACGCGCTGCTGCTGACCGACGGAGAGCTGGTCGACGCGGGTCGAAGGGTCGATCTCGAAGCCGAGCTTCTGCGCGAGCAGCTTGATTCGCCGCGCTCCTTCGCCGAGGTCCAGGATCTGGCCGGCGCGGACGATCTCGTCGCCCAGAACGACGTTCTCCGCGACGGAGAGGACCGGCACCAGCATGAAGTGCTGGTGGACCATGCCGATGCCGCGCGCGATGGCATCTGCAGGGTCATGGATCGTGACCGGCTGGCCGTCGATGCGGATCTCGCCGGCGTCCGGTGTGACGAGTCCGTAGAGAATGTTCATGAGCGTCGACTTGCCGGCACCGTTCTCCCCGAGGAGCGCGTGGATCTCACCCGGGCGGAGCGCGATGTCTATCGCGTCGTTCGCGAGGGTTCCCGTCGGGAACAGCTTCGTGATCCCGCGCATCTCCAGGACGGGCGGTTGGTCGGTCATGCGCTCCTCACGCGACGAGCGGGCCGACCCTGGGGCCCCTGCCCCATCGGGGGCCCCTACCCCCGAGGCCGGCCCGCTCGATCTCGACTCGCTCGCGACGCACTCGCTAGGGGATGGGCTTCAGCTTCCCGGATGCCATGTC
>VBEY01000240.1 GCA_005889295.1 Chloroflexota bacterium | reverse complement strand
CCGCGCGGTTCGGGCGGGGCGAGAAGCGGAAGCTCACGGTATTTCGTCGAGCTCGATCTTGTTGTCGAACGGATCGAACACGTAAGTGCGGCGCCACCCAGGGATCGGATCCGCCTCTTCGAAACGCGCACCGGCGGCGCGAAGGGTGGCTACGGTCGCGTCGAGGTCATCGACGCGCAAGGCGAAGTGTCGGCGCGGGTGGAGCCCGAGCTCGCGATCAGCCGACAGATGGATGTGACCGGGAGGCGCGGAATACCAAATGCCTGCGCGGTCGCGCAGGGTGACCGGACGCTCCAGCTCCGCGAGCCCGAGAGTCCCTCCGTAGAACTTTCGAGCGCGGGCTTCCTCGCCAGGTGGATAGAACACTTGCGCGTGATGCAAGGAAATCCCCACAAGGCCGAGTCTAGGCCGTGAAAACGCTCTGTTTTTCGTGTATTTCGTGGGTTATCATTCAACCTGTAACGCGTACGGAGGTGCTGACTTGGCGATCGAGCAGAGCCCGACGACGACCGAGACCCCACGAATCATTTCCACCCCACTCGTATCGCTGACGCCGAAAGCGACGGACAAGCTACGCGAGGTTCTCTCGAAGCAGGACCGGCAAGACCTCGCGCTGCGCGTGTACGTCACGCCGGGTGGATGCTCGGGGTTCTCGTACGGGATGACGTTTGCCGACGGCACCGAAGAAGATGACGCGATCGTGGAGCAGGACGGCGTTCGCGTCGTCGTCGACCCGATGAGCGCCATGTACCTCAAGGGCTCGGAGATCGACTTCGTCGACGCCCTCATGGGCGGCGGCTTCGCGCTCCGCAACCCCAACGCGGTTTCGAGCTGCGGCTGCGGCCAGTCATTCCGCACGGCCGATCAGTCCGGCACCGCGAAGGCCTGCGCTCACTAGACGCAGACGGCCAGAGTCACCGGCCTCGGCGGCGCCTTCTTTCGAGCGCGTGATCTAGAGACGCTCGCCGTCTGGTACCGCAGCAGACTTGGCATCACCGTCGAGAGCGGCGGATGGCATGTGTTCGAGTGGCGCGATCGCGACGATCCCGCTCGCGTCGGCTCCACGGTGTGGTCACTGTTCAAGCAGGAGACGACGTACTTCGGCCCCGGTGAACCCGCGTTCATGCTGAACTACCGGGTCGACGACCTCGACGGGCTGATCGCGAAGCTCCGAACGGAGGGCGTCGAGATCGCCGACGAGCGTCATGAGGATGAGAACGGGCGGTTCGCGTGGATCACCGATCCAGGGGTAGGGGCCCCTGATGGGGTAGGGGCCCCAGGGGGCATCGCATCGAGCACTTGATGAAGCGCGCACTCGTCGTGGTCGACATGATCGAAGACTTCGTTCACGAGGGCGGCGCACTGTACTGCGGCCCTTCGATGGGCCGCATCGTCCCCGTCATCCAAAACGAGATCGCACGCGCGCGGGCGGTGGCTGAGCCCGTCGTATACCTCACCGACAACCACCTGCCTGGCGACGCGGAGTTCCAGATGTTCCCGCCCCACGCGCTCGTCGGCACTAAGGGCGCCCAGATCGTCCCTGAGCTCGCGCCGCGGAAGGATGACGTCGTGATCCCGAAGCGACGGTACTCGGGTTTCTTCGGCACCGACCTCGACATCACACTCCGCGAACGCGGCGTGGACACGCTCCGCCTGGTCGGCGACTGCACCAACATCTGTGTGCTCTACACGGCCGCGGACGCGCGCAATCTCGGCTACGCGGTCGAGGTTGTCGAGAAGGGCGTGACCTCGTTCGACGAGGAAGCCCACCACGACGCGCTGCGCGAGCTCGAGAAGACGCTCGGAGCGAAGATCCTTCGCTAGGCGAATGCGACACGAGCCGCGAGCGCAAGGATGATGACCGAGCTCACCACCGCCGTGGTCCGCTGGAGTCGAGGCGTCAATCGGCCGTGGAGCATCGCGCCGCCGACCGCCAGAAGCTCCTGCCACGAGAGCGAAGCGAGGAATGCGCCGATCACGAACGCCGCGCGGCTGCCAAGGTCAGCTGAGACCTCCGGCAACGCGATCGCGAGCGAGGCGAAGTAGATCACCGTCGGCGGGTTGAGCATTGTGAGGCCGAGGAACAAGAGATAGGTGTTGCCGGCTCGGGTCTCGCTGGATTCGCGCTCGATCGGTTGCGGCGCCGCAAGCAGGCCGCGGACCGCGATCACCACAAGCGCCCCCGCGGCGACAATCCGGGCCGCGGGCAGGATCGGCGCGATGAACACTGACGCCGCCGCGCCGAAAAGCATGGCGATCGTCGCGAAGACGAGGTCTGCCGTGGCCGCCCCGGCGCCGGCGGCCGCGGCCACGCGGAGCCCGCGGCGGACGCCCGTGCGCAGGATCAGCACCGCGATCGGCCCCACCGGGATCGCGATCGCGTAGGCGGCGGCAACGCCGAGAAGGAACGCTTGGGCCACTAAACGTTGGTCTTATGGAAGCGCTTCGCCTTCATCTCGAAACGCGGCAACGTTCCTGGCGGAACGGTTTCCACCTTGGAGCGGATGCCGAGCTCGCGATGGATCGCGGCCGCGAGGCGCTCCGCGACGTCTGTTTGCGCCTCGACGGTGCAATGTAGCTCGTCCATCTCGCGCACCGTCGCGAGCTCGACGCGGTATTCACCTACCTCGTCGAACTTGCGGATGATCGCTTCGATGGCGCTCGGGAAAACGTTCACGCCGCGGACCGTGATCATGTCATCCACCCGCCCGGCGATCCCGCCGGCGAGCTTCACGAGCGTGCGCCCGCACGAGCAGGCCTCGCGCACCGCTCGGACGCGGTCGCCGGTGCGATAGCGAATCACCGGCATGCCCCACCGACCGAGGTTCGTGAGCACGAGCTCGCCTTCACCTTCGTCCCGCGCCTCGCCGGTCCTCTCGTCGAGGATTTCGGCGATGAACTCCGCTTCGTTGATGTGCACGCCGTCGCGCGCTGAGCACGAGAAGCCGTGCGCACCGACCTCAGTCGCACCGGTGTGATCGAATGCCTCGACCCCGAGCTCCTTCTCGATCCGCTCGCGGGTGGCCGGTATCGATGCGCCGGGCTCGCCCGCGTGGATGGACACGCGAAGGGCCGATCGCCCGAGGTCGATGCCCTCTTCGCGCGCCGCCTCCGCCAATCGAAGCGCGTATGTCGGGGTCGACAGGAGGACGGTGGCCTCCGTCGCCATGATCGCGGCGACGCGCTCGGTCGTCGTCATCGCGCCTCCGCTCAGGCAGAGCGCACCGAGTCGCTCCGCGCCGGCGAACGCCGACCAAAATCCAACGAACGGCCCGAACGAAAACGCGAAGAACAGACGGTCACGCGCCGTGACTCCAGCGGCGCGATAGATGGGCTGCCAGCACTCGCGCCACCACTCCCACGACTCGGGGGTATCGAGAAAGCGAAGCGGCCGGCCGGTGGTGCCGCTCGTCTGATGAAGCCGCACGTACCGCTCGATCGGGTAGGTGAGGTTCGACCCGAACGGTGGGTGCGCGGCCTGATCAGCCGACAGCTCGGCCTTTGTCGTGAAGGGAAGGTCGCGGAGCTCGCGGGCTTCTTTCAGGAGCCGTGCGCGATAGAAGGGGTTGTCGCGCAGGAGCTCGGGCAGTTCCACCGCCAGGCGCGACCACTGGGCCTGCTGCCGCTCTCTGGCGCTCCATGTCTCGAACGGCTCGAGTCCCATCGCCGCGCGAGTTTACCGACGCGGCGATGATGCCCACATCTGGCTGATGTACCATCCGCCGTACGCGTATGGCAGAGAGTACGGCGGAGGTCCGTCCGGTCCCAGCCGTCGACAAGGCCGCGCGGGTCCTCCGCGCGCTGGCTGAAGGCGGACGCCCCATGGGCATAAGCGAGCTCGCGCGGGCCCTCAGCGTGTCAAAGGGAACGCTTCGCGACGTCCTCCTGACCCTTGCCCACTTCGGTTTCGTCGTGCGGGATCCCGACACACGCTTCCGGCTCGGCCCCGAGCTGCGTGCACTCGCTGACGCCTCGGCACCGGATCTGCGCTCGCTCGCGCAGCCGTATCTCGTGTCGCTCATGGAGACCTTTGGAGAGACCGCCATCCTCGGACTGGTCGTCGACGGCAAGCTCGAGATCGCGGGTCGCGCTGAACCCGCGACCGACCTGCACATGACGGCACCACTCGGACGCCGTCTTCCGCTCGAGAAGGGCGCCCATGGAAAGGTCCTCGCCACGCGTGACGAGGTCGGCTACGACGACCAGGAGCTCTTCGCCGGCGTGCGCGCGGTCGCGGCGCCGATCGTCGATGCGCGCGGACGGCGGATCGCCGTCGTGATGGTGGTCGGGTTCAAAGAGCGCGTCGACCTGCGGAGGCTCAGGCGCATCGGCGAACGCTGCGTCGCCGCGGCGCGCGCGCTCTCGCGGCGCATCGGCGCGGAGGCCGCATGAGCAAGCAGCTCGTCACTCTTCATGTGAACGGCGAGGCCCGCACGATCGCGGCGGATCCTCACCACACCCTCCTCGAGGTCCTGCGTGAGGAGCTGGGGCTCACCGGCACGAAGCACGGATGCGAGCTCGGCGAGTGCGGCGCCTGCACGGTGCTCGTCGACGGCACGCCGGTGCTCGCCTGCCTGACCTTGCCCGCGCTGGTGGGCGATGCGGAGGTCACGACCGTCGAAGGGCTGGCTACTGGGGAGTCATTGCATCCGCTCCAGATCGCCTTCGCGGAAGAGGGCGCGGCGCAGTGCGGCTACTGCACGCCTGGCATGCTCATGACCGCCAAGGCGCTGCTTGACACGACAGCGCGGCCGACGCGCGCCGAGATCGCATCGGCGATAAGCGGGAACCTCTGCCGCTGCACCGGATACACGGCTATCTACGAAGCGATCGAGAAAGCGGCGCGCGCGTGAGCGAGTTCTCAGTCATCGGCCGCCGCCTGCCGAAGGTCAACTCGTGGGCCCATCTCACGGGAGAAGCGCGCTACGCCGACGACCTCTTCCTGCCACGGATGCTCTACGGCCGTGTCCTGCGATCCACGCGGCCGCACGCGCGGATCCGCCGCGTCGACGTCGCGCGCGCGTTGGCGCATCCCGGTGTCGTCGCGGTCGTGACCGGCGCGGACATGCCCGAGAAGATGGGCATCATGCCGTCGACACAGGACGAGACGGCGCTTGCTGTGGATCGTGTGCGCTATGTCGGCGAGCCCGTCGCGGCGGTGGCGGCGCTCGACGAGGACACCGCGTTCGACGCGCTGTCGCTCATCGACGTGGACTACGAAGACCTCGAGCCGATCTTCACGATCGAGGAGGCCCTCGAGCGGGAGGACGTGAAGATCCACGACGAAGCCAAGCGCGCGAACGTTTTCAAGGAGGTCCATCTCTCCTTCGGCGACCTGGAGGGCGGATTCGCCGCGGCCGATCACGTCCGCGACGATTGGTTCTTCTTCGAGGGCAACACCCACGCGCCGATCGAGTCGCACAGCGCGGTCGCGTCGTACGGGGCCGACGACAAGCTCACCCTGTGGACCGCGACGCAGGTCCCCCATTACCTGCACCGCGAGCTCGAGAAAGTCCTCGGCCTGCCGCGCTCGCGCATCCGCGTGATCGCCACACCGAACGGCGGCGCGTTCGGCGGCAAGAGCGATCCGTTCGGTCACGAGTTCGCGGCCGCGCTCCTGTCGCTGCGCACGAGGCGTCCCGTCAAGATCACGCTCGACCGCGAGGAGGTCTTCTACGCACATCGCGGGCGTCACCCGGTGAAGATGCGCATCCGCACCGGCGTCAGGAAGGACGGCGAGATCACCGCCGTGCACTACCAGAGCTGGCTCGACGGTGGGGCGTACGCGTCGTACGGGATCGCGACCACCTATTACACCGGCGCGCTGCTGACCGTCACCTACCGCATCCCCGCGTACAAGTTCGATGGCGTGCGCGTCTACACGAACAAGCCGCCGTGCGGTCCGAAGCGCGGCCACGGCACCACCCAGCCGCGGTACGGGTTCGAGTGCCAGATCGACAAGATCGCCGAGGATCTCGGTCTCGACGCGCTCGAGTATCGCAAGAAGATCCTCCAGCCCGCGAACAGCCGCACCGTGAACGATCTTCGGATCACGTCGATGGGCCTCGGTGATTGCCTGGACGCGCTCCAGCGGGCGACGCGCTACTCGGAGCGCCGCGGGCAGCTGGGCCGGGGCAAGGGCATCGGTCTCGCCGGGAGCGCGTACATCTCAGGCGCGGGGCTGCCGATCTACTGGAACGAGATGCCGCACTCGGGTGCGGAGATCCGCATCGATCGCGGCGGCGGCGTCACCGTCATGTGCGGCACGTCCGAGATCGGCCAGGGCTCCGACAACATGCTCGCGTCGGTCGCCGCGGAGGCGCTCGGCGTCATGCCCGCGGACGTGCACGTGGTTTCGGGTGACACCTCGCTCGCCCCGGTGGACCTCGGGAGCTATTCGAGCCGCGTGACGTTCATGGCAGGGAACGCCGTGAGAGATGCCGCGATGAAGCTGCGCGGGTGGCTCGTTGAGGCCGCGGCGGAGAAGCTCGAGATCCAGCCGGAGCGGCTGCTCACCGCATACGGTCGGATCTACGACCGCGACGATCCCGCGAAATTCATTGGCTTCGTCGACGCCGCGGTGCTCGCCGAATCCAGGCACGGAACGCTCGTGGCGGCCGGGAGCTACAAGCCACCGAAGGGCATAGGCGGTTCGTTCAAGGGAGCCGGTGTCGGCCCGACACCCGCGTACTCGTACCAGGCCGCCGTCGCCGAGGTGAGCGTGGACCTCGAGACCGGCATCGTCACCGTTGACAAGGTGACGACGGCACACGACTGCGGCCGGGCGCTCAACCCCGCGAACGTCGAAGGCCAGGTGGAAGGATCGGCTTACATGGGCTACGGCGAGATCATCGGCGAGGAGCAAGTGTTCCGCGGCGGTCTCCATAAGAAACCGTCCCTCCTGGACTACAAGATCCCCACGTCGCTCGACACGCCGGCCCTCGAAGCCATCCTCGTCGAAAGCGTTGACGCCGAGGGGCCCTTCGGCGCGAAGGAGGCGGGCGAAGGACCGCTGAACCCGGTCATTCCGGCGATCGCGAACGCGGTCTACGACGCGATCGGGGTTCGCTTCGACGAGACGCCGATCACCGCGGAGAAGGTCCTCAACGCCCTCGGGAAGCGCGACCGGCGCGGCGAGCTGAAGACCCGCATCGGCCCCGACGGGCTCGACACTGGCAAGGGCGATCCGAAGCGCGCGCTCCGGCGCCTCACCGCGTCGACCGATGCGCGAGAGCGCAAGCGGCCGGTGGGCTGATGCTGCGTCTGCCGCGTTTCCGCTTGATCGAGGCGCGCTCGTACGGCGAAGCCGCGCAGCTCCTCGCCGAGAACGGTGCGGGTGCGATCGATCGGGGCAACGGCACACCGACCCTGCGCGTGATGCTCGTCGCGGGCGGCACCGATCTCTTCCCGAACATGAAACGGCGACAGTTCACGCCCGAGCTGCTCGTCTCGCTCGCCCGCGTGCGCGACGCCGCCGGCATACAGCAGAACGGCCACCTCGACATCAGCGCCGGCACGACCCTCTCGGCCATCGCGGGCGACCCGGGTATTCGTGACCAATTTACGGCCCTCGCTCAGGCCGCGGAGCTCGTGAGCACTCCGCAGCTTCGCAACATGGGCACCATCGGCGGGAACGTCTGCCTCGACACGCGCTGCAACTGGTACGACCAGTCGCTCTTCTGGCGCACGGCCGAGGGGTTCTGCATGAAGACCAATCCCGACGTCGTCTGCCGTGTCGCCACGTCGAGCCCGCGCTGTCTCGCGGTCGCGAGCGCGGACACGGTGCCCGCGCTCCTCGCGCTCGGCGCCACCGTGCACTTCGAGGATGCGAATGGCGCGCGCGAGGTGCCGATGTCCGACCTCTACCGAGAGGACGGCATCCGGCCAATGGCCATGCGCCAGGACGAGGTGCTCACGGACATCACGATCCCGGAAACTGAAGGGTGGCGAAGCACGTATCTGAAGATGCGTGACCGCGGCTCTTTCGACTTCCCGATCGCCGCGGTGGCGGCCGCGATCCGCTGGGACGGCGCCACGGTGTCTGAAGCGCGCGTCGCGATCACCGCGCTCGGCTCGCGCCCTCTTCTGGTCGAAGACGCGGCGAGGCCGCTCGTCGGGACGCGCCTCGACGACGTCACGATCGCGCTCGCCGCCGAGGCCGTGCACAAGGCCGCGCGGCCGATGGACAACACCTCGGGAACGATCTCGCAGCGCAAGCGCGCGGCCCTCGTGTTCACCGAGCGCGCGCTGCGTTCGCTGCGCCCGCGCTAGGCATGCGCGCCGTCGCCGTCGTAACCGCCGCGGGATCGGCGGAGCGATTCGGTGGGAAGAAGCTCCTCACGCCGATCGACGGCGAGCCGCTCCTCGATCACACCATCCGCGCCTTGCTCGAGGGAGGGGTCGCCGAAGTCATCGTGGTGGTGGGTCGAGACGCGCGCGCCGAGATCGAGCGCGACGTCAACTCAATGCTCGATCCGCGGGTCCGGCCGATCGAAAACCCCGATCCCTCGCGCGGCATGTTCAGCTCGATCCAGGAGGGCGTCGCGCAGGCGCAGGGCGACGCGATCCTGGTGATGCCCGGAGATATGCCGTTCGTCTCTCCCGATACGGTCCGCGCGGTCATCACTGCGTACGCGCGGAAGCCGGCGATCGTCTCACCGCGTTACCGGGGCAAACGCGGCCACCCCGTGGCGCTGCCGCCGTCACTCCGCGACGAGATCCGCGCGGCGGACGCGCGGGCAACGCTTCACGAGGTGATACACGCGCACGCCGACCTCCGCGTCGACGTCGACGTCGAGGACCGCGGGATCGTGCGCGACGTCGACCGTCTCGAAGACCTGACACCGCCTTCTTCCTAAGAAAAGACGGTCCTGGCGGGCGGAAGGGGGATACTGGGTTGATGCGGGAGATCTTCGCTCGGATGGCCGAGCTCGAGCGTGAGGGGCGGCGATTCGCGGTCGCGACGGTTGTCCGTACGACCGGGAGCACCCCGCAGGTGGTCGGCGCGAAGCTGCTCGTCGACGACCTCGGGCGCCTCGTGGGCACGCTCGGCGGTGGATGCGTCGAGGGCGACGCGTTCGTCGAGGCGAAGCATGTCATCGAAACCGGCGAGCCGTCCCTGCGCGAGTACGAGCTGACCGAAGACCTCGCGTGGGACACCGGGCTCGTTTGCGGCGGCACGATGTGGATCTCGATCGAGCCCGGCGAGCGCGTGCTTCGCTTCGCGGGGCGCGATCTCCTCGGCGACGTCCTCGCCGCGTCCGCCGGCGGAAAGCCGGTTGCTGTCGCCACGCTCATGCGAAAGCGCGGCAAGGACGTGATCGCGGCGGGCAAGCTGTTCGTGGAGACAGACGCGAAGGGCGGCGGCACTCTCGGCGACAACGCGCTCGACGCACGAGCCCGCGCGGCGGCGATGGAAACGCTGCGTCAGGGCACAGCACGTTCCGTCGTGCTCGACGAGGAGACCGAGCTTCTCGTGGAGCCCGTGATGTCGCGGCCTCGCCTCGTCATCACCGGCGGGGGCCATGTGGGCCTTGCGATCGCGAGGCTCGGCGTTCAGCTGGATTACGAAGTCACCGTGATCGACGACCGTCCCGAGTTCGCGAACCGCGAGCGGTTCCCCGGCGTGAGCGAGGTCGTGAACATGGACATGGTCAGGGCACTCGAGACCATGCCCATCGGCTGGAACTCCTTCGTGATCATCGCGACGCGCGGACACAAGCTCGACTCACAGTGCCTTCGCGCCGCCGTGAAGTCCGGGGCGCGGTACGTCGGCCTACTCGGCAGCAAGCGCAAGACGATCCTCATCGCGCAGATGCTCCGCGGCGAGGGCATTCCCGAGGAGCGGATCCGTGCGGTCCACGCTCCAGTCGGCCTCGATCTCGGTGGACGCACGCCGGCCGAAATCGCCCTCTCCGTCCTCGCGGAGCTTTCGCTCGAGCGATACGGCGGCTCGGGCCGGCCGCTTCGCCTTTCGGACGAACTCTTCGAGCGCACGCTCGGCACAAAGAAACGGGAGTAGCTCGGGCGACCAACACGCACGCGATCATCCGCAGCGAACGGCTCGATCTCATCCTCATGCCAATGCCACTCCTCGACGCCCTCATCGCCGGCGATCGCCCCGCCGCCGGCCGGCTCGCCCCTTATCGGATGCCTGCCGACTTTCCGAGCGCCGGCGCGCTCAAGCTCGTGCGCTACCGGCGCGACCAGATCGCCAACGACGCTTCGTGGGTGCCCTGGTCGCTCAGAGCGATCGTCCTACGCGAGGCCACAGCGATGGTCGGCTACGTGAACTTTCACGGGCCGCCCGGCGTGAACGACACGGCGACGCCGAACGCGGTGGAATTGGGCTGGACCGTATTCCCGGGCCAGCGAAGGAAGGGTTACGCGACCGAAACCGCGCGTGCGCTGATGGATTGGGCGGCAACGGAGCACGGCATCCGCCGATTCGTGTCATCCACCACACCCGACAACGCGCCGTCGCTACGTGTGCACGACAAGCTGGGGTTCGCACGAACGGGCCAAGTGGTCGACGGCGAGATCATCTTCGAGCTCCGCCGCTAAGAGCGACCCTTCGGCTATCTGACGCGAGCCATCTCACGTCAGGCCAAGCGGACGCGTTCTATCGTCGTGAGATCGGAACGGTGACCTTCGGTGAGCTCCTGGAGCGCCACGAGCGCGAAATCTTCGCCTACGTCCTTCGGCTCACCGGGAACCGTGCGGAGGCCGACGATCTGTTTCAGGAGACATTTCTCGCCGCGTTCCGCGCGTGGCCGCCGCCGCGCGCTGGCAACGAGCGCGCGTGGCTCTACAAGATCGCCACGAACAAGGCGATCGATCGGGTGCGACAGACGCGCCGCGTCGTACCGCTCGGGGACCTGCGTTTGGCGGCGCCCGAGCGCGACGGCGTGACGCTCTCGGATCTCGCAACCGCAGTCCGGGCGCTGCCGACCGGACAACGGGCGGCGTTCGTCCTGCGCAAGGTCGAGGGACGCCCGTACGCCGAGATCGCGGACACGCTCGGGTGCAGCGAGGAGGCCGCGCGCTCACGCGTTGCGGAGGCGATGAAGAAACTGAAGGAGGCCATGCGATGAACGCGCTCGAACCGCTGGTCGGTGAGGCCCGGGAACGTCTGGTCGCGCGCGCGAAGCGAGAAGGCCTCGTCACCGTCGGATATGCCGTGGCGGATTCTCCGCTCGGTCCACTCTGGGTCGCGGTCGGTCCGCGCGGTGTCGTCAACATCCACTACGGCACGACACCCGATCAGCGCGAGCTCGCGCGGATCACGCACGCCTACGGTCCCGGTGTGCTCCCCGACCGGCGAAGCTGCGACCGTGTGCTCACGGAGCTCGACCAGTATTTCGCCGGCCGCCGCCGATCGTTCGACGTGCCGGTCGACCTCGCGCCCCTCACGTCGTTCCAGCAGCGGATCCTCGCCGCCACGGCACGCGTACCGTACGGCGAGCTCGCGACGTACAAGTTCGTAGCCCGTCGGGCCGGAAACGAGCAGGCCTCACGCGCCGCGGGGGCGGCGCTCGGTGCGAACCCCATCCCGATCGTGGTTCCCTGCCACCGCATCGTGGCCACCGACGGCAGCCTGGGTGGCTACGCCGGTGGACTCGCGGCCAAGCGGCGCCTCCTGGCTCTGGAGCGCGGCGAGGCGGAGGTCCCGGCCGGAGGATGGCCGCCTTCGCGGCGCTAGCCTCTCGTAGCTGTCGATCTCTGGGGAGCCCTTCGTCGTACTGAGAAGAGACGCTGGCCCGACATCCTTCGCTCGTACGAGGCGCTCCTCGCGATCAATGACTCTCCGGACATCGGACTGAATCGCGCGATCGCGCTGTGGCACGTGAGAGGCGCCGAGCAGGCCCACATCGCTACCACCTTTATCACGCGACGGGCGCCGAGCTCACCGACAACCCCGCCGAACGCGCGCTCCTCGCCGCCCGGCTCGCCTGATACTCGGCGCGATGACCGCGCCACATCGCGAGCTGAAGCGCGCTTCCGTCCCGAACGCGATGGGTCATGTCGTGCTCGCGTTCGCCGAGCGCAGTCTTCGGCCGGGGGAGCTTGGAGGACTGCGGGACCAGCTCTGGCGCACCCAGACCTATCTCTACGTCACACCGGGGCCGCGGCTCATCGAACGCGCCCTCGCAGGCTTCCCCGCCGAGATTCGCACCCTCGGCGGACGCTGTCCTTTTTATCGCTACGACGCGCGTGGCGGCGGCGGGTACTGGCCGGATCGCAATGAGATCTGGCTGGCGGCCGGCGTGGAAACCTACGAGGGCCTGCGACAGGTGCGGCTCTCGGCGTGCCACGAGCTTTTTCACTTCATCTGCTGGAACCATCCGCGGTATCGCGCCGACGAGGACCGTGGTTTCGCGCGCCTGCGCAAGGCCGTCGCGGACAGCCGAACGGTGGTGAAGAACTATCCGCGCTATCGCGGCTGGGTCACGGGATCATTCCTACGTCAGGGCGACCACGCGAACGTGGTCGAGTACTTCGCCGACATCCCGACGAACTTCCGCGAGACGTCAGAACTTCCGCCGGCGATCGCTGCGCATTTCGCACCGCTCATCGACGGCGCGCCGTTTCCGGACGAGTTCGAGCAAGAGCTGGCGAGCGACGAGTACGACCTCGCGCGCTTCCAGCGATCGCTCGCCCCGTCTTAACTCAATGCGTGCGGTCGGCGAGCACGTCGAACCACGCAGGCCCGTCCCCGCGTGACCCGGTTGTGTAGTTGACGACGCTTCCGTCGATCGCGTTGACGATGACGGTGAACCACACGAGCCTTGGAGGTTGCACAGGCGTGGCGCCGATCCCGGGCGGCCCGCCGCCCCCCTTCAGCTCTTCGAAGTCCCCTTTCACCACGACGATCCACACCAGCTGATCCGGATCGCTCATAGCGCCGACCGTATAGGGACCGCCGCTGCGCTTCGCCTCGGCGATCTGAGCCTTCTCGTAGTCCTTGAAGAGCACGAGCTTCGCGGTTGAGCCGCCTGGAGTGCCGAACGCGCCGGCATATTCGGCCGCTCGTGCTGTCGCGTTGGTCCGCGAGATTTTCGGAACGGTCGGGGCCGGCGGCACGGGGAAGAGCTCGAAGGTGGCCATCGCGTGATCCGCCTCCGGCGCGAGTGGGCCATCCGCCGGCCAGGCCTCGACCACCACGATCCGATCCGGCAAGAACGGCGAGCGGAGATCCCAGATGACGCGCTGCTGGTCGAACGGCGACCCCGCCGGCACGTACGCGTTCCTCACGGTTCGTATGGCGTCCCGCCCGCTCACGTTCGTATGCGTTTGGCCGACAAGCAGCCCTGGCGGGCCATCTCGCGCGGCGAGAGTTTCGAGCGGGGTGAGGTCGTAGTCGGTCATGAGGTGGACCCGCATTCGCAGCTGATCGACCGCGGGGGCGTTTCCGCCGACCGGCGCCGCGCCAAGTTCGAAGCTGGCGATTTCTCCACCGCCCATCGGCGCACTTGCCGCGCTCCAAGCCGTCGGTATCTCGAAGCTCCATCCACCCTCGACACTCGTTATCCGGTCGTATCCGGAGCGCGAGCCGGCGCGACGCGCGACGACTCCAGCCTGCGACGGGGCGGCTTCGGTTGCCGTCGGCTGCGCATTCCGCTCCGCCAGGACACGGGATTGGGGAAGGTCGCGCTCCTGCAAAGCCGCGACCGTGACCACGACGATGAAGAAGAAAGCGATGACGGCGGAGGCCATGAGGATTCGTGCGAACACACGGCGACGTTAGCGCGCGAGTCCGCGCCCGGCGAGCGCACGGACAGGCGCCAAGGTGCGAACGCGCTAGTGAACAGGCTCCAAAGCGATGACTGGAAGGCGACGTTTGGTCCGCAGCTGGTACTCGGCGTACGCGGGATCTTTTCCGGTGATCTCTCTCCACAGACGCGCGCGCTCGGCCCCCTCGCTCTCGCGGGCCCGCACCTTGAGGCGTCTGCCGCCGACCGCGACCTCCGCCTCGGGCTGAGCCTTGAGGTTGTTCCACCACGCCGGATCGCGATCCTCGCCCGCGTACGAGGCGACGACGATGTACGCGTCGCCGTCAAGCAGGTAGTTGAGAGCCACGTCACGTTGCTCGCCGCTCTTCCGACCCTTGGTCGTGAGGAGCAAGGCGTCCATCGGACCGATCCGGCCGAAGCGTCCGCCGGTGAGCCGCATGAACGCGCGGTGGATACGCCAAAAAACGCGAAGGGGCGTGCCGATGCGTGCGGCGGGCACTTTTCTAGTGCGCGGAGGCGAACATTTCGAGGCCGCAGATCTCGCGGAATCCGAGCTTCGCGCAGATGGGCGCCGACGTCTTGCGATCGCCCTGGATCACCGCAGCTGTCCGCCCGTCGACCCGCGCGTCGGCGAGGCGTCGCGCGACGAGGGCCGTGTAGATGCCATGGCCACGGTACTCCTCGAGCGTTGCGGCGCCGCCGAGCAGGACGGTCGGCGAATCCGGCAGGTACACGAGGTAACTCCACGCGACAGGCTGATCGCCGTCGAGAGACGCCACGTATGCGCGCGACCTGACGCGATCGGAAGTCGCCGCGACAAGCTCGTTGAAGAGCCGCATCACCGCGACGGGAAGTCCATATGCCTTCGCCATCATCTCGCTGTTCGCGATCGCGTCATGCCAGCTGACCTCTCGAACCAACACTCTGGGGTTCACCTCGATCGGTAACGAGAGATCGGTGAGGACCATGCCGGCGACGCTGTCGACGTTCCGGAGGCCGGCCGCCTCGAGCCGAAGTGGCAAATCGGCCGGCCGCGTCGACGGACCGGTCACCCACCCGAACGCGAGGTCGCCATAGCGCTGCTTGACCTTCGCCACGAGCGAATCGGCCTCACGCTCCGAGAAACGCGCATCACCACAGAGATTCGACATCGGGTGCGAGACCTTTGTGACCCTCCCGCGAAGTCCGGGGATGCCAAGGTCGTGCGAGAGGCCCGAAGCCGCGGGATAGATGAAGAGCGTCGACTCGATCGCCTCGACGAGGTCGCGCTCGACGATGGCGTTCACGCGGTGAGCGAGCGCAGTGCCCGTCGCACGAGCTCGCGCGCCAGGGTCACCTTGTAGCCGTTATCGCGGAGCGGCGTCGCGCCAGCGAGGAGCCGGTCCGCCGCATCGGCGCAGCTCGCGTCGTCCAGGGTGCTTCCTTCAAGGCCCTTCTCGGCCGCGATGACCCGCCACGGTACCGGCGCCACGCCGCCCATCACGATGCGCACGTCGCGAGCTACACCACGCTCGATCCTCGCCGCGGCGGCAACCGAGACGAGCGCGAAGCTCCACGCCTTTCGATCCATCGCCTTCAGGTACGTCCCGCGTCGCGAGAGGGCCGCCTCCGGCACGCGCACCTCGGTGATGAGCTCTCCGGGCCGCAGCGCGTGCTCGCGCCGCTCGCGTCCGCGAGGCGTTATGAAGAGATCCGCGAGCTTCATGCGACGCGTCCCGCGCGAGCTCGTGAGCGCGATCTCCGCGTCGTACGCGATGAGCGCGGGCACGAGATCGGACGGCGACACGATGACGCAGTCCTGCGCGCCGAGGATCGCGTGGTAGCGATTCTCGCCATCGATGGCGAAGCAGCGGTTTCCGCCTTTGAGCCAGCAGACGGTGCCCTCATCCCGGAAGTACCAGCAGCGGTTCCGCTGCAGTAGGTTCCCGCCGACTGTGCCCATCGTTCGCAGCTGCACGGTCGCGGCTTCGCGGAGCGACTCGCGGAGGATCGGCAGCGTCTTCCCGAGCACGTCACTCGTCTCGAGCTCGACGAGTGGCGTCAGCGCGCCGATGCGGAGGCCGCGGCCTTTCGGGTGAGACCAGCCGCGCAGACCCTCGATGCCCGTGAGGTCGACCAGCGACTCGGGGTGGGTCAGGCCGTCTTTCATGAGACCGATCAGGTCGGTCCCGCCGGCAAGCGCCATCGCGCCGTTGCGCAGCAGCCGGAGCGCTTCGGCAAGAGCGCGCGGGCGGGCGTAGGAGAACGCGTTCAAGACTTCGCCTCGGCGATGGCCAGCGCTTCGAGTACGCGAGCACGAGTTAGCGGTGCGTGGCGCACGCGAGCTCCGGTCGCGTTCGCGACGGCATTCGCGATCGCCGCCGCAGTCGGGATGATTGGGGGCTCACCCAGGCCTTTCGCGCCGAGGTTGTTCGCCCGACGGTCGGGGCGATCGACGAACTTCACTGTGATCTTCGCGGGGACGTCCTTCACAGTGGGCACCTTGTAGTTCTCGAGGTTCGCGTTCATCACGCGACCTGTAGCCCGGTCCAGAAAGCGCTCCTCGCTGAGGGCGAAGCCAAGCGCCTGGAGCACGCCGCCTTCGACCTGTGACCGGGCCGTCATCGGATTGATGATTCGGCCGATGTCGTGTACCGCGACAACGTGCTCGACCGTGATCTCGCCGGTGCGCACGTCGACCTCGACCTCCGCGAAATGCGCGCCGAACGTCCGCAGCGAGAGCTCGGGGTCG
This sequence comes from Chloroflexota bacterium, assembly GCA_005889295.1. Taxonomy (GTDB): domain Bacteria; phylum Chloroflexota; class Limnocylindria; order P2-11E; family P2-11E; genus 3-1-20CM-2-70-9. The sequence continues at coordinate 7,586 of VBEY01000240.1, read as the reverse complement.
TTTGGGTGGCGACCGCCCTTACCGATCACGGTGTTGTTATCGACCCTTCCGAGAATCTCAGAGAGCGGAGTGCGCGCGCCCTTGGTTACCACGACGCCAGCTTCGAGACGCAGCTCGGCCTTTGGCGTTTCGAGGACCCCGGCGGCCGCGCCGAGCAGCTGCTCCTTCGCGTCCCGTGCCGCGATGCGTACCGCGGGCCCCACCGACGCAGTCGTAAGCGATCCCGCCGAGATCGGCCCGTAGGGGTTGTCGGTGTCACCCAGCCGGACCTGCACATCGTCCAGCTCCACGCCGAGCTCATCCGCGCAGATCTGCGCCAGGATCGTGCGCGTCCCGGTGCCAATGTCCTGGCTCCCGGTCGTGAGCACGACCGTCCCGTCCGGATTCACATGCACCGTGGCGTACGCGGGCGGGCCACCTCCTCCGCCCCAGATCTGTGTGGCCATCCCGATTCCGCGACGCCGATGCGGGGCCGAGCCCCGAATCCCGCCGGACCGCCGGCGCTGCCAGCCTATTTCCGCGGCACCGATGCGGTAACACTCGATGAGGTGCTTGTCTGAGTAGCGCTTTCCGACCATCGGGTCCTTCGGCGAAGCGGCGTGCTTGCGGCGCAGCGCGAGCGGATCGACACCCATCTTGTCAGCGAGCTCATCGATCGCTGACTCGAGGGCGAACGTGCCCTCAACGTAGCCCGGCGCGCGGAACGCGGACAGCGACCCGGCATTCGTGACCACCTTGTAAGACTTCGAGGACAGGTTCGCGATGTCGTAGAGCGTGTTCGTGGGGCCGGTCGGATTAGCGACCCACTTTCCCTGGCCCACGTTGGCCCATGAGGTGTGCTCCAGCGCTGTGATACGCCCGGCCTTTCCGCCGATGCGCAGCTGCTGCAGCGTGGCCGAGCGGTTTCCCGCCGCAAGATTCTCTTCTTCGCGCGTCAGGACGCAGCGGACCGGCCGCCCGAGCCGCATGCTGAACATCGACGCGATGATCGAGTACTTGCCCACACCGCCTTTTGATCCAAAGCCGCCGCCCATGTAGTCGCAGAGCACGCGAATCTTGGAGAAGGGCAGCTTGAGTGCGGTGCGGAGACCCTGGCGCACACCGAAGGCGTGCTGTGTCGATTCGTAAACGGTCAGCTGCTCACCGTCCCACGACGCGACAGCGCCGTGAGTCTCGAGCGAGTTGTGCAACTGCGTCGACGTCCGGTACGTCGCGTCGATGACGAAATCGGCTTCCTTGAGGCCCCGTTTGGCGTCGCCGCGCTTGTGCGTTGCGGCTTCGGCGACGTTGCCATCGGTCTCGAGACGCGGGGCGACATCGCCGATCGCTTCCTCGAGATCGACCACATGCGGCAGGAGCTCGTAATCGACTTCGATCATTCGAAGCGCTTCGACCGCGGACTGCTCGTCATCCGCCGCGACGGCCGCGACCTCGTCCCCGACGAAACGCACTTCCTCGCGGAAAATCGTCTCCTCGCCCCGGAACGCCGCCTTCGGGGCGTTGAAACGATGCAGCACGTCGCGCACGCCAGCCAGCTTTTCGGCTTTCTTGGTGTCGATCCGCCTCACGCGCGCGCGGGGATACGGGCTACGGAGCACGCGGACGTGGAGCATGCCGGGGAGGTAAACGTCCTGCGTGTACTTGGCGCGGCCGGTGACGCGTTGCTGGCCATCGATGCGACGGCGCGATTTTGCGATCTCGTTGAACTCGGTCCCCGCCGGATGGACTGGTAGGTCCTTGCCCTCGACGAGGACGAGCGACTCGAAGATCTCGCCCTCGAACTCCTCGCGGCTTCTGACGACGCGGGGCATTAGATCAATCTCGGCTGCGCCGAGACACGCTCAGGGCTGCGGGTCTCGCTCGTCGCTGCAAAGCCGCTCCTCGCTCGTCTCATTTTTGTCGCTTTCCGGCGCTCACACCGGCCTTGACGATGTTCGGGTACGCGCCGCAGCGGCAGAGATTGCCGGCGACGGCGCGGCGGACGTCATCTTCGGTCGGCGACGCGTTCTCACGCAGCAGTGCGACGATCGACATGATCTGACCGGGCGTGCAGAAGCCGCACTGGAAGGCGTCGGCGTCGATGAAGGCGCGCTGCACCGGATGCAGCTCGCCGTCCTTCGCGATCCCTTCGATCGTCTCGATGGACTTTCCCTCGCAGGCGACGGCGAGCGTCATGCACGAGTAGACGGGACCGCCGTCGACAAGGACGGTGCACGCGCCACACGTGCCTTCATCGCAGACCTTCTTCGTCCCCGTCAGGCCGAGCGTCTCGCGCAACGTGTCGAGGACGGTGCGGCGAGGCGCCGCTCGTACCGTGAGGTGCTCGCCGTTAACCGTCAACGCGACGTCGGTAGCGCCCGGACCGCGCAGCACGGCACGGCCCGCTGACGTGAGGGGAGGCACGACGAAATGTTAGGCCGCTTGCCCGGCCTATGCTGACCGCGCTTTTCAGGAGGTCACAAGGCGAGATGGGTATTCAGCGAGTCGGCGTCGTCGGCTTCGGGCAAATGGGTTCGGGCATCGCGCAGATCTGCGCCCAGGCGGGCTTTGACACGCTCGTCCGCGAGGTCGATCAGTCGCTCGTGGACAAGGGCTTTCAGCGCGTCGACGGCTCGCTCGCTCGACTCATCAAGAGCGGCCGGCTGTCGGAAGACGACGCGAAGGCGGCGCGCGGCCGCCTTCGGGGCACGATTTCGCTCGGCGCGTTCAAGGACCGCGACCTGATCATCGAGGCGATCGTCGAAGAGATCGGCCCGAAGAAGAAGCTCTTCGCCGAGCTCGACACGATCTGCCCGCCCGCGACGATTTTCTGCTCGAACACGTCGAGCCTCACGATCGTCGAGATGGCAGCGGCGACGCGCCGGCCGGACCGGTTCGCGGGAATGCACTTCTTCAACCCGCCCGTGATCATGAAGCTCGTCGAGATCGTGAAGGCCATCACGACAAGCGATGAGACCGTGGCCACGCTCAGGGAATTCGTCGGGAAGCTCGGCAAGACCGGTGTGGTCTGCAAGGACACCACGGGCTTCATCGTGAACCGGCTCATGGTCCCGTATCTCCTCGGCGCCATCCGCATGCTCGAGCTCGGCGTCGCCACGAAGGAGGACATCGACAACGCGGTGAAACTCGGGCTCGGCTACCCCATGGGACCGTTCGAGCTCATCGATTACACCGGCGTCGACATCAACTACCACGTGGCCAACGTCTTCTTCGACGAGTTCAAGGAGCCGTACATGGCTCCCCCGCCGTTGCTCCGGCGGATGTTCCTCGCGGGACAGCTCGGGACGAAGACGGGAAAAGGCTTCTACGAGTACGACGATCAGGGAAAGCGAAAGTCGTAAACGCACACGAAATCGTGGACCTGAAGAAGGCAGCGATCTGGGCGCTGATCGGCGGAGTCGCACTCTTCGGGGCAACGGAATTCGCACCAGGTTTCTACGGCTCCTGGTACGCACTTCTCAACGCGATCGGCTTCGGAGTCTTGCTGCCGGTCATCGCGTCGCTGCACTCACGGCACGAGCCGCTACGTCGATCTGGTGCCGTGCTCGGCACGATTGCCGGTACGTGCGTCGTGCTCGTCGGACTGGCCGGAGCGCCGGAGACCAACCCCGCCTCGCTCGTGGTGCGTACCGTGTGGTGGTGGACGATCGGAAAAATGTGGGCTGAGACAAATATCCTCCCACGAGCGTTCGGATGGATCACGATGGTCGGCGCCATCCTGTTCGCTTTGGTCGGGGGCATCAGCGCGCTGGGTAGCAGCGTCGACGCGTCGCCTGATCTCGCCCTCAGACTGCTGTTTTCAGCGTGGTTGGTGGTCCTCGCCGCGCTCATGTGGCCACGGCGGCCGGTAGCATGACTCCCTGATGGCGGTCACCACGCGCAAGGGGAGCGCGACCCGTCACGAGGCGCTCGGCCTTTCGCTCGACGACGTGAAAGGCATGTATCGCTTCGTCCTCATGACCCGCCTGGTGAGCGAGCGCATCCTCCAGCTGAATCGCATGGGCCGGACGCCGTTCGGCGCGGGCACGGACGGCCATGAGGGCGCGCAGATCGGCGCCGCCTGGTGCATTCAGCGCGGCAAGGACTGGACCGTCCCGTATTACCGGGACATGGGCCTCGCGTTCGTGCTCGGCTTCAGCGCGCTCGACGAGTTCCGCAGCGTGCTCGCGAAGGCCACGGATCCGAACTCCGGTGGCCGGGCGATGCTCAACATGTTCAGCTCGCCGAAGGACCGCATCGTCTCACGCTCGGTGCTCGTCGGGACGGAATTCCCGCACGCCGTCGGTCTGGCGCTCGCGCTGAAGCTCCGTAAGGAGCCGTACATCGTGTTCGCGTTTGGCGGCGACGGTTCCACCAGCACCGGTGACTTCCATGAGGCCATGAACTTCGCGTCGGTCCACAAGCTTCCCGTTGTGTTCGTCATCGAGAACAACCTGCTCGCGATATCGACCCGCATCGAGCAACAGACGGCGGTCAAGGACATCGCTGAGAAGGCCGCGGCGTATGCGATGCCGGGCCATGTCGCCGACGGGATGGACATGCTCGACAGCTACGAGAAGACAAAGATCGCCGCGGACCGCGCCCGCGCGGGAGGCGGACCCAGCCTCGTCGAGCTCAAGTGCTATCGCTATCAGCCGCACACGAGCGACGACGACGACAGCCGCTACCGCACGAAGCAGGAAGTCGAAGAGTGGCGCGCGAAAGACCCGGTCAAGCGCGCGTTCGCGTATCTGCTCTCGGCGGGTGTCGCGGAGGAGGAGCTCGAGGCTATCCGCGCCGCTCTGGCCGACGAGATCGAGAAAGCGATCGCGCAGGCTGAGAGCGAGCCGGACCCGCGTCCTGAGGACGCCGCGAGGCACGTCTACGCGGCGGACAACCCGCTTCCGGATGGGACGCGCGCCTAGCACGGCGGCGCTCGTGATCCGAGCGCTCGCGCTCGTCCTCTTTCTGAGCGCGTGTACGGCGGCGAATCCCTCAACCACTCCGAGCCCAACGCCGACGCGCGACCCGAACGCATTCAATGTGACCGCGCTCCTCGACCTCTCGGGCTCGCGCGCGCCGAGCGGCAGCGCGCAGCGGGATGCGCTGCAGCTTTGGGCCGATCAGCACACCTCCGCGACGCTACGCGTGAAGCTGAAGACCGTGGACATCGGCGGCAGTCCCTCGAAAACGGCGCTCGAGTTTCGACGCGAGGCGGTCGAAGCCCGGGCCGACGCGATCATCGTGGGGGCCGCTGTCGATTACGACGACGCGTTCGCGAACCTCATACAGCTGGCGCAGGTGCCCGTCCTCTTCACCCTGCCGATCCCCGAGCCCGCGATCCGCGGCGGAGGATGGGCCTTCGCGCTCGCGCCGACGCCGGCGCAACTCGCGCGTTTTGTCCTGGATGACGCCGCGCAGCGCTCGGTCCTGGCGTCAGCTCTTGTGGTGAGCGACGAGTCGACGACGGCTGTCGCCGACCGCATCGCTTTCGTGACGGAGCTCGCCCGTCGTCAAGTGAGGGCGAACGTGGTGACGGTTACGCCGGCCGACGCCACGCAAACACTCCGACCGCTGCTCGCGACGACATCGATCGTTCTCCTTGCGGGGACGCCACGGTCGTACCTCGAAGCCGCGCGGACCGTGACGACAGGGACGACCCTCTACCTCTCGTACGTTTGCGAGCTCGGCGACATCAGCGATCTCCGCGAGGCAGCGGCCCTCGCGCTCTGGCCAGGCTCGCGCTGGATCGCCGCGGGCGCCGGCGCAAGCAGCGTGGCGCGCGCCAGCTTTGTCCAGGCTTATACCGACCGCACCGGCAGCCCGCCGACGAGCGTCGCGGCATCGGCGTACGACGCACTCGCGCTCCTCTCAAGTGCGGCCGCGGACGGCATCGACCCCGCCGCCGTCCGCGACCGGCTGCAATCCGGGACGTTCGCGGGGGTCGCGACCACGTACACGTTCAGCCCGTCGCGGCACGCCGGGTTCACCGCCGGCGACCTCGCCCTGCTGCGTTACGTCGGGCAGAGGTCCCCGCCGGCGGCGAGATAGGTCGGAACCGCGGCGGTCCCGACCAGGCCGAGCACCCGCGTCGCTGAGGCACCATACGTCGCGTGGAGACCGAGCTCGACAAGCTGATCTACGACTGGAATCGCGATGGACGCGCCGCGCGCGCGGACTACCGCGCGGTCGAGCTCGATGACGAGACGCTCCGCGACGGCCTGCAGGGCCCCTCGGTCCGCAACCCGCCACTCGACGTCAAGAGGCGCCTCCTCCAACTCATGGATCAGCTCGGGATCGACAGCGCGGACCTCGGCCTTCCCGGTGCGTCGCCCCAGGCGCGAGCGACGATCGTCGCGCTCGCGAAGGAGACGACGAAGCTCAAACACCTTCGCCCCAACCTAGCGATCCGCACGCACCCCGACGACGTTCGCGCGGCGATCGAGGCGTCGACCGAGGCCGGCATTCCCATCGAGAGCTGCGCGTTCATCGGCTCCTCGCCGATCCGCCGCTTCGCTGAGGACTGGAAGATCGACGCGATGCTACGGAGTGTCGAAACGAGCGTCGCGACGCTCGTGAAAGCGGGGTTGCCGGTGATGTTCGTCACCGAGGACACCACGCGGGCGGACCCAGAGACGCTCCAGAAGCTGTACGAGACTGCGATCGCCGCGGGCGCGAAGCGGATATGCGTTTCGGACACCTGTGGCCACGCGACGCCCGAGGGCGTGCGCAATCTCCTCGCGTTCGTTCGCGATGAGATCGTGCGCGGCCGAGCGGTGAAGCTCGACTTTCACGGACACAACGACCGCGGGCTCGGCACGATCAATGCGCTCACCGCGACGGCGCTCGCCGACCGCGTGCACGGCTGCGCGCTCGGCATCGGAGAGCGCGTCGGCAACTCGTCGATGGACCAATTGCTCGTGAACCTGCTGCTGTGGGGTCTCATCGACCGCGACCTCACGCCGCTCGTCGAATACACCGCGCTCGTCGCCGAGCACTGTGGCATCCCGATCCCGCCGAACTACCCCGCCATGGGCTCGGACGCCTTTCGCACCGGGACGGGCGTGCACGCCGCGGCCGTGATCAAAGCCCTCCGCAAGGGCGACCGGGCACTTGCCGATCGTGTGTATAGCGCGGTGCCGGCATCGGTCCTGGGGCGCGAGCAGCGCATTGAGGTCGGCCCGATGAGCGGCGAGTCGAACGTCGTGTACTGGCTGGAGTCGCGCGGCATCGAGGCGACCCGCGAACGCGTCGATCGGATCTTCGCCGCCGCGAAGGTCAGTGATCGGTTGCTGAACGAGGACGAGCTCAGGCGGCTCGCGATGTGACGGCGACCTCCGTGTCGGGAGCGACGTTGCCGGCGCGCCACGGGGCACGATCGGCCCTGAGGCCGGCCCGTAGGGTCGGGGCCATGAGCCAGCCGATCACGTGCGAACACCTCTCCGCCAGCAGCGATCACTGGCCGAATACACCGGCCGGGTGTGAGGAGTGCTTGCGCGTCGGAGACTCGTGGATCAAGGCGCGACTCTGTCTCACGTGCGGGCACGTGGGTTGTTGTGACAGCTCCAAGAACAAGCACGCCACCAAGCACTACACCGCCACGCACC
>VBEY01000017.1 GCA_005889295.1 Chloroflexota bacterium | reverse complement strand
GCGCTCCTCATCTTCGTCGGCGTCGAGGGCGCGCTCGTCTATGCCGTCTGGCGCTACCGCGCCTCGCGCCAGGTCGCGGGAGAAGCCGCGACCTTCGAGCAGAACAGGCGGCTCGAGATCGCATGGACCGCCGCCCCGGGCCTCATCCTCGCGGTGGTATTCGTCCTGACCCTCGGCGCGATGGCCGAAATCAACGGAGCGGGTGTCGCGCCGGCGATGCGAATCACGGCGACCGGCCACCAGTGGTGGTGGGAGTTCAGTTACAGCGGGGTTAAGACGGCGAACGAGCTGCACATCCCGATCGACACCCCGGTCGAGCTCGAGGTCACGTCGGTGGACGTGATTCACAGCTTCTGGGTGCCCGAGCTGGGCCCCAAGATGGACCTGCTTCCCGGCAAGACCAATCGTCTGCGGCTCTTCGTGCACCGGGCGGGGTCGTACGACGGGCAGTGCGCCGAGTTCTGCGGCGTCGAGCACGCCTGGATGCGCATCCGCGTCGTCGCAGAGACGCAGACCGAGTTCGATCACTGGCTGAGCGGGCAGGGCCTTCCCACGCCGGCGCAGGGCAATGCGGGAGAGCGCGTCTTCCTCTCGAACATCTGCGTGAGCTGCCACACGATCCGCGGCACTGCCGCCGTCGGGACGGCTGGCCCCGATCTCACGCATGTCGGCGCACGCGCGATGATCGGGGCAGGTGCCCTAGCGAATGACACCGCGCGGATGCGCGCGTGGCTCGCGGACCCGCAGCGGTACAAGCCCGGCTCGCTGATGCCGCGGGTGCCGCTGTCGGACGCGGACCTCGACGCGCTCGCGGCATACCTCGTGAGCCTCAAGTGACCGCGGTGCCGCTGTGGGTCCGCCGACCGGCCGGCGAACGCGTGGGGTGGCTGCGGACCGTCGATCACAAAGCGATCGGCGTCCTCTACATCGGAATGGGCGTCGCGTTCTTCGCCATCGGCGGGCTCGAGGCGTTGCTCCTGCGCGCACAGCTGGCGACCCCGGAAGCAAGCCTCGTGGACCCGGAGGTCTTCAATCAGGCGTTCACCGTCCACGGCGTCACGATGATCCTGCTCGCGGTGGTCCCGCTCCTGGTGGGCTTCGCGAACTATCTCGTGCCGCTCATGATCGGAGCCCCCGACGTCGCGTTTCCGCGTCTGAACGCACTCTCGTTCTGGCTCTCGCTCGTCGGTGGAATCGTCCTGTACTTCAGCTTCCTCGCCGGGGGCGCGCCTAACACCGGATGGTTCTCCTACGCGCCGCTCTCTGAGCGAGCCTTCGCACCCGGGACAGGCGTGGACTATTACATCCTCGGCCTCGCGGTGAACGGCGCCGGCACGATCATCGGCGCGATCAACCTCGCCGTGACGATCCTCCTCATGCGCTGCCCGGGCATGGCGATCTCCCGCGTTCCGCTTTTCGTGTGGATGACGCTCGTCACGAGCGTCCTCATTCTCGGCGCGTACCCTGCGCTCACCGCGGCCCTCGTCATGCTCTTCGTCGACAGGCAGCTCGGTGGCCATTTCTTCGATCCGGCCGGCGGTGGCCAGGCCATCCTGTGGCAACACCTCTTCTGGTTTTTCGGCCACCCCGAGGTCTACATCATGGTGTTGCCGGCGATGGGGATGATCTCCGAAGTCATCCCGGTCTTCAGCCGAAAGCCGATCTTCGGCTACGCGTTTGTCGCGGGCTCGAGCGTGGCCATCGCGTTCCTGTCGTTCGGCGTCTGGGCGCACCACATGTTCGCTGTGGGGCTCGGCGAGACCGAGAACGCAATCTTCTCCGCGACGAGCATGCTCATCGCCATCCCCACGGGCGTAAAGATCTTCAACTGGATCGCGACGATGATCGGCGGCCGCCTCCGCATGACGACTGCGATGCTCTTCGCCGTCGGCTTCATCGCGATGTTCGTGATCGGCGGGCTCTCAGGCGTATCGCTGGCGGTCGTGCCCATCGATCTCGCCGTCACCGACAGCTACTACGTCGTGGCGCATCTCCACTACGTGCTGTTCGGTGGCACGATGTTCGGCATTTTCGCGGGCGCCTACTACTGGTTTCCCAAGATGACCGGCCGCCTTCTGAGCGAGACCCTCGGCCGGTGGCACTTCTGGGCGACGTTCGCGGGCTTCAACCTCACCTTCCTGCCGCAGCACTGGCTCGGCGCTGTCGGCATGCCGCGGCGCGTATTCACGTACGCCGCGAGCACCGGGTGGGGTCCGTTGAACCTCATCTCGACCATCGGCGCAGCGATCCTGTTGGTCGCGATGTTCATCTTCTTCGTCAACCTCGTGCGCAGTCTCCGGTCCGGCGCGATCGCCGGCGACGATCCGTGGGACGCCTTCACGCTGGAGTGGTCCACGACGTCTCCGCCGCCTCCCGAGAACTTTGCCAGCATCCCGGCGGTGAAAAGTCGGCGTCCGCTCTGGGACCGCAAGCACCCCGAGGCGAGGGATACGGGATGAGCGACGTCCTGTCTCTCGGGCGAAGCCCGAAGATTGTTCAGGACCGCATCCTCCTCGGGGTCGCGATCTTCATCGCTTCCGAGTCGGTCTTCTTTCTCGCGATCGTGCTCGCGTACGTCGCGTACCGGGACGCCGGGCTCGCAACCGCCAGGGCGAATCTCGATTTCGCCCGCACCGCGGTCTTTTCCGTCGCCCTCTTTGCCAGCAGCGCCACGATGGCCTTCGCGACTGGCACGCGAAGCGGCCGCTGGCTCGCGGCAACGATCGCGCTCGGCGCGATCTTCCTCATCGGTCAGGGCAGCGAGTACGCGCGTCTTCTGAGCGAGGGCATCGGCCCTGGCAGCGCGCTCTTCGGTACGACGTTCTTCACGCTCACGGGCTTGCACGGCCTTCACGTCCTCGCCGGCCTGGTCGCGCTCGCGGCGCTCTTCTCGGCGAATCGTCGCCGCGCCGCGGCGGTCCGCCCGGTGGCGTGGGAGGCGGTGGCCCTCTACTGGCACTTCGTCGACGCGGTGTGGGTCGTCGTCTTCACCGTTGTCTACATCGGGACGCTTCTGTGAACGAGCACCCGCCGACACACAGTCCCGCGCCATCGATCTGGCCGGTGACGCTCGCGACCGGGGTCGGTCTGGCCGCGGTGGGCGTCCTCACGAGTCCCATCGTCACCGTCGCTGGCGCGCTGATCGCGGCCGGAGCGTTGGCCGGCTGGATCCGGCAGGCGCTCGAGGAGGCTGCCCGGTGAACGAGATGTCGCGCCGCCGGTTCCTGTCGCGCCTCACGGTGGCGCTCACGGCCTTCATCAGCGCGATCGTCGGTCTTCCGATCCTCGGCTATCTCCTCGCACCGCTGTTCCACGCACCGTCCGACGAGCTCGTGCCGGTGGGCGCGATCGGGGATTTTCCGGTCGGAGAGACGAAGCTCGTGTCGATCCGCGACCCGAGCCCACTCGCGTGGGCGGGTCAGACCGCCGACACCGCGCTCTGGGTGCGCCGTCGCGATGTCAGCGGGCCGCAGATGTTCCAGATCTTCAACGTGAACTGCACGCACCTGGGCTGTCCGGTGAACTGGCAGGCCTCAGCGAAGCTCTTCCTTTGTCCCTGCCACGGCGGTGTCTACTACAGCGACGGCACGGTGGCTGGCGGCCCGCCGCCGCGGCCGCTCTTCGAGCGTGAGTGGGAGGTGAGCGGCGATCGACTGCTCGTGCGCCAGCAGCCTCTTCCGACTGTGAAGCAGGGATGAGATTGCTTCGCGGGATCGCGAGTTGGCTCGGGGAGCGCTTCGAGCTTGAGGACAGCGTGATGGCGGTCCTCCGCCATCCGGTGCCGCGCGAGCTCGAGCGGCCCATCGGGTGGTGGTACGTCCTCGGCAGCGCGACGCTCGCGATCTTCGTGATGCAGGTCGTGACAGGCGTTGGCCTCGCGATGACCTACGTCCCCGCACCGAATTCCGCGTACGACTCGCTCCAGTTCATCAGCCATGACGCGACGCTCGGAGGGGTTGTCCGCGGGATGCACTACTTCGGCGCGGGCGCGATGGTCGTCCTCGTTCTCGCGCACATGACGCAGGTCTACCTGTTCGGCGCGTTCAAATTCCCCCGCGAGGCCAACTGGCTGACCGGATCGCTGCTTCTCTTAGCGACCCTCGCCATGGCCTTCACCGGACAGCTGCTGCGCTGGGATCAGGACGCGTTCTGGTCGGTCGTGGTCGCTGCCGAACAGGCCGCGCGAGCCCCCGTGATTGGAAATTGGCTCGCGACTCTGGTCATCGCGGGCAGCAACGTCGGAGGTGCGACGCTCACGCGCTTCTACGCGACGCACGTCTTCCTCATCCCTGCCGCGATCTTTGGCCTCATCGGCATGCACCTCTACCTCGTGGTGAAGCGCGGGATCTCGGAGCCGCCGGTGCCGGGTCTTCCCGTCGATCGGCCCACGTACCGCGCGCGCTACGCCGAGATGCTGCGGCGCGGCATCCCTTTCTGGCCTGACGCGGCGTGGCGCGATGCGACCATCGCCGCTGCCGCGGTGGTCGTTGTCGTGGTGCTCGCGGCGATCTTTGGCGCACCGCAGCTCGGCAAGCCTCCTGACCCCACCAACGTTGTCGCCGACCCGCGCCCGGACTGGTACTTCCTCGGCTACTTCGCGATCCTCGCGCTCATACCCCCGGCGACTGAATCAATCGTCATCATCGGTCTCCCGCTCTTCGCGTTCGTGTTTCTTTTCCTCGTGCCCATTCTCTGGCCGGACGGCGAGCGGCACTGGTCGCGGCGGCCGGCCGCGATAGCGGCGGTCGCTCTCCCCTTCATCGCGTACGCGTCGCTCACCGTGGCGGGTATCGAATCGCCGTGGGTGCCGAAGCTCGAAGGGGGTGCGCTTCCCGCGAGCGTCACCCAGGGCCTGGGCGCCTCCGAACGCCGGGGCGCGGACCTCTTCGTGTCGAAGGCGTGCTTTGCGTGCCATGCGATCGAGGGCGCGGGTGGCCGGCGGGGACCGGACCTGAGTCACGTCGCGTCGCGCATGACACGCGACCAGATCACGGCCCGCATCGCCACGGGAGGCGGCGGTATGCCCGCGTTTGCCGGAGGCCTCACCCCATCGGAGCTCGACGACCTGACCACGTTCCTGCTGACGCGCAAGTAGACGACCAGACAGGGCCCCAATCTGTCGTGCGGCGTTGCGTCGGGTTTGACAACTCGGCGAAGAGACACAGACCGTAGTCTCCGGCGATGCCCGTTTCCCGTTACGTGTGCATCGGGTTGGTCTCCGCCGCTGCGCTTCTGTTCCAGGTCGCGCAGACAAGGCTATTCAGCTCTTCGTACGGCTATCACCTCACCTACCTCGTCATCAGCGTTTCGCTTCTCGGAGTTGGGAGCGGCGCGACCCTGAGCGGAGTGTTCGATCGAGGCGCGCGACGGCCCTCGCTCAGCACGCTCGCGCTCGCCGCGGCCACGAGCTCGGTCGTGGCGCTCTTGCTCGAGACGCACATCGACCCGGGCGTCGCGCTCCCCGCCGCGATCCTCGTCGCATTCGTCGCCGGCGCGCTGCCGTTCGTCTTCGCGAGCTGGATCGTCGTTCGGAGCCTCCGCGAAGCGCCGACCCGCGCGGGTCGTCTCTATTCCGTGGACCTCGCCGGCGCCGCGGCGGGGAGCCTCTTCGCGTTCGCCGGCCTGCCGTGGCTCGGAGCTCCCGGGCTGTATGGCGCTTCGGCGTGCCTCTCCGCGCTCGCCGCCGTCGTCATCGCGGGCCCGCGCCTACGGCCCCTTGCAGGTGTCGTCTCCGCGTTCGCTCTCACGGCTGCTCTGACCCTGACCGGTGACGTAATGGCGCCGCCGCAGAGTGGTCCGGCGAAGCGACCGGTGTACGGCGCAAACATCACCCACCTGGAGACGCGCTGGGACCCACACGCCCGAGTCGACGTCATTCATTACGAGGGTCTTCCCGCTGGGGCGCTGTATCTCAATTTTATCGACCCCGCGTACGCCGCTCCGCGACCGGACGCGAACTTCATGCTCCTCGACCAAACTGCCGCGACGCAAATTCTCGACGGCTCCGGCGACATGAGCGTTCTTCGCGCGAGCATCATCGCGGCGCCGTACGAGCTGTTGTCGCGGCCGCATGTTCTCATCATCGGTCCGGGGGGCGGCATCGACATCCAGAACGCGCTCGTTCACGGCGCCTCCCAAGTCGACGCCGTCGAGGTGAATCGCGGGGTCTCGAGCCTGATGCGTGGTCCTCTGTCCGACTACAGCGGGCATGTCTACTCCGCCGCGCGCGTGAACGTCGTCGAGGACGAGGCCCGGAGTTACATCAGGCGCTCGGCGGACCGGTACGACCTCATCCTGATGACCGTCGTCGACAGTTACGCCGCCCTCGCGAGCGGGGCGTACGCGCTCTCCGAGAGCTACCTCTACACCGCCGAGGCCTTCGACGACTACCTCGGTCACATCGCGGACCACGGCGTCCTCGCCGTCGGGCGCTTCTATCGCGACCCTCCGATCGAGATGTTGAACACGGCTGCACTCGGCGTCGAGGCACTCCGGGGGCGCGGCGTCGCCGACCCGCTTGCACACCTCGCGGTGCTCCGATATCTCGACTTCGGTCTGCTCATCGTTCGGGACGACGCGTTCGATGCGTCCTCGGCGACCGCCATCCGCCGGTTCGCCGCGGACCACCACTTCACCGTTGCGTTCGACCCGCTCGACCGGGTCGGTCCGTTCGCCGAAGGCCTCGCCGGCACGCCGGTGCCCGCCACCGACGACCGGCCCTTCTTTTTCGCGAATCCGGGCACCAACGTGCCGATCGCTTATCTGATCCTCTTCGGCGCGCTCATCCCGGCGGTCGTGCTGTCGTGGGGGCTGCTGCTCCTTCCCCTGCGGAAGGTGATGGGTGCAGCTCTCGCCACCGCGGTCGGCCGGCGCACCACGGTGCAGGCCCTCGCGGTCGGCTTCGGCTTCATCGCCGCGGAGATCGTCCTGCTCCAGCGACTTACGCTCTATCTGGGCCAGCCCGCGCTGGCCCTCGCAGTCGGACTCGCCGCGCTTCTCGTCGGAGCGGCCGGCGGATCGGCCGCCTCGGCACGGGGTAAGATCGGCGTTCCCCGCGCGGCCCTCGCGAGCGCCATCGTGGTGACCGTCGCGTTTCTCGCGTTCGATCGCGTCGCGGTCGCCACGCTCTCGTGGCCGCTCCTCGCCCGGGGCGCGACAGCGTGCCTCGTCTCCTTCGCGATCGGTCTTCCCCTCGGCTCAGTCTTCCCGCGTGTCCTCGCGTCGGCCGGTGCGCACGACGATGGGCTCGTCGCGTGGGCCTGGGCGGTCAACGGCGCGGCGTCGGTCATCGGCTCCATCCTCGCGGTGGTCGCCGCGCTCACGATCGGCTTCACCGGCGTTGGTTTCCTCGCGGCAGCGTGCTACATCCTCGCCGTCGTCCCGTCCGCGTCCGGGCTGCGGCTTCGAGTCGGCGCGGCTAGGTCGCCTCAACCCACGTAGCCCGGCGCCGTCGGGGGGCGCGCCTCTAAACTTCGCGGCGATGTCCGACGTGCGCGTGCGGCCGATGAACGAGCTCGACATCGAAGGCATCTGCCGCATCGACGAGCGCATCACCGGGAAGTACCGCCCCGAGGTGTGGGAGCAGCGGGCCGCGTACTACATCCGGCGCGACCCCGACTCGTCGCAGGTCGCGGAGCTCGACGGTCGCGTCGTCGGCTTCATGCTCGGTGAGGTGCGTGGCGGCGAGTTCGGCCTCGAGGAGCCGACGGGATGGGTCGAGTTCTTCGGTGTGGACCCGTCGGCGCGCGAGAAAGGCGTCGGGCGCCGTCTGATCGAGGCTCTGCTCGGCCACTTCCGGTCGAAGGGCGCGCACGTCGCGCGGACGATGGTCGCAGCGCAGGACAAGGACATCGCGGCGTTCATCACTGCGATGGGCTTCAAGGCCGCGCCGCTTACGGCTTTGGAAAAGCGGCTCTGAGGCTTCTCGGAATAGGCCCGATTCCTGCGCGTTGGAGTTGACGATGAAGACTAGGATTAATGGCAAGATGGAGACCCGAAACACGCCAACCGCGTCGGAGCGACTGGGCTGGGCTTTGAGGCCTCACCGCTCGAGCCTAGGGGCGCAGGTGCGGGTTCGCGACCCGTTCGAAGAGAGGAACCGGTCGGACACAACGCATGTAACGGCGCCCAAGCCGCAGAACCACCAGTAGAAGTTGGCCCTCGACTTTGAGGGTCTGCTCACCTTCGCCCTCGTAGTCCTCCCCGGCTTGGTTGCGCGCGCTGAGGCCCAGCGGGTCGCGCCAATTCCAGAAGACAAGACCCAACGCGGAACTTTGCAAGAGCTGGCGGACGCACTGGTCTACAGCGCCTTCATCGCGATCGGCGTTGGCCTGATCAGTCTTTTGATCTTGGCCGCCGCTACCGGCGGGAAACGAGGCCTCGCCGATCTGGTCCAGCTCGGAGTCGGGGGATTGCTGAGGGCCGCGCCGAACGAGGGAGTGATCGCGCTCATCGCCTATGTCATTCTCTCGCTGGCTGCCGCTGAGCTCATTGGTGCAAACCGCATGGGGGCGACGGTGCGGGCGTGGGTCGAAGACCACCTCGCGAAGACGGAAGGTTTGTCGGACGATCCGATTTGGTGGACCGTGCTTGACACCCGGCTGCGCCAAGCCAAGAAGTCAGAAGTCTTCCTCAACATTCGCCTGAACGAGGGCGGTCTCTACTCGGGCGTCCTATTGCATTTCCCTGTTGTGGGCGACGATCAAGCCGACAAGGTCCGGTACGCGGATCCGGTCACCCTTCAGAGCTAGTTCGAGCAGCTTTAGCCTCGGACCGCGGCTTTTTCGCGTTCGAGCGCGGGCCGCAGCAGTTTCTCCCAGAACTTGAGGAATCCTTCCTGATCGGGGCCGACCTGATGGAGGCCGATGTGATCGAAGCCGGCATCGACGCATTTCCGGATCGCGTTGACGTAGGGCTCGAGGTCGGGACCCACGGGCGCATCCTTCGTCGACTTCTCGAGCGGGACGTGCTCGACGGCGGCGGCGAAGTCGGCGGGGCGGCCGAGCTCCTGGAAGAGCCGGCCCCCCAGGCCGTCGATCGGCCAGAGCTCGTGCATGAGACGGCGTCCGGCATCGGGATCGGGTCCCCAGCAGACCTTGAGCTCGATGTACCTCGGCTTGCCGGCGCCGCCCGCCTCTTCGAACGTCGCGACCGTCCGGCGGTCCGGCCTCGTCGCGATCAGGCCGTCGCCCGCGCGTCCAGCGAGCTCGGCCGCACGTGCTCCGCCCGCCGCCACGTAGATGTCCGGCGTCCTGTCGCCGATCGTGTAGAGACGCGCGTGCTCCACCGTGAAGAAACGTCCATGGAAGCTGCGCTCCCCGCCGCGGAAGAGCAGGCGCAGCACCGCTATGGCTTCTTCGAGCATGGCCCGCCGCACGACGAGTGCCGGCCAGCCGCGGCCGACGACGTGCTCGTTCAGGTTCTCACCGGTCCCCACACCGAGGAAGAAACGACCGTCGAGCATTACCGCTGAAGTCGCCGCGGCTTGCGCGACGATCGCCGGGTGCAGACGGATGATCGGACAGGTGACGCCGGTGCCGACCCAGAGCTTCGTCGTCGCCGCGATGCCGCCGATCACCGACCAGACAAATGGGCTCTGCCCCTGTCGATCGATCCACGGATGGAAATGGTCCGAGATCTGGACGTAAGGAAACCCGGCCGCCTCGGCGCGCTCCGCGGCGCGCACCATTTGGAGAGGACCGTGCTCCTCGCTCGATATCCAAAACCCAATCTGCATCGATCCGTCCTGTGGCAGCGAGCATGCCGGAAAAACGCACGTCACGTTCGCTCGGGCGAACGGTATGACCATTTGCGGTGCGAACTCGGTACGCTAGACGAGTGAAAGACGACGTCCGCATGCTGCCGCGTCAGTACCACGATGCGATCGAGCACTGGCAGCGGCACAACTTCCCGGACTATCCCAAGCTCGCCGAGGAGTGGGACCGTTTCTTCCCCAAGGACGAGCCTTTCTGCCTCTGCGCCAAGATCGCCGAGGACGTGTCCTCCGAGATCGAGATCGGCGATCGCAAGGGCGAAGCCAAAGCGCTCGCGCCGAAGGATCTCCCCGAGGAAGCCGCCCAGCATCTGTTGATGCAGATCAAGGCGCAGGCATCGACGGAATTCGGGTCCATTCAGCAGCACCAGGCCACGCTCGCCCGCGCACAGGAGCCGCAGGATCACGCCTGGGCTCTCCGCGTCATGGCGGAGGAGCTACGCCACGGTTACCAGATGGTCCACCTCCTGGTGAGCGCCGACTGGTCGCCGGTCACGAACACGAAGGCTGCCGACATCGTCGAGGAGATCCTGTCCATGCAGACGGGATCCCACGTGCTCGCGGCGTTCAACCTGGAGTACGACAGCTTCCTCGACAACGTGGTGTTCGCGGCCTTCATCGATCGGGTGGGGAAGTATCAGCTCACGATGCAGAAGATCTCCGCCTACAAGCCCTACGCCTCGAGCATGCCGCCGATGCTCCGCGAAGAAGCTTTCCACCTCGCCGCGGGCGTTATCCCGCTACGACGCTGGGTCGAGGCCGCCGCACGCGGCAATGGGTACATCACGATGCAGGACATCCAGAAGGCGATCGGAAAATGGTTTGGCCGGGGCTTAGAGATGTTCGGCGACGAGCGGGGTGGCCAGACGAACGTTCGGTACGGCCTCAAGGACATGGCGAACCGCGAAGCACAAGACATGTATATCGATGAGCTCCAGCGGATGGTTGACGATCTGAATGAGCGCTACGTGCGCGCTCGTTTCGCGAGCGCCGGTCGTGACGAGTCGGAGAAGAGATTCGCGCGCATCAAGGCCGGGGCAACCGTGGATGGCCTGGGGCCCGAGGACCTACTGCGTCTTCCCGACCGCCGCTTTTTCCGCCGGCGCGGCGAGTACGCGTACCAGATGGTCGGGGTGCACGGCGAGGCTTTCAGCGACGTCGAGCAGTACATCACGCACGTGCTCGCGAACCTGCCCGACGCGTACCGGGCGTCGATCGACGTGAAGCACTGGGCCGATCTGCAGCGCAGGGTCAGCCGCGGCGAGATGCCGCTCAAAGAAGCCATCAGCTCGATGCCTCGGCTCGCGCGCGTAGGCGGTGGCTGCCCGTGCGCCAAGTCGGTCCGCTGGATCCAGGAGCCCACCAACTAGCGCGTCGACGCGTCGCACCCGGCCGGATTAACGTCTGCGCGTGAAGTTCACCCACACGGCCACGGTCGCGGCGCCGAAAGACAAAGTCTGGGCACGGCTCATGGACATTCCGGCTGCGGCGCGCTGCGTGCCCGGTGTCGCGTCCGTCCGCCCGAACGGCAAGGATCGCTACCAGGGGACCCTCGCCGTGCAAATAGGACCGGTGCGGCTCGTGCTCGACGGCGATTTTGCGATAACCGCGCGCGACGAAACCGCAGGGACGGCGTCGATCCGCGCCGACGCGAAGGACTCACGCGTCGGCGGCGCGATCCGTGCGACCCTCGACCTCGCTCTCGCTGAGAAGGACCCCGGGACCCAGCTCCGCATCGGCACCGACCTCACCGTGATGGGCCGCCTCGGCGAGTTCGGTCAGGCCTCGATCAAACGCAAGGCGGATCAGCTCATCCAGGATTTCGCCGAGTGCCTCGCCCGTCAGGTCACGCTGCGCTGATCAGCGCGAGGCTTCGGCTCTTCCATAGGTCGTCGGGGTCGGATTGGGGCCGTTACCGCCGCCGCACGCGGCGCAGAGGCTCGCGAGCAACAGGGTCGCGATGAGCGCACGCCAGATCTTCATGACGACGCTCGGTTATAGCACCCGCGGACAGCCGCTACTTGGAGCGCGCGCGGGAATCTGCTCGTGACGAGATGGCCCGCTCGAGTGCACCCTCGAGGTAGACCGGCTCGAGCCCCGTCGCCCAGTACTCGAGCGCCTTGCGATTGGGCTGTGTCGTTTCGACTTGACTCCGGCGCACGATTCCACGGCCGCCCACGGGCTTGAACTCGAGCCAGCCCTCCCAGACGGTCCGGCCTCGCCGCTGACGGCCCATGGCTCGTGCGTTGTACGCGTGACCATCCGCATCGGCGATCTGGCTCGTGAATTCGTGAATGAGCTCGCCCACTGCTGCCTATGATGCGCGGACACGGCACGAGAGGTCTACCCTTGGATCACCAACACGGGGAGGAATCAATGGCAGGCAACATTGTCCACTTCGAGATCAACGCGAAGGATGCGAGCCGCGCGAAGCGCTTCTACAGCTCACTCTTCGGATGGAAGTACAAGGATTCCGAGATACCGGGCATCGAGTACTACCTCATCGATGGCGTGACTCCAGGCGGCGCCATCAACCCGATGCAACAGGACCCCGGTCCGGTCGTCTACTTCGACACCGACAACATCGACGCGTCGATCGGTAAGGTCCGCGACCTCGGTGGAAAGTCCGACAACAAGCAGGCGATTCAGGGCCAGGGCTGGTTCGCCGCGTGCGTCGACACCGAGGGCAACAAGTTCTCGCTCTTCCAGAACGATCCGAGCGTCACAGTGGAGACCGAGCAGCAAACGGCACGCGCTTAGAGACCGGGGCCGCCGGTAGCCGGGCCGCATCAAGCCCGGGTCATGCCGGCGGCCTCTCTCGACCGCCACGCGCTGGCTCGCGATACTCCCGCCGTGACCCCGACGGACGAGAATGCGCGGGAGGTCGAGGAGAGCCGCGAAAGCTACCGCGAATGGCTCTCTGGCCCCGAATCGTTCCTCGCGGCCGTGGCACGGCACGAGCTCCCGGTCGGGACGGCGCTCCGCTTTGGGGCGAAAGGCGATGTCGAGCTCGCCGAAGCCGGCGCCACGATCACGATCGCGGCGACCGATGACGGTTTCAGGGTGGACGGTTTCAAACGCGGCCCGGGGATGGTGCGCCTCGGCCGCTATCGGCTTCGGCTATCGCACCAGAACGCGCCGGCGGTGGTGATCATCGACCCCGATGCCAAGCGCGAGCGAATGACGCCGCGATGGTTCCCATACGCGCCGGGCCTCCGATTCATCCTTGCGCTCGAACCCGATCCGGAAAAGATCGCGCTTGAATCGACGCGTGAGCGAGATCGCGCGGCGGAGCGCGTGGGCTGGTTCACCTTCTCGGTCGAAGGCCGCGAGTGCCGGGTCGCCGCGACCCGTCTTCTCGAACCGGGCGTTCCCGAGGATTCGCTGCAGATCTTCTTCAAGGATCGGACGAATGGCCGTGAGTCCTATCCAATCGGCCGGTACCTCGATCTCGACGCGCTCGACGATGGCGGCTACCTCGTCGATTTCAATCGCGCCTACAACCCGGCGTGCGCGTTCTCACCCCACTACAACTGCCCGGTGCCCCCGCCTGAGAATCGGCTCGTGGTAGCGATGCGCGCCGGGGAGATGACGCCCGAGGCCTAGCGGTCCGGCCCTCGCCCGTTCGCTGGGGAGACGTGTGTCCGCTCTCTGAGGCTTCTATCGCAGTCTTGCGTGAGAGTTGCAGCAACACCGCTTCCTGGGGCCACCGCTTCTCGCGGTCGCCTTCACCGCGTCGTTTCTTGCGACGCCGGCGATGGCGGAAGGTCCGACGTCTACACCCTCAGCGAGCCTGCCACCGACCCCCCCGCCGGCGCGCGCGGCGTCCCCGTCGCCATCGGCGCGTCCTTCGACCTCGCCGTCGGATACAACTGCTGCGGCCAGCGCTTCGCCCGCGGCCGCGTCGCCGAGTCCGACACCCGATCCCGAAGCGGCACGCGCGGCAGCCGAAGCAGCCCGCGCCCGCGACGCGGCCCTGCTCGCGAGCGCGCGATCACTGGCGCAGGTGATCGAGGCACAGGCAAAAGTGGCGCAGGACGAGCTCGCGGGTCTCGATCCGCAGATCGAGCAGGTGGCCACAGATCTCGATGCCGTGAACGGGGACATCGCCGCGCTGCAGGCGAAGTCGGATGCGCGTCGCGCGCTTCGCGACCGCCTCGAGCGCGAGGCGCTGCGACTTGCGGCGCTGCCTTCCGCGGCTGTTCCCGCGAATCTGAGCGACGCGCAGCGTGAGGCCCTCGAGGACCTTCGCTCTCTGCAGAGCGGACTACTCGCCGCGCAAGCGAAGCTCGCCGAGCGGGCTGAGCTTCTCGCGACGCTCAAGGGCTCGGTCGGGGCGAAGCAGGCGCAGCTCGTGCGGCTGCGCGATCGCGCGCGTTCGCTGGCCGCCGCGGCGGGAGCCGGCGACTCCGACGTGAAAGCGGCTCAGGTCGCCGTGTTGAGGGCTCTCGCGCAGGACGCCACCAACGCGCAGACAGCGCTCGCGCAGCTCGTTGCCTCGGCGATGGTTCGCGACGGGCCGGCGAGTCCCTGGGCGTTGCCCGTCCGTGGCGTGCTCACACAACCGTTCGGGCCGACCTCATTCGAGCTCGAGCCCGCGGCCACCTACAGAGGTGTGGCGTACGCGCACTTCCACGCCGCGATCGACATCGCCGCGCCGCTCGGGACTCCGGTGACGGCGGCGAGCGACGGAGTCGTCGCCTTCGTCGGTCACCTTCCCGACGGCGCGATGATCGTGTTGCTCGCGCACCCGGGCGGCTACGTCTCCGAATATGCGCATCTCGACGACGCGTTCGCGTTGCCACCGGTACGCGCGGGACAGGCCGTGAAGGCTGGCCACGTCATCGGCTATATCGGACTGACCGGGATCACCACCGGCGCGCATCTGCACTTTGCGGTTCTGAAGGATGGTGCCCCGATAGACCCGCTGTCGCGGCTCGCAGGCGTATGAGGGGAGCGGGAGACGTCGCCGTCCAGGGTCTGGGGCAGAGAAGGCGAGCGGCGCTCTGATCGAGACGCCGCTCGCCCTCGCCTACCTGATCACGCGAACGCGAAGACCGTGTGGATCGACGAGGCTCGCGCCTGCGGCGATCGGCAGCGCCACGAAGGAGCTCACCGCCATGTCGCGTCCGCTCTCTGTCACGGACAGGATCGCGAAGCCGCCCACGTCCCCGACGGCGTTGTCGAGTCCTTTGATGTTGCTCGTGAGCGGTGTCTTCCCGCGCAGCGCGACGAAGACGGTTGCCTCGTCCGGCGAGAGCGTCA
>VBEY01000016.1 GCA_005889295.1 Chloroflexota bacterium | reverse complement strand
CGCCGTGTTCTTCGCCGTCCGCTACACGTCGCTCGCTACGTGGCTCGAGCGGCGGCTACGCCCGCAGGTCCTCACGATCGCCGTCGTCGCGGCACTCGGCCTATACGCCGTCGTCGGGCTCGTGTGGCCGAACGAGTTCGCCGGGATCGCGGGCTGGGTCCTCACATCGGGCGGAGCCGCGGCGGGGTACCAGCCCTCGGCATACGGCTACGGTGCACCGAGCGCCGACGTCACCGGCGGCGCAGGCTGGGTGCCGTTCGCCATCGTCGCGGCGGTCATCGTCCTGTACGGCTACTGCGCCATCGCGCAGGGCCGCGACTTCCTGCGAACCGGGTTGCCGCTCCAGGGCGCGCTCGCCGTCGCGTACGTCCTGCTCGCGCAGGCGCAGGTCTCGCAGTTTCTCGGACCGATCTGGACGCCCTCGTGGTGGGAATACCACGGTCTCATGCTCATCGGGGTCGTCCTCGCGATGGGCGCGCTCGTCCTCGAGCTCGACCGGCGCCGCGGGCTCGAGCGTTTCCTGCCGGCGACCGTTGTCGAGCGCGTGATCCAGGGCGATCCGCTCCGACTCGAGGGTGAGCGCCAGACCGTGACGATCCTCTTCACCGATCT
>VBEY01000015.1 GCA_005889295.1 Chloroflexota bacterium | reverse complement strand
AACCGCGCTCGCCGAGCGGCTCACGCCCGAGCAGACGATCGCCGCGGTCAACGCGTACCTGCGCGTGATGGCGCGGTGTGTTCTCGACGCCGGCGGGATCCTCGACAAGTTCACCGGCGACGGCGTGATGGCCACGTTCGGCGCGATGAGCGATCCGACGAACGGCGCGCTCGCCGCGGCCCGGGCCGCGCTCGCGATGCGCACGAGCATTGCCGCGCTCAATGCCGAACGCGCCGCGCGCGGTGATGTCGTTGTCCAGTTCGGGATCGGCATCCACACGGGCGATGTCGTCCTCGGGGCGATCGGTCTGCCCGAGCGTTCTCAGTACGACGCCATCGGCGACGCGGTGAACACGGCCGCGCGGATGGAGTCGCTGACGAAGGAGTTCAACGTCGATTCGATCCTCTCGAGCGACACCGCTGCCCGGCTGCGCGGTGATGGCATTTCGCTCCGGCCCCTAGGCGAGGCGCACGTGAAGGGCAAGGCGAACGCGATTGAGGTGTTCACCCTCGTCTGAGGTGGGCATTTCGACCGTTCGACCGTGACCTCGGCGCGATGCGACGACCATGCGTCGCATCGGCGAGCGTTTGGGCATTCTGCTCGATCCCTAGGTAGGCTTGACCTCGTGCCCGCGCTTTCCGCGATCGGCATCGTGTCGAAGGACTTGAAGGAGTCGGTCCGCTTCTATCGCCTCCTCGGGCTCCAGTTCCCGGAACCCGACGGCGACCACGTCGAGGCGACGCTCCCGTCGGGCATCCGCCTCATGCTCGACACCCTCGAGCTGATCAAGCAGCTGGATCCCGACTGGACCGAGCCGCGTGGACATCGCATCGGCCTAGCCTTCGAATGCTCCTCGCCGGGCGACGTCGACGCGAGCTACGTGCGCGTCACGCAGGCGCGCTTCCGCTCGAAGAAGGAGCCGTGGGACGCGTTCTGGGGCCAGCGCTATGCCCAGGTCATCGACCCCGATGACAACGTCGTCGATCTCTTCGCACAGCTACCGACCGCGACTGCCTAGAACGGCTTCATCACCATCAGCCACACGATCAGGAGCAGTCCGATCGTCCCCACGGCGGTGAGCTCCGTCGCGCGTGACGAGCCGAGCAGCCGCGCAAGATCACCGGTGTTCACCGGTTCGGGTCCGCCGCCCCCCTTCCCGATGATGTAGTAGCCGAGCCCGGCCGCGCGGCGCACCGCGCCGTAATACGGCGTGGCGCGCACGTACATGAACGCGATCAGCGCGACAAGGAGCGCGATCGCCGCCCAGATCCAGCCGCGACCCCAGAGTCCCGCCATGAAGGCGGCGGTGATGCCGCCGATCAACAGGATGACCAGACCGATGTACAGGCCTTGTGTCGCGACGTTCGAGAGATCGAGCAGCGCCTGGATCCGGGGGAGCTCGCGTTCCTCGCGAAGGCGCAACGCGACGCCCGCGGATACGCCATGCGCGAGCACGAACGCGAAAGCACCCGCGACGTGGGCGAAGACGACCCAGTTGTAGAGCGAGTCCATCGGGCGGAGGCTAGCTTTTGGCGTCGAGCACCGTGAGTCCAGGCGGACGCGCGCGGAGCCAATCGCGCGCGCGGGTCAGGGCGCGGACCGTCTGGACGAACTCGCGGCCGGCGCGCGAGAGGTGGCGATCCTTCCGGTTCGCGAAACCGATCGTCCGGGTGAGCGGCTCCGCGAGGCGCACCGCCTTGAGCGGGCCCGCCGGGTCGATGACCAGACTCGGGACGACCGCGACGCCGAGCCCAGCGGCGGCGAGGCGCAGCACGCCGTCCATCTCGCCGCCCTCGAGCGCGAAGAGCGGCTCGAAGCCGGCGCGGCGACACGCCGCGACCGTCGCCGCGCGCAGGTCATAGCCGTCGCGGAACATCACCAGGGGCACGCCCTTGAGGTCGGCGATCGGGATCGTCCTGCGCGACGCGAGGGCATGGTCCGGCGCGACCGCGACGACAAGCTCTTCGCGAAGGAGCGGCGATGTCTCGAGCGTCTCATGACTGACGGGAAGGATCACCAGCGCGACGTCGAGCGCGCCCTGCTCGAGCTCCCGGACGAGGTCGCGAGAGCCGGCCTCCTGGAGAACGAGATCGATACCCGGATATGCGCTGTGGAATTTCGCCAGCGCGGGCGGGAGCAACGTGATCGTCAGCGACGGCGTGGCGCCGACCGCGAGCCGTCCGCGTCGGAGGTCCGCCAGCTCGCGGACCTCGCCGGTCGCACCGTCGACATCGGCGAGGACGCGACGGGCCCACGGCAGGAGAGTCTCGCCCGCCGGAGTGAGGGCGACGTTTCCCTTCATGCGGTGGAAGAGGGAAGTACCGAGCTCTTCCTCGAGAACGCGGATCGCGCGCGACACCGAAGGTTGAGCCACATGCAGTCCCCGCGCGGCCTTGGTGAAATGGCGCTCCTCGGCGACGGCGACGAAATAGCGGAGCTGGTGGAACTCCATCACTCATAGCCTACCGCTATCGCGATGAGCGCATCGAGACCTTTGCGTTCTGACTGGGGGACGCCCACCATCGCCTGTGGTGGCAACGGCGACGGCGGTCAAGGTCCGGAGTCGACCGCACGAACGCAGCGACCTTTGGTGGGTCGAACCGGTCGTGATCGTGATGGTCCTCGGCGCCTTCGTTTTGTACTCGGTCTACGCGGGAGTCGTCGGCACGAACTATTACTACGAGCCGTACCTCTCGCCGCTCTATTCGCCCTGCCTCAGCGCGAACTGCGTGCATCCGACGCTGCCGCTCATCGGTACCTACTGGAATCTCTCGCCCGCGATCCTCATCGTCGCGTTCCCGCTCGCCTTCCGGGTGACCTGCTACTACTACCGCCGCTCGTATTACCGCGCGTTCTTCTGGTCCCCGCCGGCGTGCGCGGTGCCAGACGCGCGCACCGGGTACGCCGGCGAGACGCGCTTCCCGTTCCTCATCCAAAACCTGCATCGATACGCTCTCATCTTCGCGACGGCGCTCCTCATCTTCCTCTGGTGGGACGTGCTGCTCGCGTTCAACTTCAACGGCCGCTTCGGCATCGGACTTGGGTCGATCCTCATGCTCGCGAACGTGATCCTCCTGTCGGGGTACTCGGCGAGCTGCCACTCCCTGCGCTATCTGGTCGGCGGATACCTCGATAGCTTCCACGGGAAGTCGCTCCGCTTCCGGCTGTGGAGCCTTGCGAACCGGCTGAACGCCCGGCACGCGCGCTGGGCCTGGACGAGCCTCATCGTCGTCGGCTCGACCGACCTGTACATCCGCCTCCTGTCCATGGGCGTGCTGACCGATCCGAGGATCGTTTTCTAATGTCAGAGATCGAGCGCCACGAGTACGACGTGGTCGTCATCGGCGCCGGCGGCGCGGGGCTGCGTGCCGCGATCGAAGCGCACGCTCTTGGCGCGAAGACGGCGATCGTCTGCAAGTCGCTCCTCGGCAAGGCGCACACGGTCATGGCCGAAGGCGGCATCGCCGCGGCGCTCGGCAACGTCTGGCCCGAGGACAACTGGCAGGTTCACTTCCGCGACACCATGCGCGGCGGCAAGCTCCTGAACAACTGGCGCATGGCGCAGCTGCACGCGCAGGAAGCGCCGGACCGCGTGCTCGAGCTCGAGGAATGGGGCGCTCTCTTCGACCGCACGAAGGACGGTCTCATCCTGCAGCGCGACTTCGGCGGCCACCGTTACGCGCGGCTCGCGCACGTCGGCGACCGCACCGGTCTCGAGATGATCCGCACGCTCCAGAACACCGCCGTCGCGAAGGACATTGACGTCTTCATGGAATGCACGCTGCGGCACCTGCTTACCGACGGAGAGCGCGTGAGCGGCGCGATTGGGTACTGGCGCCAATCCGGCAAGCTCATCACGTTCAGCGCGAAGGCCGTCGTCCTCGCTACGGGCGGCGTCGGCAAGGCGTGGCGGGTCACGTCGAACTCGTGGGAGTACACCGGCGACGGGATCGCGATGGCGATCGAAGCGGGCGCTGATCTCATCGACATGGAGATGACCCAATTCCATCCGACTGGCATGGTCTGGCCGCCGTCGGTCCGTGGCCTCCTCGTCACCGAGGGCGTCCGGGGGGACGGCGGCACGCTGCGCAACAAGTCCGGTGAGCGCTTCATGTTCAGGTACATCCCCGAGTTCTTCCGCGCCGACACCGCCGACACGGAGAAGGAGGCGGACGCCTGGTACGAAGACAAGAGGAACAACCGCCGCACGCCCGACCTGCTCCCGCGTGACGAGGTCGCGCGTGCGATCAACTCCGAGGTGAAGGCGGGCCGGGGGACCGAGCATGGCGGCGTGTTCCTCGACATCGCGACGCGCCGGCCTGCCGAGTACATCCGGCGCCGCTTGCCGTCGATGTACCACCAGTTCAAGGAATTGGCCGATGTCGACATCACGAAGCAGCAGATGGAGATCGGTCCGACGCTTCACTACATCATGGGCGGCATCCGCGTCGACCCGGATACGGAAGCCACGACGGTGCCCGGGCTGTACGCGGCGGGCGAGGTCGCGGCGGGCATGCATGGCGCGAACCGCCTCGGCGGCAATTCGCTGTCGGACCTCCTCGTTTTCGGACGCCGTGCCGGTGAAGCCGCCGCCGCATACAGCAAGCGCGCGGGCGCGCCGAAGATCGACGAGGCGCAGCTCGCCGCATTCGGGCAGGGGCTGGAGGCGCCGTTCCAGAAGGGCGGAGACGAAAACCCGTACGCGATCCACTCGGAGCTGCAGGACACGATGCAGGAGCTCGTCGGCATCATCCGACGGCGCGACGAGCTTGAGGAAGCGCTGGTTCGTCTCGAGCGCCTCCGCGCCCGTGCGGCCCGCGCGCGCGTGACTGGCTCGCGCGTCTACAACCCGGGCTGGCACCTCGCCCTGGACCTCGACAACCTCATCGGCGTTTCGGAAGCGGTGACGCGCAGCGCTCTCGTCCGCGAGGAGAGCCGCGGCGGACACACCCGCGAAGACTTCCCAAAGACCGATCCGGAGTGGGGCACCAAGAACGTCGTCATTCGAAAGCGCGACGGGCACCTGGTGCTCGCCACCGAGCCCATCGCGAAGGTCCCGGCGGAATTGCGCGCTTTGCTCGGCGACGACAAGCCCACCGGCGAGGCGGCGACCGGCACGAAGACGCCGGTCGCGGCAGGGGACGACTAGTGACCGACGTCCAGGTATGGGTCTGGCGCGGCGACGCTTCCGGCGGGGACTTCATGCCGTACAAGGTCGCGGCGGACGAGGGCATGGTCGTACTGGACGTCGTGCACCGCATCCAGGCGGAGAATGCGCCCGACCTCGCGGTCCGCTGGAACTGCAAGGCGGGGAAGTGCGGATCGTGCAGCGCTGAGATAAACGGGCATCCGAAGCTCATGTGCATGACGCGCATGAACGAGTTCCCCGCCGGTGAGCACATCACGATCTCGCCGGTGAAGACGTTCCCGGTCGTCAAGGATCTCGTCACCGATGTCTCGTTCAACTACGAGAAAGCGAAGACGATCCCGCCGTTCAAGCCGAAGCCGAAGGACTCTGACGGCAAGCGGCGCATGTACCAGGAAGACATCGACCGGGTGCAGGAGTTCCACAAGTGCATCGAGTGCTTCCTTTGTCAGGACGTCTGCCACGTCATTCGCGACCACGACGAGAACAAGCAGAGCTTTTCCGGGCCGCGCTTCTTCGTCCGCCTCGCCGCGCTCGAGATGCACCCGCTCGACACGAACGAACGGATCGACCTCATCCGTGCGAAGCACGGCCTCGGCTTCTGTAATATCACCAAGTGCTGCACCGAGGTGTGCCCGGAGGACATCCACATCACCGACAACGCGATCATCCCGCTCAAGGAGCGCGTGGTCAGCGCGCACTACGACCCCATAGCGTGGGCGCTGCGCCGCATGCGCGGCAAGAAGGACGAGTTCGTCCCGCCCGAGCTCAAGCCGCCGTCCGCTTGACTGGTCGCGTGCTCTTCATGGCGACCGCGGCGGCGGCGCTGACGCTGCTGCTCTTTCTCGCGGTCATCCGGCCGGCCATCGATCGCGGCGGCCTTGGCGAATTCCTCGGCATCGCCGCGCTCTTCATCGCGATCCTTCTCGGCGAGAGGTGGCTCCGCTCGCGCTGACCAGATGAGCGCTAGCCTTAGCGACCGTGCGCTCTTGCCCTTACTGCGCCGAGCAGATCCAGGACGCCG
>VBEY01000014.1 GCA_005889295.1 Chloroflexota bacterium | reverse complement strand
CGTCGACCGCTTGGTACGTGCGGGTTGGGAGATCGAGCAGCAGGTTGACCGCCAGGAGAAGATCGTCGTGAGATGGTTTCGGGAGCCGACAATCGAAGGTCCGTCCTGATCTGAGGAGGCTTCCCTCGCGCTCCCCACAGTCCGTCCTTCCCTTCCAGATCCTGCAGGTGCCTGCGCTGCACGGCGACTGGGCGTTCGCGCTTAGATTCGGCGAGCTCTGGGCGATCCCATTTTCCGGCGGCGCG
>VBEY01000328.1 GCA_005889295.1 Chloroflexota bacterium | reverse complement strand
CGAACAAGCCCTTCAACGTCACGGTCACCCTCAGCGACCGCTTCGGCAACGTGGCCACGGGGTACCGCGGGACGGTCCACTTCACCAGCAGCGATGCGCTGGCGACCCTTCCCACCAACTACACCTTCAGCGCCGCCGATGCCGGGGTCCACCAGTTCTCGGTGACCCTGGTGACCCCGACCGTTCCGCCGCTGCTCGCCAAGCAGACGATCTCCGTGAACGACACCGCCAACGCGGCCCTGCACGCGACGAGCGCACCGATCACGGTCAATCCGGTGCCTGGGCTCTAAGTGGGGAGGTCATCCTGAACCGCAACGTACGCCGCCGTCTCGGGACCGCGCTCCTTGGAGCCGCGGCGGCGGCGGCGTTCGCGCTCGGGGCCTTCGCGACCCCGGCCCGCGCCGCCGATCCGCCAAACCCGATCGTTGTCGAGAACCAGCAGCCGGGCACGTTTAGCTGGCAGGTCAGCGGGCTTTGCTGCGACGACGTGAATGGTCAGATCAAGGGATACGCCTCGGCGACGAGCGTGCAGCAGGGCCAGAGCATCACCTTCCGCATCTCGGTCAATCCAGCGCAGCAGTACACCATCGACTTCTTCCGTATTGGCTGGTACGGCGGACGGGGCGGACGCTTGCGTCTGCACGTCGGTCCGCTCGACGGCGTCCAGCAGGCCGTCTGTCCTACGGATGCGACCACCGGGCTCATCGCCTGCAGCTGGGCCGCGAGCTACACGCTCAGCGTGCCCAACGACTGGACGAGCGGCATCTATCTCGCGCTTCTCACGAATGCCGCGGGCTACCAGAACCACGTGCCCTTCGTCGTCCGCGACGGCCGCCCGGCCGACTTCCTCTACCAGCAGGGCATCGGCAGCACAGCGGCGGTGAAGGTCTCGTTCGACCGCCCGTACTCATACGGTGGCGCCGGGATGTTGTTCAATTTCGAGATCGATCTGGTCCGCTGGCTCGAGATGAACGGCTATGACGTCACCTATGCGACCGACATCGACACGCACGAGAGCGGCGGCGCGCTGCGCAACTACAAGGGTTTCATCTCCGCCGGCCACGACGAGTACTGGACAAAGCAGATGCGCGACGCGGTGGAGGCTGCTCGCGACGCGGGCGTGAACCTCGCGTTCATGGGCGCCGATGCGGCGGAGTGGCAAGCGCGCCTCGAGAGCTCGGCCTCTGGAGTGGCGGACCGCGTGTTGGTGTGCTACAGGTACTCGGGCATCGACCCGGTCCAGGGTCCCACGACTACGGTCGAATGGCGCAACCCGCTGATAAACCGCCCCGAGCAAACTCTTATCGGCATTCAGTTCACGAACGCCATCAATCAGGGAACCAACGTCCCCTACGTCGTGAACAGCAGCTCCCACTGGATCTACGCGGGCACGGGCTTCAAGGATGGCGACACCGTGCCCGGGATCGTTGGCTACGAGATGGACCGGTCTTGGTCGGAGTACCCGGCGCCGCCCGGCGCGAACCGAACGCTCCTCTCGCACTCCCCATTCACCGTGCCCTACAACGGGCAGCCCGACTACGCGAACTCATCGATCTATCAGGCACCGAGCGGCGCGTGGGTGTTCGCGTCGGGCACATTGGGCTGGAGCTGGGGACTGGATAACTACTTCCACACCAACGCCGATCCGCGGATCCAACGCACGACGGCCAATCTGTTGGACGCGTTCATCCACGGAGCGCCCGTCGTCGACCATCTGAAAGTCAGCGCGGCAGCGACGGTGACCGCGGGTCAGCCGTTCAACGTGACCGTGACCGCCCAAAACGCTCAGGGCAACACCGTGCCGTCCTACTCAGGCACCGTCCATTTCACCAGCAGCGACACCTCAAGCGGCGTCGTTCTGCCGCCGGACGCGACCTTGACGAATGGGACCGGCACCTTCTCGGTGACCCTCGTCAAGGCTGGAGCGCAGACAGTGACCGCGACGGATAAGGCGACCGCGACCATCACCGGTCAGGTCAGCGTCAACGTGGGCGGATCCGGCGCGGCGACCTTCGGCATCACCGGTCCCTCAAATGCCGTCAGCGGACAGGCGCTCAACATCACCGTGACCGCGAAGGATG
>VBEY01000239.1 GCA_005889295.1 Chloroflexota bacterium | reverse complement strand
CCGATTGGGGCTTTTGTTCCTGGCTACCCGCCCAACTCTTCGTCACGCGAGATCGCGATCGATACGCGGATCGGCGCGCTACGTCGCGCCGGCCCGGGCGAGATCCCGACTGGGGCAACAAACCCGCTCACTTCGGTAGCGCCTCCGCAGAGCGGGACCGGCCGGTTCGGCCTCAGCGTTCGGATCCAGGGCGATCTCGCGACTGTCGAGTTCGACCTCTCTAGCGGTTGGGGTGTCCACGGTAGCGCTCAGTCGCTTGCCCTTCTCCAGCAACTCGTGTACACGATCACGGACGAGCCGGGCATCGATCGGGCGCTCATCACTGAGAAGGGCAAGCCAACCGCCGTGATTGACCAGCTCGTCGTCGACAAGCCGCTTTCGCGAGAGGACGTGTCCGGCTACGGCCGGGTGAATCCTCAGTTCACGAGCGAGGGATGGCCGCTCGCCTGCACGATCCCGTGTCCCAGCCCCTCGACCGCGAAGCTCAGCAGTTCGTTCTCGGTCGATACCTTCGCGCCCGGAGTGCTGCGATTCGTGATCCAGGTCGACTCCGGCCAACCCTCCGATCTCAGCATCGCGCCCATCAAAGTCGATGAGCTGAAGGCGCCTCGATCGGGGAAGTACGCGCTCCAGGTCGATATCGCTGGAACTGATCCGAAGGTGGGTACCGAGTACATCGATCGATCACCACTCCGGACGATCAGCACCTCGGTGCGCAATGCGCGCACGACCTACCTCCTTGGCCTCGACGACCTGCGGCCCTGGCGAGTGCTCATGCTCAAGGACCCCCAGCGGATCGTCATCGACCTCGGCGGCTCTCCGAGCTCGATCAGCGACACGGTCGCCGTGTACCTTCCCGGCCCTGGATATCCGCCTGCGCGGCGATTCAGTGTCAGCGGCCTGGCCCGGACGTTTGAAGCAGGGATCCTCTGGCGCGTTCGAGACGGACAGGATCGGGTCGTCGCGAACGGATCCGCCACCGCGACTCTTGGGACGAGCCAGCAATGGGGAACCTTCCAGTTCGACGTCCAGATCCCGCCGTCACCTCCTGGGACGGGCGACCTCTTCCTCGAGGTGTACTGGGCGAGCCCGAAAGACGGAAGCGATCAAGGCCTCGTGCGCGTCCACCTGAAGGTGGGCTAAGCGGACGGCCGCTCCCGGCCACCAGCAGCGGTGGCCAGCACGCCGTTGACGAATTTCGGCGAGGCCTCCGAGCCGAACATCTTCGCGAGCTCCACAGCCTCGTCGATGACCACCCCGGCGGGCGCGTCCCCAGAGACTCGCAACTCGTAGAGAGCGATCCGGAGCACGTTCCGATCGATCCGCGCCATCTGATCGATGGGGAACTCGGGCGCGAGCTGAGCGATCTCCGTGTCGAGCTCCTTGCGGTGCTTTAAGACCCCTTCGACGAGGTCCCACGCGAACGCGGCGGCCTCTTCGGTGAGTCCCGCGCGGAAGGCGCCCCGCTGCCAGGTCTCCTTGGGGTCCGCGCGATTGAAGTCGATCTCGAAGAGGGTCTGCAGCGCCAGGCGCCGCGCGGGATGGCGGCCGCCGCGCGGTGGCCTCTCGCTCACGCTGCTGATGCGACGCCCTCACCGAGCGCGTCCAGAAGTCGCGAGGAGACGGCGCGCTCGGCGACCTCGATCGCCCGGCGCACCATATTTGCCCGCGCGCGACCGTGCGTGACGACGGAGATTCCGGCAACACCGAGGAGCGGCGCGGACACGTACGGGTCGTAGTCCATGCGGCCGCGAAACTTCGAAAGGCCGCGGAGCGCGAAGAGGCCCGCGACCTTTCCCAGCGGCCCGCCGAAGATGTCGTTGCGAATGCCGTCGACGAAGACGTCGACGACACCCTCCATGCCCTTCGCGAGGACGTTTCCGGTGAAGCCATCGGTGACGCAGATGTCGGTGATGCCGCGCGTCACGTCACGGCCCTCGATGTTGCCGTAGAAGTTGAGATCCTCGGCGCCCTCCAGGAGCGCGTGCGCAGCCTGCTGCAAGCGGCCGCCCTTTTCCGGCTCCTCGCCGACGTTGATGAGCCCGACAGAAGGCCGATCGACGCCGTGAACCTTCTCCATGAAGCGCGACGCCATCCGCGCGAATTGGAGAATGTTGTGTTCGTCCGCGTCCATCGTGGCCCCGGCGTCGAGAAGGCATGCGGGCTTGCCTTTTGCGGTCGGGAGCATCCCGCACAGCGCGGGCCGGTCGATGCCGCGGATGCGACCGAGCACCAGGAGCGCCGCCGCCATCGTGGCACCGGTGTTGCCGGCCGACACGACAGCGTCGGCCTCGCCGTGCTTCACCATCGCGGTCGCGACGCCGATCGACGTATCGGCCCGACGCCGCAGCGCGGTCGCGGGATGTTCGTCCATACCCACCACGTCCTCTGCGCCGCGGATCGTGATGCCGGGAGGGATCGTGCCTCCCAAGAGCGCGCGTATTGCTTCCTCGCGCCCCACGAGGACGAGGTCGGACGCGCCGCCTTTCTGCCGATACAACAGCGCGCCCCGGACGATCTCGTCCGGGGCGTGGTCGCCGCCCATCGCGTCGACGGCGATCTTCACTCGGGCGCCGCTCTACTTAAGCGGGCGTCCGCTTCGCCTTGATCGGTATGACCTGGCGGCCGCGGAAGGTCCCGCAATGCGGGCACGCCTGGTGCGGCGGCTTCGGGCTCTTGCACTGAGGGCAGGGAACGAGCGTCATCGCGCGCAGCGCGAGGTGGCTCCGGCGCTCGCCTTGCGCGGCACGCGGTATCCGTTTCTTGGGTTGGCCTGCCAAAGCGTTCTCCTCGAGGGGGGTTTCAACGATTCTAACCGGCGAAGTGATCGAGCCGACGTGGCAGGTCGGTGTTTTCGTCGCGTTTCGCGTCGCGAGTGCGCTTCCGACACTGCGCTGGCCGCTCGCCGGCGCCCTGATCGCGCTGGTCGCCGATTTCGCCGATCTCTTTCTGATGGACGCCATCGGCGGCATCTCGGACTATCAGCGTCTCGACAAACTCTGCGACCTCGCGTACCTCGTGACCTTCCTCGTCGTCGCCGCGCGCTGGTCGGGGCTCGAGCGCGTCATCGCGCTGGCGCTATTTGCGTACCGGATGATCGGTGAAGTGGCCTTCGAGATCACCGGCGAGCGCGCGCTCCTGTTGCTCTTTCCCAACGTCTTCGAGTTCTGGTTCGTCGCGGTAACCGCTCGTCGCCACTACCGGCCAGATCGGGCACTGACGCCCCCGCAGGCTGGCGTCGCGCTTGTGATCTTGCTCGCTGGAAAGGAAGCGCAGGAGTACTTCCTCCACGTCGATCGGTTCCTGGATCAGTTCAGCGCGATCGGGGCGTTGCAGGGGATCTGGCACACGATCAGCGGCCGATAGTCAACGCTCGGGACGGAATTCCTTGAGCTTGCTCAACTCGCTCCAGCGCTCATCGACAGACGCGTCGTGGTCATGCGGCTCTTCGTTCAGGTCGCGCCCACACACCAGGCAGAGACCCTTGCAGTCCGGCTTGCAGAGCGGGGCGAGCGGTGTCGCCAGTAGCAGCTCCTCGCGAAGGAGCGGAGTCAGGTCGATCCTGAAGTCGCTGCCGATGCGCTTGGCGTCGGGGGGCGGCTCGTCCTTCGGGTCGCCGCTCGCCACGTCGATCGTGGAGTAGTACTGCTCGGCGAAGTGTGTCTCGACCGGGGTCTCGATCAGGCGCAGGCAGCGGCTGCACTGCTCGGCGATCGTCGCCCTCGCGTCGCCCTCGAGGTACACGCCGGGGTTCGTGTGTGTCGCGACGATGTTGGCATCGATGCTCGTTGCGCCCGCCTCGGTCAGGCCGGCGTTCTCACCGCGAGGGTCGATGGGCGATTCCGTGAGCTCGTAGTCGGTCTGCGTGCCGACCGGCTGCTTCAGCAGCGGCGCGACGTTTATCTTCACTTCGCTCTGCCCTCAGGGTGCTACCGCACCAGGGGCTCCTGCCCCTGCGGCTCCGCGCGTCGTTCCTCGAGGACCTCGAGGCTTTTCTTGATGACCGAGAGCGTCTTCACGAGGTCGCTCTCGAGTCGGACGAGAACGTCGGCGGCGTATTGATCGGCGCCGTGCATGGTCTCCTCCGCCCTTGCCTGCGCCTTGTCGAGCACGTCCTGCGAGCGCGTCTCGGCCTGGCGGATGATCGACTGATCCTGTAGCAGCAGCGCTGCCTGCTCCTGTGCCGCGCCGATGATCTGCTCCGCTTCCTCGCGCGCCTTCGACAGAACGCGGTCGCTCTCCTGGTTGATCCGGCGGGCTTGCTTGACCTCTTCAGGGATCGCTACGCGCAGCTGATCGATGAGGTCGAGGATGGCTGCTTGCTCGAGAATGACCTGGCTGGTCATCGGGACTTTTCTTCCGTTGACGACGAGGGCCTCGATACGCTCGACCAGGAACTGTATGTCCACATCACCCTCCCGCAGCGGTGTGACTGTAACGCAGGAATAGGAGCGTCTCCTCACCGATCTCTTTGACGCGCGCGACACGGGCGTGCGCCGGAGGCGAATGCGGATGCTTCCTGTGAAACCGCGCCACCACGAGCGCGCCAGGTGAGAGCGCGGCGGCGAGGCCCGGGTGCGCGAGGGTCGCATCGGCGAGTTCCACGTCGGCGAACGGCGGGTCGCAGAACGCGATGTCGAACGGCTCGACGGGTGGCTCGCTCAGGAAGGAAAGCACGTTCGCCTCGACGACCGACGCGCGATCCGTGAAGTCAGTCGCAGCGAGGTTCTTCCGAAGAGCGCCGACTGCCTCCCTGCCACGCTCGACGAAGGTCGCGTGGATCGCACCCCGGGATAGCGCCTCTATCCCGAGCGTCCCTGCGCCGGCGAAGAGATCGAGGACGCGGGCGCCTTCGAGCTCGGGCTCGAGTATCGCGAACAGGGTCTCGCGTATGCGATCGGTCGCGGCGCGGGTGCCGCCTCCGCGCGGAACGACGAGGGTGCGCCCTTTCGCATCGCCGGCGATCACTCGCATCACGCGAGCGCGTAGCGGCGCCAGAGCTGATCGACCGCGCGCGAGAGCTGCGCATGCTCGGGGCGCGCGAGAGTCGCGTCCCGCGCGAGGATTCGGTCGGCTTCCTCCGCGGTCTCGCTGATCAGCTCCGGGTCGACATCGGCAAGGTCGACGATGCGCAGCTCGGGAACACCGTGCTGTCGCGCTCCGAGGAATTCGCCCGCGCCTCGGATCGCAAGGTCGCGTTTCGCGAGCTCGAATCCGTCGATCGGCCGGCCGTCCTTCTTTTCCACCATCGCCGCGAGCCGCTCCGAATCGGACGCCTCGCTCACGAGCACGCAGTACGCCCGCTCGGAGCCGCGGCCGACCCGTCCGCGAAGCTGATGCAGCTGCGCGAGGCCAAAGCGCTCGGCGCCGAGGATGACCATGACGGTCGCGTTCGGGATGTCGATGCCGACCTCGACAACGGTCGTCGCCACGAGGACATCGATGTCCCGCGCCGCGAACCGGCGCATGACCGCGTCGCGCTCTTTTGCGGGCATGCGACCGTGCATGACCGCAAGCCGAAGGCCGCGAAGCTCTTCCTTGCGGAGCTCCTCCTCGGTCGCGATCGCGCTCGGGACGTCGTCGCCGCTGTCCTCGGCGGGATCGATCCTCGGCGTGACGACGAACGCTTGCTGGCCGCGGCCGACCGCGAGCCGCACGCCCTCCCAGACTCTGGGGAGCTGATCCGGCGTGCGCAGGTGGGTAATGATCTCCTTCCGTCCGGTCGGCATCTCGTCGATCAGGGAGATGTCGAGGTCGCGGTAGATGGTCTGGTTCAGCGTCTGCGGGATCGGCGTCGCGGTCGTGAGAAGAAGGTGTGGGTCGGCGCCTGTTCCCTTCTCGCGGAAGGTCGCGCGCTGACGAACGCCGAAGCGGTGCTGCTCGTCGACGATCGCCAGACCGAGTCCCCTGAACGCGACGTTCTCCTCGACCAGCGCGTGGGTGCCGACGGCGACGTCGATCGTCCCATCCGCGAGGCCCGCCAGGATCTCGCGTCGCCGGTCGCCGGTCACGCTCGATGTGAGAAGCGCGTGGGTCGGTCCGCCGTTCGCGAACAGCCCGGCCAGCGATCGGGCGTGCTGCTCGGCGAGGAGCTCGGTCGGGGCCATGAGCGCGGTCTGCGCACCCGAGGCGGCGGCGATCCGAGCGGCGAGCGCCGCGACGACCGTCTTGCCCGAGCCGACGTCGCCTTCGAGCAGGCGCGACATCGGGATGTGCCTAGCGAGATCGGAGCGGATCTCGTCGAACGATCGCCGTTGCGCGCCCGTGAGCGCAAACGGGAGGTCGGCGATCCATCTGGAAAGATCCTGGTCGGGAACGGAAAGCGGAAGCGCCGACGCCTGGGCCGTCCAGCGCGCGCGTCGCTGCGCGAGGGCGAGCTGCAAAACCAGGAGCTCGTCGAAGGCGAGTCTGCGCCGCGCCGCGAAGAGCCTCTCGACGTCATCGGGGAAGTGCACCTGCCGGAGCGCCGACGCGATGTCGGGAAGGTGATGACGCTGGCGGATCGCCGGCGGGAGGGTCTCGGGGACCTCGCCAACCACCCCGGTGCGCCGTGGGCCGCCTTCGATCGCCGTGTGGAGCCACCGCCGCATCTGACCGGGCTTGATCCCTTCGGTCAGCGGGTAGATCGGGACAAGCCGTCCGGTGTGCACGGCCTCGGCGTCGGCCCGCTCGAGCGACGGCTGGCTGAACTGCAGCGCGCGCCCGAACCATCGGACCTTTCCCGAGATCCGGACGTGCTCCCCTTCCCGGTGCGTCTCCTTCACGAACGCGCGTCCGAACCAGGTCGCGCGCACGTCCGTCGGCGTGCCGTCCTCCTCCGCGAGCTCCGCCTCGGTCATGAGTTTCCCGGTCGCGGTGCGCCGTTGCGAGATTCGTCCGAGGGTCGCGACCGCCGTTTGGGTCGCGTTCGGGATGAGGCGTCGAAGGGGAACGAATTTCGAGAAGTCGTCGAACCGCGCGGGGAGGTGCCAGAGCAGATCGCCGATGGTGTGGATGTTCATCCGCTCGAGGAGCTTCGCGGACTCGCTTCCTATCCCGGGAATGCGGGTCGCGGGAAGATCGAGCGATGTGGCCGGCGCATCGTCGGCAGCCCTGCTTCGGGCTTCAGTCGGTGTCACGCGCAAAGCATGGTGCCGCGTGGCGATCAGTGCTGGAACAGGCGCAGGTCACGGAGGCCGAAGGGGCCCGCGGGCGGGAGCTCCGCGCGGATCGTTTCCACCGAGAACCTCGTCGTCGGGGCGAGATCGGGTGGCGGCGCGTCCGCGAACGGGAGCGGCTCGGCGACGCTCTCCGAGAGGATGCGCACCTGCGCGGTGGCGACCAGCGGGATCGTCATCGTGCGCTCGAACACCCAAGCCATGATCCGATGAAGGACCACAGGCGCGGGGACCACCGGGACGGTGCGGCCAACGGCGGCGGCGATCCGGCGGATCGCGTCGCCGGCGCGCAGCTCCTCCGGGCCGAGCACGACGATCGTCCGACGCGAGAGCCGAGGGTCGACGAGGGCGGCCTGGGCCAGACGGACGACGTCCCCAACAAAGACCGGGCGCAGCCGTGTCGGCCGCAAGCCCACGAGGGGGAAGAACGGAAACGTATAGAGGGCGCGGCTCACGTGATCCAGCAGGTGGTCGCCCCGGCCGTAGATCACGCCGGATTTGAGGATCGTGTAGCCAAGACCCGACGCGCGGACGATCTCCTCGGCCGCCCATTTGGATTCGTGATACGACGAGCCACACCCGGGACGAGCGCGCAGGAAGCTCAGGTACACGATCGTGCGCACGCCCGCCATGCGCGCGGCGTCGACGACGGCTTGCGTGCCACGAACATGCACGCGTTCGTACGTCTGCGATCCGATCTCGCGGTTGATGCCCGCGAAGTGCGCGACCGCGTCGCACCCGGCGAACGCTCGACGAAGCGCGTCGGCGTCGTCGGTCGGCGTCGCCGCGAATTCGGCGCCCGTCCCGAGGATGGACGAGTCGCGCGTGTCGACACCGCGTGCGACAAGGACGACCTCGTGCCGACCCGCGAGAAGCGCACGGGCGAGGTGACGACCGACGAAGCCAGTCCCGCCGGTGACGGCGACCCTCATGACCGCCTCGCCGCGATCCGGCGGCGCTGTCGCACCTGCGTCGGGCAGACGGCGCTCAGATACCCGTTGAGGCTCGCGATCAGAGTCTCCGGTTCGAGCCGGTAGAGGATACGGTTCCCGTCGCGCCGCTCGTCGACGAGCTCCGCCGCCTTCAGGATCGCAAGGTGCCGCGAGATCGACGGAGCGGATATCGCGAAGCGGGAGCCAATCTCGCCGGCCGCGAGCTCCTCGCTCTTGAGCTCCTCGAGGATCTGGCGCCTCGTTGGGTCGGCGAGTGCCCGGAAAACCCGGGCAGCGGTGCGCACGCGCCGAGTATTTAGCTAATTCGCTAAATCCGCAATGCCCCGATGGTCCCAGGGGGAGGGACCCGAGATTTATTCCGCCGCGACGATGAACGGATAATGCGGCTGGCCGCCGTGGGCGACCTCCACCGAAACGCGCGGGCAGGCTGCGCGGAGGCGCTGCACGGCGTGCTGCACCCGAGCGTCGTCGACGTCCGCACCGCTGTACAGGGTGAAGATCTCGGAATCGGTCAACCGCTTCGCCGCGTCGCAGAGGACCGTCACCTCGTCCTGGCCATGCGCGACGACCCGCCCGTCGAGGAGGGCCATGGCCTCACCCTTCCGAACGCGCTCGCCGTCGATGGTCGCGTCGCGCACCGCACGGGTGACTTCGATCCCGTGTGCCCGCTCGGCGACCTCGGCCATCACCTTCGCGTTCGCGGCGGGATCCTTCGCCGCGTCGAACGCGACGAGTGCGGCCATGCCCTGCGCGACGTTGCGTGTCGGCACGACGTGGACAGTGACGCTCGATACCTTCGCGGCCTGCTGAGCGGCGAGGATCACGTTCTTGTCGTTCGGCAGAACGACGACGATCTTCGCGTTAGCGGCGGTGATCGCGGCGAGGAGCTCTTCGGTCGAGGGATTCATCGTCGGACCGCCACGGAGAGGAGACGCGCCGAGCGATCGCGCAACAGTGGCGAAGCCCTCACCCGGGACCACGGCGACCACCCCGACCGCGGCAGCCGGCGCCCGCGGCGCCGAAGCTACGACGATGCCGGTGGCGCGCTCGTGCTCGGCGGTCATCGCGTCCAGGTCCTCGACCACCACGTCGGCGATACGTCCCGCGGTGAGGCCGATGCGGACGATCTGGTCGGGCTCGAGCGTGTGGACGTGCACTTTGAGGAGCTGCTCGTCACCGACGACGAGGACGCAGTCGGCGCCGAACTTGAGCATCTCCTCACGCACAGCGGCGACCGGGCGCGACGGATTTTCGACCAGAAACTGCACGTCGTACGCGCCCTCCCAGGACGGCGCCTCCGAGACCGCCGGCTGCCCTGCCGGGCGGTCCGCCGGCGCGATGCGGTCGAGGGGAATCTCTTTGCCGGTGAAGCTCGATAGCACGCCCTCGAGGATGAGCTGGAGTCCGCGCGCGCCCGCATCGACGACCCCGGCCGCGCGGTTGGTCGGATTCTCGTCGCGCGTGCGCTTTACGGCGGTCTGCGCATCGGTGGCGATGCGTTGGAACATCTCCACGACGTCTCCGGCATCCGCCGCGGCGGACTTCTCGAACGACGCCGTGAGGGTCAGGATCGTGCCGGGAGCAGGCGCGCTCACCGCCTCGTAGGCGTACTTCCGCGCGAGCTCGGCAGCCCGGCGGACCTCGGCGACATCGGCCGTCTCCTTGCCGGCGAACGCTTCCTTCAATCCCCGGATCACCTGCGAAAGGATCACGCCGCTGTTGCCGCGCGCACCCATCAGGGCGCCGTATGCCGCGGCCGCGCTCACCTTCTCGATCGTCGGTTCCGCCTCGCGCGCGCGTTTCACCGCCGCGCGCATCGTGTGCAGCATGTTCGTGCCGGTGTCACCATCGGGAACGGGGTAGACGTTGAGCGCGTTTACCTCTTCCGCACCCGCCTCAAGTCGCGCTGTCGCGGCCTCGAGCGCGCGCAGCAGCGCGGCGCCATCGAATTGCCTAACGATGGTCGCGACTGTAACATTTGAGTTCAGTTCCCCTTGAAGGAGTTCGCCGCGATGCCACGCGCCTGCGCGATCTGCGGCAAGACCGCCGCCTACGGATACAACGTGAGCCACTCGAAGGTGCACACGCACCGTCGCTTCGACGCGAACCTTCACCCGGCCGTCATCGACGGCGTCAAGCTCCTTGTCTGCACGCGTTGCCGCAGGACGCAGACAAAGGACGCACGCATGGCGAAGAAACGGGAGCGCGCTCGCCGCTAGAAGACCCCCCGTCGCGACGGTACGCTCCCACCGGCGTGTCGACGCGATCACTGTGGCAACACGAGGATTTCCGCAGGCTGTGGGTCGGTCAGACCGTGTCCCAGCTGGGTTCGGTCGTCACCCGAACAGCCGTCCCGCTCGTCGCGCTGCTGGTCCTGGGCGCCGGCCCATGGGAGTTGGCGGTACTCGTCATCGTGACGAGCGCGGGAGTACTGCTGGTCGGCCTCATCGCCGGCGCTTGGGTCGACCGGCTGCGGCGCCGACCGCTGCTCATCTGGGATGACCTCATCCGCGCTCTGCTGCTGCTGTCGATCCCCGTTGCGTACGCGGTGGGCGCGCTGCGGATGGAGCAGCTCTACGTCGTCATGTTCCTCGAAGCGTGCCTCGGTGCGCTCTTCGACGCCGCGTACCCCGCGTACGTGCCAACACTGATCGGCCGCGATCGGCTCGTCGAAGGCAACAGCAGGCTCGCGACGAGCTCATCGATCGCGGAGATCGGCGGTCCCGGCTTCGCGGGTGCGCTCGTGCAGGTCGTGAGCGCCCCCTTCGCCATCCTTGTCGACGCGGTCTCGTTCGTCGTATCGGCCTTGACGCTTCTGATGATTCGCGCCCCGGAGCCACCGCGACCCCCGCGCGAAACGACGACGCGGATCGTGCACGAGATCGTCGAGGGACTGCGCATCGTGCGCCGTCACGCGATCGTCTTCCCCCTGGCCGCGCGCTCGGTGCCCGCCCATGTCTTCGGCGCTTTCTACGGCGTTCTCTATTCGATCTACCTGTTACGCGAATTGCATCTTGGTCCCCTGTTGCTCGGCATCGTCATTTCGGCGGGCGGCGTCGGGTCCCTCG
The DNA here is from genome assembly GCA_005889295.1 of Chloroflexota bacterium. Classification (GTDB taxonomy): domain Bacteria; phylum Chloroflexota; class Limnocylindria; order P2-11E; family P2-11E; genus 3-1-20CM-2-70-9. The sequence continues at coordinate 28,986 of VBEY01000239.1, read as the reverse complement.
TCGGATCGCTGTTCGCGTCACGCGTCGTGAACACGGCAGGCATCGGCCGCGCGCTCGTTGGCACGGCCATCGCCGCATCGCTACTCGGTGTGCTCACTCCGCTGGCCCAGGGGCCGGTCGCGCTGGCGACGCTCATGGTGTTCCTGCCGCAGCTCCTCGGCGACGGCCTCCAGACGATCGAGGGCGTTGCCGAGCGGTCGCTGATCCAGGGCGTCGTCTCGGACCGCGTCCTCGGTCGTGTCAACGCGACGCTCGATGTGGTCGCGCATGGGCTCGGCTACCCGCTGGGCGCCCTCCTCGCGGCGTTCGTCGCCGAGCAGATCGGTGTGCGCGGCGCGATCGCGATCGGATGGGCGGGCATGGCGCTCTCGATCCTGTGGGTCGTCTTCTCTCCGGTACCCGGCCTGCGCGCGGCTTCGGACTTTCTCGCGGCCGACCCCGATGGCAGCCGCACACGCGCGACCCCATGACCCGGCTGTCTTACGCCGTCACGGCCGCTTTCCCCTCCGCGACTTTGAGCTGACCGCACCCCGCAGCGATGTCCTGGCCCTTGCTGATCCGCAGCGTCGCGGCGATCCCCTGCTCCTGTAGCACCTCCGCGAAAGTCTCCATGCGCTTGACGGAGGGCCGCCGAAAGCCGCCGGCACCTGGGTTGTACGGGATGAGGTTCACGTGCGCATCCTTGGTCGGACCGTGCCGCGTAATCGCGGCGGCGAGGGAGCGCGCGGTTTCCACCGCATCGTTCACGCCCGCGAGAAGGACGTACTCGAACGTCACTCGGCGGTTCGTCCGCTTCACGTACCGCCCCGCCGCGGCGAGGACGTCCTCGACGCCCCACTTTCGATTGATCGGCATGATCCGCGCCCGGGTTGGATCATCCGGCGCGTGGAGCGAGACCGCGAGATTGATCGGCAGGCCCTCTCCGCCGAGGGCGTCGATACCGGGCACCACCCCGCACGTGGAGATCGTCAGGCGTCGCGGGCTGATCCCGAAGGCCTCGGGGTCGATCAGGGCGCGCACGGACGCGAGCGTCGCGTCGTAGTTGTTGAACGGCTCCCCCATCCCCATGTACACGACATGCGAGACCCGCTCCCCGCGCTGGGCGAGCTCGTTCTGCCAGTGACGGATCTGATCGACGATCTCGCCCGCGGTCAGATTTCGCACGAGTCCCATCTCTCCCGTCGCGCAGAACGCGCAGGCCATCGGGCAGCCGGCCTGCGTCGAGACGCACACCGCGTTTCGGGCGCCGTGGTGCGGCATGAGCACGCTCTCGATGTGATGGCCGTCGCGCAGCTCCAGAAGCGCCTTCCGCGTTTCGCCGTCCGCGCTTGCCTCCTCGCGCACCGGCTCGACCGAGGACCAACGAAATGAACGAGCGAGCGCATCGCGCAGCGACTTCGGGAGATCGGTCAGCTCTTCGAAGCCCCGCTCGGTCCCGTGCGTCGCGTGCCGGCGGATCTGCTTAGCCCGATACGACGGCTCGCCGTGCTTCCGAAGCCACGCGACGAGCTGCTCTTTGGTGAGCTCACTGATGGCTCGGCGGCTCTCGGTCATCGATCGAGCGTAGCGGCGAGCCTCAAGACGGCACGCGCTCGTCGGGTCGAACGTCGCGCAGCCCCCGCGCCCATTCGGCTCCGCCCATCGCGCGCTTGCCCGCCGGTTTCACCTCGTCGAGCCGGAGCCATCCGGCGCCTGCGGCGATGTATGGCACCCCGTCGCGGATCTGGAACGTCCCGTGCTCGACACCGCCTCCACCGGCGGTCGAAGCCCGGAGCAGGGCGATCCGCTGACCGTGGAACGTCACGAACGCGCCTGGATCGGGCGTGTACGCGCGGACGCGGCGCACGAGCTCTTCCGCGGGCCGCTCGAGATCGAGCTCACCCTCGCGCGGCTCGAGCTTCGGCGCGAGCGTCACTTTTTTGGGGTCCTGCGGCCGGCGGACAAGCCTTCCCGCAAGGTAATTCGGCATCTCGCGCTCGAGGAGTTCGCCGCCGAGATCCGCGAGGCGCCGCTCGAGGTCGCCTTTCGTCTCGTCGCCGAGCTTCGTCCGCGTCTGAGCCAGGATCGGGCCCGCGTCGAGCTCGGCGGTGCCCTCCATGAGCGTCACTCCGGTCTCCGTATCGCCGGCGAGGATCGCATGCGCGATCGGCGCTGCGCCACGCCACCGCGGAAGGAGCGACGCGTGCACGTTGAGGGCGCGGCCGCTAACCGCTGCGAGCAGCGTCTTCGGAATCTTGTTCCCGTACGCAGACCAGACCAGGAGCTCGGGCCGCAGCGCCAGGATCGCGGCCACCTCCTTCTCATCGAGGCGAGGCGGCTGCCGGACCGAGAGGCCCATCGCGCGCGCCGCCACTTTCACCGCGGGCTCGCGCACCACGCCGCGCGAAGCGGGACGATCGGGTTGCGTGACCACGCCGACGATCTGGAGTACGCCGCTTTCGCGAAGTCGGTCGAGCGCCTCGAGCGAGCGAACGGCGAACTCAGGAGTGCCGAGGAAGAGTGCCCTCTGTGCTAGGCGGAAACCCGTTCCTCCTCTTCTGGCTCGACCGTGTGGAGATCCTCCCGCGATCGCAGCCGATCGACATACAGGATGCCGTTCAGGTGGTCGGTCTCGTGCAGCATGCATTGCGCGCCAAACTCGTCGCCCACGACGGTGAAGCGCTTTCCGGTGAGGTCATTCGCGACCAAACGCGCCGTGACCGGGCGCTCGAGCATCCCGTACATCCCCTTCACCGAGAGACAGCCCTCGCTCGTCTCTTCCTTCTCATCGCTGGTCCATTCGATCGTCGGCTCGACCGCGACGATCCCTGCCTCGTCGACGTCCATGATGACGACGCGCAGGGGCACGCCGATCTGCGGCGCGGCGATGCCGATGCCGTGCGCCACCACCATCGACGCGAACATGCGCGCGACGAGCGCTTCGAGCTCGGGACGGCCGAGGCGCGGCTTCTTTGCCGGCGCATGCAGCACCGGGTCGCCGATCTGCCTGACCTCGACCGCGTTGCTCGAGAGGAACTCGGGCGCGGACCACTTTGCACGGCGCCCGGCGTCGATGCGCCAGGGCGTCCCCTTGGTCACGCGCAGCCGCGGCGGCGCCGGTTTCTTCTCGCCCTCTGGGATGTCCTGGCTCACCCGAGAAGTGTCACCGGGTCCACGTCGACCGTCCACTCGTCGCTCACGGTGACGCGATCGAGGACCCGTTCGGGATCGCCGCGAAGGACGATCTGCGCGCGATAGCTCCCGGCGCGTTTCGCGGCGAACGCGGGCGCGGGGCCGAGCACCTCCGCGTCGTCGCCGGCAGCCTCACGAAGCCATCCCGCAAGCTCATGCGCCCGTTTCTCGACTGTCTCGATCTTCTTCGCCTGCGTCGATAGGAGGGCGAGCCGTCCGAACGGCGGGTAGCCAAACCGGCGGCGCCCTTCAAGCTCAGCCTCGGCGAACGCGACGTAGTCGTGCGCGGCAGCCGCGCGGATCGCGTAGTGCTCCGGTAGATACGTCTGCAGAATTCCGCGCCCGCCGGCCTCGCCGCGGCCGGACCGGCCGAGCACCTGCGTGAGCAATTGAAAAGTTCGCTCGGCCGCCGTGAAGTCCGGGAGATTGAGGATCGTGTCGGCGTTGACGACACCGACCAGCGTCACTCCAGGCAGGTCAAAACCCTTCGCAAGCATCTGCGTGCCGACGATGACCTGCGCTTCCCCCGAGCGCATGCGTTCGTAGGCCGCCGCGTGCGCTCCCTTCGCGCGGATCGCGTCGCGGTCGAGGCGGATGACCCTCGCGCGCGGAACGGCGGCTCGCACCTCCTCCTCGACTCGCTGGGTTCCTACCCCGAGATGCTTGATCCGCGCGCTTCCGCAGGCCGGACATCGCTCCGGTGCGTGCGACTCACGGCGCCCGCACCGGTGGCACACGAGCGCGCCGTCGACGTGGTACGCGTATGGGATCTCGCAGGCCGGGCATTTCGCGACGTATCCGCAGTCGCGGCAGAGCACGACGGTCGCGAATCCGCGGCGGTTCAAATAGAGGATGGCCTGCTCGCCCGCGGCGACCGTGCGCTGCAGCGCCTCGCGCAAGGCCTGCGACAGCGTGCCGCGATTGCCGGTCCGGAGCTCGAGACGTAGGTCGACGACGGTCGTGGGAGGCAGCGGCAGCTCGCCGACGCGCTCCGGCAGCGCGAGGGAGGTGATCTCGCCTTTTCGCGCGGCCTCGTATGTGACGACGCGCGGTGTGGCGCTTCCCAGCACGACAACCGCGCCCGTGATGCGTCCGAGCTCGAGCGCGGCTTCGACCGCGTGATATCGCGGATCGCTCTCCTGTTTATAGGAAGGCTCCTGCTCTTCATCGACCACGACGAGGCCGACGCGCTCAAGTGGGGCAAACAAGGCCGAGCGCGAGCCCACGACGACGTCGGCGACTCCATCGAGGACGCGCCGCCACTCGTCGAAGCGCTCGCCGGCCGAGAGGGCGCTGTGCAGGAGCGCGACGCGGTCGCCGAAGCGCGCGATGAACCGCGAGACGACCTGCGCTGTCAGGATGATCTCCGGTACGAGGACGATGACGCCGTCACCGCGCGCAAGCACGGCCGCGGCCGCGCGCAGGTAGACCTCGGTCTTGCCGCTGGCGGTCACGCCGTGCAGCAGGAAGCCGCGACCCGAGCCCAGCGCGCCAGTAAGGGAACCGATAGCGACCGCCTGCGGCCCGGTCGCCGGAAGATCGCGGGCGCGGTCATCGTCGGCGAGCGCGAATTCCGCGGGTATCCGTCGGACCGACCGCGAACCGGCAAGCACGAGGCCACGTCGCGCAAGGGCCCGCGCAGCCACGGCGGACCCTCCGGCTTCGGAGAGATCGCGCGCCGTCACCGCCCCGGCAGCGAGTGCGCGGAGGGTCGCGAGCTGGCGCGCGCCCACCCGCACCGATCCCGCGAGCGCGTCCCGCCCCGCGGTCTCGAGCGCGAACACCGCTTCGGTCCGCTCGCCGCGCGCCGCGGCGAGGCGAGGCGACCGTGCCCGAGAAGCGAGCGCCGGTGGGACCATCGCGCGCACCGCGTCGGCGAGGCCGCAGCGGTAACGCCGGGCGATCCAGCTCGCCAGGGCGAGCTGGTGGGATCGAAGGAGCGGAACCGGATGTACGAGCGCGTCGACGGGTCGGAGCTCACGGTCGGCCGCCGCCCCGTCGAGCGAGACCACGACACCCGGAACGGCACGCTGGCCGAGGCCGACGCGAACCAGGTGGCCCGGCAGAATGTCGAGGCCTTCGGGGACGAGGTAGCTGAACGTGCGCGCAGGCCCGCGCACGCCCGCGAAGACGGCGACCTCCGCGGTCCTGGCCGTCACAGGTCGTAATGCCGCGGTTTCTTCATCTCCTTCCGCACGATTTCCGCGATCTCCTTCACGGTCTCGTCGATCTTGCCGTCGTCGTTCACGACGACATAGTCGTATTCAGGCGCCGCGGCCATCTCGATCTCGGCGTTCCGCATCCGCAGATCGCGCTGCTCGTCGCTCTCGGTCCCGCGATCCACGAGCCGTCTCCGTAGCGATTCCAGCGACGGGGGCATGATGAAGATGGTCAGCGCCTCAGGCAGCTTCGCTTTGATCTTCCGCATTCCCTGCGGCTCCGGCTTGACGATGACGATCCGGTGATCGCGCAGCGTGTCGGCGAGCGCGTCCTTGCGCACTCCCTTGAAGTCGCCATGCACCATCGACCATTCGAGGAAGTTCCCCGCCTCGATCTCGGCGCGGAACTTCTCGGGCTCGTAGAAGTAGTAGTCGACCCCGTGGTGTTCGTTGCGACGCGGCTTGCGACTCGTCGCGGTCACGTAGACGACCGCATCGTCGAGCTCCTTGACCAGCCGGTGGATCACCGTGTCCTTCCCGGCGCCCGACGGCGCGGAGATGATCACGAGGAGGCCGCGGCCGTCGACGCTCAGCGAACCTCCTCCAGGACCGGCGTGGCTGTGACCGGCGCGCCGAGCCCGCGCAGGTAATCGGCGAGCTCTGGAGCGAGCGGGGCGGTGAAGGTGCGCTCGCCGGCATGCGGCAAACGGACGGTGAGGCGCCATGCATGGAGAAACTGGCGTTCCAGACCGCTTTGCTCGCCGCGCTTTCCATACACCGGATCGCCAACGATAGGGAGTCGCGCGTAGGCGAGGTGCGCCCGAATCTGGTGGGTTCGCCCGGTCAGCGGTCGGACATGGAGGAGCGCCCGCCGCTCGGCCCCGGACGCCCACGCCGCGATACGCTCGAAGCGCGTCGTTGCCTCTCGACCCCCGGCTCGCACGACCATCCGGCGGCGATCGTCCGGGTCGCGGAGCAGGGGAGCCTCGACGATGGCGGGAGTGGAACCGGGATCGCCCCACACCAGGGCGAGGTACTCCTTGCCGAACTTCTGAGCCTGGATCTGGCGGGCGAGAGCGAGGTGTGCGGTGTCGTTCTTCGCGACGACGAGCACGCCGCTGGTGTCCTTGTCGAGGCGGTGCACGATCCCTGGTCGCGATGCGGCGCGGCCGGTCTCGGCCGTGATGCGTCCGACGACCGCATTCACCAGTGTGCCCGTGGCGTGGCCGTACGCGGGATGGACGACGAGGCCCGCCGGCTTGTTCACGACGATCACGTCCTCGTCCTCGTAGAGGACGTCGATCGGGATGTTCTCCGGGGCGAGCGATAGGGCGGGCTCCGCATCCGGGACGTCGACGACGAGCTCCTGGCCGAGCCGAACTTTGTAAGCCGGCTCCACCGCGGCTCCGTTGACCAGCACATGGCCGTCGCGAGCGAGCCGGGCGATGGCGCTGCGCGACAGGAGGCTGTGCGCCGCGAGAAAGCGATCGACGCGCTGCCCGCCTTCATCCACGCGGAGAGTGATCCGCTCCCCCACTAGGCCGGCTTCGGTGTTGCTGTGCGGTGCTCCTCGTACCAAAGCGCCGCGGTGACGAGGATGATCCCTACGACGATCGACGAGTCCGCGACATTGAACGCCCAGAACCGGATCTCGCCGACCCCAACGTCGACGAAGTCGACGACGTAGCCCTGGGTGATGCGGTCGAGGAGGTTTCCAAAGGCGCCGCCGAGCTGCATGCCGAGCGTCGCCGACACGAGCCAGGACGTGCTCGCGATTTGACGGTAGTAGTAGACGATCGCCAGCACCGCGACGACCGACAACACTGACAGAAGGGTCGTTCGCTCAGGAAGCAGGCCGAACGCGGCACCGGTGTTCTGCGCGTGGACGATCCGCACGTAATCGCCAACGATCGGGCGTGCTGTGCCGAGGGGAATGTTCTCGCTGACCCAGGCCTTCGTCAGCCGGTCGAGCGCGAAGACCAGGGCGGCAACGCCCACAACGAGAAGGAACCGCGAGGGCCGCACGCTTAGGCCGTCACCATCCCGCCGTCGACGACCAGCACCTGACCGGTGATATAGCTCGCCTCGTCCGACACCAGGAACGCGATGGCATTCGCGACATCCTCGACTGTGCCGAAGCGGCCGAGAGGGATCTGCTTGAGGATCGTGTCTTCCATCTGCTTGATCAGCGCGTTGGTGAGATCGGTCGGCACGAACCCGGGCGCCACGGCGTTGCAGGTGATGTTGCGGACGGCCATCTCTCGCGCCACGGTCTTCGTGAATCCAATGAGGCCGGCCTTGGCCGAGGCGTAGTTCGCCTGGCCCGCGTTCCCAGCCACGCCGGCGACCGAAGAGACGTTCACGATGCGCCCCGAGCGCTGCTTCATCATCGGGCGCATCGCGGCTTTGGTAACGAGGAACGCGGCTCGGAGGTTCAGGTCCAGGACCGCGTCCCAGTCCTCGGGGCTCATTCGGACGAGCAGGTTGTCACGGGTGATGCCCGCGTTGTTGACCAGGATGTCTAGCCGGCCTTCGCCGAACGCGAGCGCTCCTTTCACGACGTTCTCGGCCTGAGCGTCAACGGACACGTCGCCCTGGATCAGTGTCGCCTGACCGCCGCCCTTCTCGACGAGGCGTTTCGCCTCCTCGGCGGCCTCCGCGTTTCCTTTGAAGTTCATCGCTATACGCGCGCCGTCACGGGCGAGGCGGATGGCCGTGGCGCGCCCGATCCCGCGGCCCGCGCCGGTGATGAGGGCGGTTCGCCCCTCGAGGCCCATGCGCGCCGAAACTAACAGGACGCGGTCTAGAAGGGCGGCTCCGTTGGAGACCGGCGCGCCATCTGCTTGACCAGAAGCTCCCCAATGCGCCGCGCCCCTTCCTCCTTTGTGAGGTCCGGGTCGAAATCGCCGCCTTCCTCCTCGGCGAGCTCCTGCAGGTAGGCCGACTGCGCGTCGCTCATCCCGTCGGAACGCGCCTTCGCCGGCCGAGACGCCGCCGCTTTCCGCGGGCGCCGGCTCGGGGTTGAGGGCGCGGACCCGCCACCCTTGCCGCGACTCAAAAGCTCGTCGATACGGCGCGAGGCGGCCGCCTTGCTCAGGCTCGGGTCGAACTCCTGGCCCGCATCGGCGGACAGACGCTTAAGGAATGACGCCTGCGAGTCGGTCATCGGCTCGGCGGCGCTCTTCCACTCCTCTGGGGGTCGCTCGGGCGGTTTCTTCATAGGCGATGAGCGTGCACCAGCGGTGCCAGCGGCTAGGCGGCGCGGAAAATCAGCGAGGCGTTGTGGCCGCCGAAGCCCATCGAGTTGGAGAGCGCGGTCTTGATCGGCCGGGCGCGAGCCTCGTTGGGTACGTAATCGAGATCCAGCGCCGGGTCAGGCGTTTCGTAGTTGATCGTGGGGGGGACGCACCCGTCGCGCATCGCGAGCACGCAGGCCATGGCTTCGAGCGCGCCCGCGGCCCCGAGGAGATGACCGGTCATCGACTTCGTCGACGACACCATGAGCTTGTACGCGTGGTCACCGAAGACGTGCTTGATCGCAGCGGTCTCCTCCCGGTCGTTCGGCTGCGTCGACGTGCCGTGGGCGTTGATGTACTCGATGTCCGACGGTTTCATGCCGGCCTGGTCGAGCGCCATCCGCATCGCGCGCGCGTTGCCCTCGCCCTCCGGCGACGGCGAGGTGATGTGGTACGCATCGGCCGTGGCGCCGTAGCCGACGAGCTCGCCATAGATCTTCGCGCCGCGTGCGAGGGCGCGTTCGCGCTCTTCGATAACGAGGACGGCTGCCCCCTCCGAAAGGACGAATCCATCGCGATCCTTGTCGAACGGCCGCGACGCTTTCTGGGGCGCGTCGTTCCGGCGGCTCATCGCGTGCATCGTCGCGAAGGCGCCGATCGGGAGCGGCAGCACGGCGGCCTCAGCCCCGCCGCTCACCATGACCTCGGCCTGACCGCGGCGAATGAGCTCGGCACACTCGCCGATCGAGTGCGCGCTCGACGCGCACGCCGAGACGTGGGTGAGGCTCGGGCCGCGTACGTCGAACTGCATCGAAATCTGGGCCGATCCGGCGTTCGCCATCAGCATCGGCACGAGGAACGGCGAGAGGCGCGACGGTCCGCGCTCCTTCATCAGGAGCACCTGGTCGATGAGCGTCTCGATGCCGCCGACCCCCGTGGCGATCGCGACCCCGATGCGATCGCGGTCCGGGCCGCCGCCTTTCAGACCCGCGTCGGCGAGGGCCTGCGCCGCCGCGCCGACGGCGTATTGGGTGAAGCGGTCGGTGCGCCGGATCTCTTTGCGATCCATGTACTTCGCGGGGTCGAACCCCTTGACCTCCCCGGCGATCTGGGTTTCGTACGGCGAAGGGTCGAATCGTGTGATGCGGCCGATGCCGCTCCGTCCATGGACGAGCGCGTCCCAGGTGCTCGGTACGTCCAGGCCCAGCGGCGTCACGGCCCCGAGGCCCGTGACGACGACGCGGCGCGTCACCGCGACGCGGCGGCGCGTTCCCGCAGGGTCAACAGCGCTCCCTTGATGGACAGGGGATCCGACACGTTGAGCAGCTTCACGTCGGCGATGCGCTTTACGAGGCCGTTCACGACCTGGCCCGCGCCGATCTCGACGAACGTAGACGCGCCGCGCTCGGCCATGTATCGCACCGACCGCAGCCACTCGACCCTGTTCGAAAGGTGCCGAACGAGGGCCTCCGGGATGGCCGACGCCGACGGGTGCGGTATCGCGCTGACGTTGGCGACGACGGGGACGACAGGCTCATGGAAGTGAAGCGTGTGCATGAAGGCGGCGAGGTCCGGGCCGATCCGTCCCATGTCCGGGAAATGGAACGGCGCGGAGATGCGCAGCGGCACGACCTTCCGGGCGCCGTGTTTGGTCAACGCTTCGCTCACCTTTGCGACGCTCTCGCTGTCGCCGGCGATGGTGACCTGCGCGGGCCCGTTGTCGTTCGCGACCACCGCGCTCCCGAGCGGCAGTGTGTCCTTGATCACGCGGTCGACCTCTTCCGCTGGCAGGCCGACGATCGCGGCCATCGCCCCCTTCGCCCCCCGTGATGCCGCGAGGCGACCACGCTCGGCCACGAGGCGGAGCGCGTCCTGGAACGTCAGTACACCGGCCGCGACAAGCGCCGTGAATTCTCCGAGCGAGTGCCCTGCCACAAAGCGCGGACGAAGCGACGCCGGAAGCGCGGCGACGCCACGCGGTTCGACGCCGTCGCTCGAGCGTCGGCCGAGCTTTACGTTCACCGACTCGATGAAGGCTTCGAGGATGGCAACGCTCGTCGTTAGGATTGCGGGCTGGGCCACCGTCGTGCTGTCGAGGTCGCCCGAAGGTCCGTCGAAGCAGATCTTCGACAGCTCGTATCCGACCGTCCGGTCGGCTTCCTCGAAGATCTCGCGGGCGCGCGCCGACTGCTCGTAGACCGCGCGGCCCATGCCGACGATCTGCGAGCCTTGCCCAGGGAAAACGAAGGCGAGATCTCCCACGTGTGATGCAACGATAGCGCATCGGGTCGAGAGCTCTCGATATTCCGATACACTCGACCTGTAGCGAATCGAAGGTACGTCCAACGCGAGCGTGCACGCCGAACGGCGCGAACATCGACCGCCATCGAGTCGGCCGCGCTGCGCGAGGTCGCCCGCCGCGGGTATGCGGACCTTCGGATCACTGAAGTGGCACGACGCGCTCACGTCGCTTCCCGAACCGTTTACCTGCACGCCCCTACGAAGGAACGGCTCGTCGAGTCGGCGCTGCGAGGACGTGCGAAAGGGTTGATCGGCCGTATCGAGCGATGGCGCCCGCGAGGTGAGAGCGCGGATGCGGTCCTCGGCGAGCTCATCGCCATGCACGAGCGCGAGTACCGCGCCGAGTCCGTCCTGCTCGAGACACTCGTTGACGGAGCGCTGCCCCGCGAGATCGCGGCGCTCCTTCGCGAGCTCGACGGCGTACGGCTCGCGATCATCACACGAACGATCAATGACCTCGCGCGGCACGGCGGGCTCCGGATCCGACCAAGCGACGCCATCGCGCTCGCGCACGCACTCCTTTCCTATCCGACGTGGCGGACGGCCCTGACCGGTCCCGGGCGTCGGCGCGCTCCCCGACTGATCTACTCGGCGCTCCGGAGCGCCCTCCTCTAGTAGGGCACGCGTACGCTCTTGGGTATGACGGCGGCGTCCGGAGCGATGGTCGGAGTCCTAACGTCGGGTTCACGCGCTCGTTGGCTGGCGTGGTCGAGCGTAGTCCTCTACGTGGTCCTCGCCGCCACGAGCATCGCACTCGAAGTGCGCTTCGTCGGACGAGCAACCCTGCTCGATATCTGGTTCGCGTTGGCGATCCTCGGATACGCGGTGATCGGTGCGCTCATCGTCAGCACGCATCACGCCCACCCGATCGGCTGGATGTTCTGCGGGGCCGCCGTCAGCCTCGGGTTCTCGTCCTTCGCGGCTCAATACGCGATCCAAGCCCTGGTCGTCGCGCCAGGAACGCTGCCTTTCGGGCAGGCCATGGCGTGGTTCAGCTTCTGGGTCGGGATGCCAGGCATCGCCGCGATCGTCCTATTCCTTCCGCTCCTATTTCCGGATGGACGCCTGCCATCTCCGCGGTGGCGGCCAGCGGCCTACTTCGCCGCCGTGTCCGTCGTTCTCGCCGTGGCGATCACGATGGTGGCCCCACAGACTCTCGCCGCCGTCGGATATGCGTCGATACGAAACCCGGTCGGCCTCGATCAGTACGCCGCTGTCTTCGACGCGATCGGCACGATCCTTCAACCCCTGCTGGTGGTTCTTGTCGTGGTCGGCGGCCTGGTACTCCTCGACCGAGTCCGCCGCGCGGACGGCGAGGAGCGCCAGCAGATCAAGTGGTTCGCCTTTGCCGGCGCGCTTCTCGTCGCGGCGTTCCTGGTCCAGGCCGCCGCCGACCTGGTGCCTTCGCTCGCCGGCGCAAGCGAAGTCTTCGCAGTCCTCGCGGTCAGCGCGATTCCAGCTGCTGTCGGGATCGCGATCCTGCGCTATCGCCTCTACGACATCGATCTCATCATCAATCGGACCGTCGTCTACGTGCTGCTGACGGCCGTCCTCGCCGGGGTCTACACCGCCAGCGTCGCGCTCTTCCAACGGATGTTCGTCTCCATGACCGGGCAGGGCTCCGATATCGCGATTGTGATGACGCTCTTCGTCCTTGCGACGGTCTTCACGCCCGTCAAGAACACCCTGCAGGCACGGGTCGACCGGCGGATCAAGCCGGCGGTGCATCCCAGCGCTCCTCATTCCACGAGCATCGACGACCTCTTGATGCTCTCGGAGCTCCACGACCGCGGCGTTCTCACCGATGAGGAGTTCGCCGCCAAGAAGAAGCAGCTCCTTCGGATCTAGCGGCTCTCGGCCATCCGCTTGAGCTCCGCTGCCCGCGAGATGAGGAACCGGCGCAGATAGCCTGCGAGAAACAGGCGGTCGACCAGAGCACCGAGCGCCCCCAACGGACTCTTGAAGGTGAAGGTATCGACCATCGTCGTGCCGCCCTCGCGCGGCAGGAACTCGTGGAGATGACGGAGTGAGGCGAACGCACCGCGCACCATCTCGTCCTCGAAAAGGACGGGCCGTTCGAAACGCGTGATCCGCGCGGTCAAGCGCTGGCGGACTCCCAGGTGCCGCGCTTCCCACGTGACCTCGTCCCCAAGACTGAGCATTCCTTCGGTGACGCCGGCGACCGCTCGCTCCTGAGTGCGCGCCGTCGAGCGTATGTGGGCACTTACATCGCGCGCGAGGTCGAAGCATCGCTCCGGAGGGGCGTCGATCTCGGTGGCAATGCGGATCGTCGGCAAGGCGGCTAGCTCACGCTTTCTCCAGCTCGAGCTTGCCCGGCACCCCGTTCAGCTCGCCCTCCCACTTGTGGCCGCGGTCGTGGAGCCCCTCTTTGATGCTCGTGGCGAGCGCTTCCTGCGCGATGAAGTCGCCGTACCGCTCGAACGCGCGCGAGATGGGACCTGAATAGCGAAGCGCGATGCGGTCGGAGATTTCGAGGCCCGCCTCCTTGCGGAGGTTGTTCAGGTGATGCGCGAGCTCGCGAGCGAGCCCTTCGAGCTCGAGCTCCGGGGTGACCTTGGTTTCGAGCGCGACGATGGCACCCGCGTCGCGACCAACGGCATGGCCGGGCGCGCCCTCGTGTGACAGGAGGACCTCTGTGTCCGACAGCTCGAAGCCCTCGACCCTGATCGTTCCATCACGACGCTCGTACCGTCCCTCGGCGAGCGCCTGTCGCACTCGTGGGAGGTCCTTGCCGAGCTTCGGCCCGAGCACCTTGAGGTCCGGCTTCACCGTCTCCCTTACGAGACCTTCCGCGGCGTCTCGGATCTCGATCGCTTTTACGTTGAGCTCGTCCTTCACGATGTCGGCCAGCTCCGAGCCGGTGTCGAGCGCCCCACGGTCGCGGTCGTTCGCGTCGAAGACGACGATGAGCTTCGACAGCGGCATCCGCGTCTTCACGCCCGCCGAGGAACGAGCGGCTCGACCCAGCTCGACCACGCGGCGCGCGGCCCGCATCCGCCGCTCGAGATCTTCATCGACTCGTTCGGGACATTCCTCCGGGTACGCCGTAAGGTGGACAGACGCCTCGGCGCTCGGCGACGCCTCACGAACCACGCCCTGATACATATCCTCGGCGAGGAAGGGCGTCACCGGAGCGAGCAGCCGGATCAGCGTGGTGAGCGCTTCGTACAGCGTCTGGTACGCGGCGAGGGAGTCACGCTCCGAGCGGGCCTTCCAGAAGCGCGGACGATTGCGGCGCAGATACCACGTCGAGAGGTCGTCCCAGAACGCCTCGAGCTTGAAGACGACGGCTCGCACGTCGTAGGCGTCCATCAATGCGCGCGACTCCGCGACGAGCCGGGCGAGCGTCGAGAGCACCCAGCGGTCCAGGAGTGGCCGTTCCGCGATCGGGACCTGCTTCTCGGACGGGTCGAATTGATCCAAGGTCGCATACCGGACAAAGAAGGAATATGTGTTCCAGAGGACGAGCAGCTTTCGCTTGAAATCCTCGAACGGCGGCCACCCGAAATACATGATCTCCTGCAGGTCCTCGCGCGCCACGATCCAGCGGATCGCGTCCGCGCCGACGAGCTCGCAGGCTTCGTAGAGATCGACCATGTTGCCGCCGGACTTGTGGAACTCCTCGCCCGGTGCCGCGAGCATTGGCTGGAATGACTGGCAGACCTTGTACGGTGCCTCGCCAGTGAGTACTACGGAAAAGAAAAGCTGCGAGTAGAACCACAACCGGACCTGCTCGACCATCTCGACGATGTAGTCGGCCGGGAACCACCGCGCCCAGTAATCCTTGTCGTGCAGCCAGTCGAGCGTCGAGAAAGGGACGATGCCGGCATCGAGCCAACAGTCACCGACCTCCTTCACCCGCTTGCTATCCGCCCCGCACGTTGGGCAGCCGACCACGACGTCGTCGATCCACGGGCGGTGCAGCTCGCGAAGCCTGTCGAGGCCGCGCTTCGCGAGCTTCCGCAGCTCCTCCTCGCTCCCGACGACGAAGAAGTGGCCGTTCGCGCACGTATAGAAAGGAAGAGGGAGGCCCCAGTAGCGCTTGCGGCTGATGTTCCAATCGCCCATGTTGTGCAGCCAGTTCTGCATCCGCCGTCCCGCGGCGGGGGGTAGCCAGGTCACCTTTTCGGCCGCGGCCATGAGCTTCGGTCGGAGCTCCTCCATCGAGATGAACCACTCGTCGTCGACGCGGAAGACGATCTCTTCGTGGCACCGCCAGCAGTCGGGATACCGGTGCGTGTAGTCGGCAGCACGGAAGAGACGGCCTCGCTTCTCGAGGTCGTCGGCGATCTCGCGCGCGACATCCCGCGCGTCCTTGCCCTCGAGCCAGTCATAACCCTTCACGAAACGAGCCATCTCGTCGATCGGCACGAGAACGGGCAGCTTCTCGGTCTTCGAGAGCGCGAAGTCCTCGGCACCGCAGCCGGGAGCGATGTGGACGAGCCCGGTCCCCTCTGCGGCCGTGACATCTTTCCACTCGATGACGCGGTGGCCGACGACGCCTTCGCTCGAGGCTGGCAGCCCGTCGAATGGGCCCGTGTAGCGAAGGCCCAGCAGGGAACGGGCCTCTATTGCGGTTTGGTTCCTGATCACCGCGCGCTCAAAGATTTGCTCGGCGGCCGCCTTGGCAACGATGAATGCCTCGTCGCCCACTTCTACACGCACGTACTCGATGTCCGGATTGATGGCGAGCGCGACGTTCGCGGGAAGCGTCCACGGCGTCGTGGTCCAAACGAGGAACGACTCATTCTTCCGTCCTTCGATCGGGAACCGGACGTAGACGCTCAAATGCGTCATCTCGCGGTAGCTGTCGATCATCTCGTGCTGGGACAGGGCGGTGCCGCATCGCGCGCACCAGGGCATCGAGCGATGGCCCTTGTAGAGCCAACCCTTTTCCTGGCAGAGCTTCAGGACGTGCCAGATGTGCGAGATGTTCAGGTCGGTGTACGTGAAGTACGAGTTCGCCCAATCCATCCACTGGCCCATGCGGATGGAGTGCTTGGTGATCGCCGCGGCGGAGCGATCCACGCGCGCGCGGCAGGCGTCGGAGAACTTCGCGATGCCGTACGTCTCGATATCGCGTTTGCTGTTGAGGTTCAGCTCGCGCTCGACCTGCACCTCAACCCAGAGACCCTGGCAGTCGAAGCCGTTTTGGTAACGCTGATCGAAGCCGCGCATCGCCTTGTAGCGCTGGTAGACGTCTTTATAGGTGCGCGCCCAGGCGTGATGGATCCCCATCCCCTCGACGTTCGCCGTGATCGGTCCGTCAATGAACGAGAAGCGTGGCCCGCCGGCGTTCTTCTTTCGGAGCAGGTTGAAGGTGTCCTCGCGCTCCCAGAGATCGAGGACGCGGTGGTCGACCTCGGCCAGGTCGAGCTTCCCGCCGACCGGCCGGAATCGCGCTCTTTCGCTCGCCTTCGCCATGCTCGATCTCCTCGCACAAACAAAAAGCCGTCCCGACTTCTCGGGACGGCCGCACGCCGTGGTACCACCCGAGTTGACGCGGCCTGCGTCCACTCGCTGCGCCGGTAACGGTGCGCGGTCCGGCCGGTTCTACTCGTCTTCTTCCGGCAGCTCGGGGTGGATGGCCCCTTACACGCTTGTGCGACGAGTGTACGAGGTGCGCGCGATTTCGAGAAGCATCCGGGCACGAGCGTCATCGAGCTTCGCGCCAACCGGAAGGCGGCCCGCTAGCTGCCTCGCGCCTGGGGCATCCGAGCACGACATCACTGACGACAAGGAGTTCCGCGAACCGGTCGTGCGTCTCGGCTAGGCCTTTTCCATCCGGCTCGCGATCGGATCTTGCTCGGATCGTGTCGGTGCGGCACCGAAGGAGCCGCAGGTTATTGACGTACTTATGTCTGAGATATATATATGTGGCGTTACGCGGCTGGAGGTGTTATGGCCAGGGCAGTGCAGGACAAGAGCGTTCGGATACGGCTCGACAAGGATGGATGCCTCACCGGCCCGGCGTTCGGTGCCGCGCTAAACATGGTCTGGAAGGAGTCACACGGACGCGCGGAGAGTCAGATCACGCTTTTGCTGCTCGACCTCGACAACCTGCACGAGCTCAACACCACACACGGTCGCGAGGCCGGCGATCGCGCGATCGGTGCCGTTACAGTCGAGCTGTCGAAGGCAGCAAAGCGCGAACGGTGGACGTTCGGTCGCATCGGCGGCGACGAGTTCGCGGTCCTCGCTCCGAGTGTCACGGTCGAGGTGGCCTTCCTCCGCGCGGACGGACTCCGCCGCGATCTTGATGCCGCGATCGCGAAGGTCCTCATCCGCGGTCAGCGTTGCACCGTGAGCGTGGGCGTCGCGAATATTCCGCGCGATGCGAAGGGTCCCGAGGACCTGATGCGCAAGGCGGATCTTGCGCTGTACGCCGCCAAAGAGCAGGGGGGCGACACGGTCGGCCTGACGCCCGGCGACGATATGGTCCTAAAGTCCTCCTACTACAGCGCGGCGCAGCTCGCACGCCTCAAGGCATTGGCCGAACGGAAGAAGACCAAGGAAGCCGTGCTGCTGCGTGAAGGGCTCGAGGACGTGCTGCGCAAGTACGATCGCGAGTGATTGGCGGAGCTCGAAGCGGAGATCGTCCAGATCGCGGCCCGCTTTGGCGAGCCGCGCCGCATGGACGTCGCGATTCGGCCGTTCTTCGATCCCGTCCAGAACCCTGACCGATTCGCCGAGGTCTGCATGGTGGTGCGACGTCGGAGCGGGAGGGTGCCCCTCTGCATAAAGACCTTCTATCCGCGAGGCGCCCACCGCCTGCCGACAGGCGGCATCCACCGCGGCGAGCGCATCCTCGACGCTTTACGCCGCGAGACGACCGAAGAGACCGGACTCGAGACACGGATCGAGCGCTTCCTGGCGTGGATCACCTACCGGGACGTGGCCGATCCGGACGGTCCCCCACTCTTCCACTCGTTCGCCTTTCTCCTCACCGAGGTCGGCGGGACTTTCAAGACGAGTGACGAAGCGGAGCAGATCGAGAGCTGGATCGAGATCGAGCCCTCCGCTCTGAACGAAGTCGCCGAGCGGCTCGACACGATCGCGTCCGCCCATTCCGAGGACATCGGCGGCGACTGGGCCGACTGGGGACACTTCCGCGCGATCGTCCACCGGGTGGTGCACGACGCGCTAGGGAACTAAAACTTTTCGAAACGGAACAAGCGGACCGCGAGGATGAAGCCAGCGAGCGTCCACACGAGCAGTCCGAGGATCTGGACCCGCACGTCCCATAGCGTCGCGCCCTGCACGCTGATCTCGCGAAGGGCGTCGTTGAGCAATGTGAGCGGGAGCCAGTTCGTTGCCGGCCGGATCAGCTCCGGCGCCGCGTTCTTGGAGAAGAACACGCCGGAAAAGAAGAACTGAGGAAGCGTGATGAGCTGCGCGATCGCCGGCACCTGGTTCTCGGTCGTGGCCCAGCCCGCCAGCGCGAAGCCGATCGTGAGGAAGAGGATCGTTCCCAGCAGCGCCACGGCAAAAAGGGGCGCGAGCCCGCCCACGATCGTCACGTTGAAGAGCACGAGCGCCACAAGGAGCAGCACGGCGACCTGACCGGTGGCGATAACGAGTCGGGTCAGCACGTGCGCGGCGAGCAGATTCGATACGCGTACCGGCGTCGCCATGATCCGGCGCAAGACACCTTTCTGCTTGTCAGCCACCAGCGCGAAGGCGACCGAGAAAATGGCGAGCTGCATGATGTTGATACCGAGGATCCCGGGCACCAGAAAGTCGACATACCGGAGCCTCACGCCCTGGATCGTTTCTTCTTTCACCGCGATGACCGGCGCCGTCTGCGTCACGGCGAACGAGAGCCGATCGATGACCTGCGCCACGATCTGCCGGCCGACGGCGACCTGCTGCGGCCGGGCGTCATCGCCGTAGATGACGATCTGCGGAACCGTTTGACCGGGTCGCGCCGGCGCGATCGCGAAGTCTGGCGGTATCACGACGAGCATGTCGAGCTCGGTCCGGCGGACCATGTTCAGGGCTTCATCCGCTGGAAGCTCACTCACCCGGAGCGTCTCGATGCCCTTCAGGATCTGCACGAACTGCGCGCTCGATTGGTTCTTCGCTTGATCGTCGATCGCCAGACCGACCCGACCGAAGTCTCCGAGATTCAGGTAGCCGAAGATCACCATGAGCATCAGGGGAACGACGAGGCTGAAGAAGAGCGCCGTGCGATCGCGAAGGTACGCGCGCAGAAGCAGCGCGAAGAGGCGACGGGTCTGTCTCACCCTTCGCGCAGCTCGTGGCCCGTGAGGGCGAGGAAGACATCCTCGAGGTTCGCCTTCTGCTGCAGGACCGGCTTGGTGAACCCGCGCGCCAAGAGATCGTCAATGAGCTTTCGCGGCGGATCGAGCGCGACGATGTTTCCCTGATCCATGATCGCGACCCGGTCGCACAGGATCTCGGCCTCATCGAGGTAGTGGGTCGTGAGGAAGACCGTGGTACCGCGGGCCTGGATGCTCCGGATCAGGGCCCAGAGGTTGTGTCGCGCCTGCGGGTCGAGCCCGGTGGTCGGCTCGTCGAGGAAGAGGACCTGGGGCTGGTTCACGAGGGCCGTCGCGATCGAGAGCCGTTGTCGCTGGCCGCCCGAGAGCTTCGCCTGCGGCTGTCCGGCGCGCTCATCGAGCTCCACCAGACGTAGGAGCGCCAGCTCGTCAACGTCGAGGTCATAGCACGCCGCGAAGAACCGGACCGTCTCGCGCGCGGTCAGGTTGTCAGGGAACGCGCTCGCTTGGAGTTGGACGCCGATGCGGCGCTTCACCCCGGAGGGATCGGCGAACACGTCCACGCCGGCGACGGTCGCGGAACCGCCATCAGCTTTTCGAAGTCCTTCGAGGATCTCGACGGTGGTCGTCTTCCCTGCTCCGTTCGGACCGAGGAGGCCGAAGACCTCTCCGGGTTCGACGAAGAAGCTGATCCCGCGGACGGCCTCGATCTCCCCATAGCGCTTCCGCAGGTCAGCGACTTGCACGATCGGCGTCATGACCAGAACGCTATCGGTTCGCGACGAATGCGGCGTACGCGAGGTCGTGAAGGAAAAACGCGAACGGCAGGAGGACCACGGCCGCGACGACGATGCGGACCACGATCGGGTTGGGGCGACGGAGACGCGTGTATGTCACCACGAGGGTCGCCGTGATGGCGGCGAGGATCGGGACCTGGGCGACCCAGTGGAGCGGGTCCGCGCGGTCGACCACGAGCGCGTAGACGACCGCACCTCCGAGAAGTCCGGTCGCGAGTCCGACGACCGCGAAAACGCCCGCGTTACGGACTGGATCCCGAAGCGCGAGCAGGAGGCCCAGGCCGAACGCCAGCAGGACGGCCGCGATCATCCGTTCGTAGATCCGGTTGTAGGGCGGGAAGAGGAACGCCGAGGGGAACGCGATTGACAGCACCACCGGGAGGACGAAAAGGGTGGCGCAGACGATTCCCACGGCGCGAGCGCCGCGCAGCGTCGCGGAGTCGGCCGGAAGCGGGCGCTCCATCTTCGGGACGCCGAGTCTCGTACGCTAGAGGTTCGGTGTCGAATCGGGGAGCAGCGTCGGCCGCGTTTCCGCCTGTCCGCTCGCTTTCGGCACCGTCCGTGAGGGGCTCTCCGGGATTCGCCGCGATCCTGTCGTTGCTCCTGCCCGGCCTCGGCCAGATGTACCACGGACGATGGGTTCGCGGCATCCTGATGCTCCTTCTTCCCATCTTCACGGTGTTACTCACGGGCGCGTTCGTCGCGATCGCCGATCCGCTAACGAGCTTCGTCCTTCGCAACGCCGCGGAGGTGACGTTCCTCGCCGCGGGTGGGTTCTTCACGTACCACCTCCTCGTCGTGGCCGACGCGTTCGCCGGAAAGCCGCGCGGGAAGGGCCCCTTTCGCGGCCGGCACGTCATCGACTACGTGGTGCTCGGCCTGGTC
This sequence comes from Chloroflexota bacterium, assembly GCA_005889295.1. Taxonomy (GTDB): domain Bacteria; phylum Chloroflexota; class Limnocylindria; order P2-11E; family P2-11E; genus 3-1-20CM-2-70-9. Next base: position 8,173 of record VBEY01000239.1, on the reverse strand, counting down.
TGCATCTCGCTCGTCGGCTTCTACACGACGGCATATCGCGGATCCGCGCCCTGGGCCGGACTCGCATCGAAGATATTCGCGCCGCTCGCCAACCCACCGCTCGTCGGCGCAGCGCCGGGACAGGTCCCGTCGCTTCCCGAATGGACCGGAACGGAGCGACTCAATGTTCTGCTGCTCGGGATCGACTCTCGCGGCGACTCATCGCAGACTCAGAACACCGACACGATGATCGTCTTGAGCCTTGACCCTGTGAACAAGACGGCGGCGATGCTCTCGATCCCGCGCGACGTGTACATAGATCGCCCCGGCGTCTTCACCGACAAGATCAACGCCGCCTATGCCTTCGGCGGCTACGACCTCACCCGACGGGTCGTCGAGGATCTGCTCGGCATCCGGCTCACCGCGTACGCCCTCGTCGATTTCGATTCCTTCACCAAGATCGTCGACACCGTGGGCGGTGTGGTGATCGACGTGAAGCGCCCCGTCCGCGACGAGGCGTACCCCACTCCGGACTACGGGGTCGAGCGCCTCGACATCACGGCGGGTCCGCAGCTCATGGACGGTTCGGCGGCGCTGCACTTCGCGCGGTCGCGACACGACACGAACGACTACAGCCGCGCGCAGCGCCAGCAGCTCGTCCTCTCGGCCCTGCGCACGCGACTCGCCGAGGGCGACTTCCTCCGGAGCCTCCCAGCGCTCGTCGATCGCGTTGGCAGCACGGTCGAGACGAACTTCGATCCCGCGAACATCATCCCGCTCGCACAATTCGGCTCTGGCATCGATGGCTCAGCGATCCGAAGCGAGGTTCTCTACCCGTGCGGTGGGGCCTACCCCCATTGCGAACTGCAGGCCTCGAGCGGAGACAACGGCTTCATCCTGATCCCCGACCGGGCCAAAATCCGGGACTTCGCCGCCGCCCTCTTCTATGACCCGCAAGTGAAATCAGAGGGTGCGTCGGTAGAGGTGCGAAGCGCGGGAGCCCGAAACGGCCTGGCACAAAGCGTCGCCGATCGTTTGACCGAGCGGGCGTTCACGGTCTCCAACGTCAGCGACGGCGCTGTTGGCCGCTCGGCCGTGCTCGTGCGCAACAATACGAAGCGCTACACCGCAAACGCACTGTCGGCGCAGCTCGGCGGCCTCCCCGTCGATACGCTTTCCAGCAGCGAGGCGACCGGAGCAGACATTGTTGTCCGAGTGGGAACCGACTTCAGGGGGCTCGCAACCGACTTGGCGCGCTAAGAAACCGCGCGTCGCGGGTGGCACGGGGGAGCGGGTTGCGCGCGAGCCGCTCACCGGCCGCGTCGCCCTGAGGCTGGTCGCACGCGATCGCAGCGGACCGGTAGGCGAGTGCGCGACCCCGACCCCAGGGGCGGGGGCCCCTGACCGCGGAGCGGACAGGACCCGCGACGCGCCAAACGAGGCTCGCGGTCGCGAGTCCGCTAAGTCTTCTTCTTGGACTTCTCGATGCGCTCGCGGTCGGCGAGTGCGTGCTTCACGGTCGTGAATTCGGACAGCGTCTTGCGGCGGTCGTCGCGCACTCCGCGTCTGAACGCCGGATCGCTCGCACGCCGGCGCGCAACGTCGGCGTCACGTCCAGCGGCGTCAATGGCCTGCGCGATGCGCCTGAGCGCGCTCGGCTTCTTGCTCTTCTTCTTATTTGTAGTCAACGCCTGTCTGCCTCTTGTGGTTCGCACCTAGCAGCGCGCTATCGCTTGTAAACGGGTGTGACCCAATTGCGGTACTGCGAGACCTTGCCGCGAACAGCATCGAAATAGATCTGGCTGACCTTCGCCGTGATCGGTCCGCGCTCTCCTCTGCCGATCGCGCGGTGATCGATGCTCGTCACGGGCGAGATTTGCGCGCCCGTGCCGCAGAGGAACACCTCGTCGGCGATGTAGAGCTCGGTCCGGTCGACCTGCCGGGTGGCCGTTCTGATCCCGTTGTCGGCGGCGATCTTCAGAACGCAGTCCCGAGTGATCCCTTCGAGGATGTTGTCGGTTGCCGGCGGGGTGATGAGAGTTCCGTCCCGAACGAGGAAGAGGTTCTCGGCACTGCCCTCGCTCACGTGTCCGTCCTGCGTCAGCACGATCGCCTCGTCAAACCCGGCCTCCTGCGCCTCGGTCTTCGCGAGAGCCGCGTTCACGTACGCGCCGGTGATCTTGCTGCGCGCGGGGATCGCGTTGTCATCGGTGCGCCTCCAGCTGGAGACACTGCACGAGATCCCGCGGTCGATGTCGATGTATGTCCCGAAGGGGACCGCGAAGACGGTGAGGCTGTCCTCGAGGTCGTGAAGCCGAACGCCGATGACCGGGCTCGACTTGTACGCGATCGGCCGGACGTACGCATCTTCGCGGTAATTGCACTTGCGCAGGAGCTCGAGCGTGATGCCGACGAGATCGTCCGCGGTGTACGGGAGTGCGATCCGCATGATCCGGCAAGAGCGGTGGAGCCGGAGGAAATGCTCTTTCAGGTGGAGCCCGTAGAGCTGTTCGTCGCCGCCGTTCCAGTAGGCTCGGATGCCCTCGAAGACACCCGTCCCGTAGTTGAAGGCGTGAGTCATGACGCTCACCTTCGCGTCACGCACGGGGATGAATTCACCGTCCAGGAACGCAAATGCGGTGTCTGGGGCGGCGCCCCGTCGCAGCGACGTCGGTCTGGTCAGCTCCTGCACCATGCCCACACTCCTTGCTCGGCCGCTTGACCGAACGAGCTCTGGACCGGCCGACCGCACGCCCCATGCCGACCCGCTTCCGCCATTGTGACAGGATTACTGGCGGTCAGACCGCCGGTGTGACCCCTTAGACACCCCGGTGCGTACCTGCTCCATGGAGGTGCGTGTCATGTCGAGGCCTGTGATCCGGACACTGGCGATCCTTGCAGCCGCTCTCGTCACCCTGTCCGCGTGCGCCACGGCCAACGCTCCCTCATCGCCGACCCCGTCAACTGCTCCGTCGGCATCCGCGACGTTAGCCGTGATCCAGCCGAGCCACCCGGTTGAGTTCGTGATCAGCACCGCGCCCGGCGGAGGCTCGGACATCTACGCGCGCGCGATGGCGACCATCATCGAGACCAAGAAGTTCTCTCCGCAGCCGGTGACCCCGCTCAATAAGGAGGGCGGCTCCGGCGCGGTCGCATTCCAGTACGTGTACGAGAAGACGGGTGACATGCACTACGTGATGATCACGCTCAACAGCTTCTTCACGACCATCATCACGCAGAAGCTTTCGTTCAAGGCGACGGACTTCACCCCGGTCGCCAATCTCGCTCTGGACCCCTTCTTCCTCTGGGTCAATGACGACAGCCCGTGGAAGACCGCGCAGGACTTCATCGCCGCGGCCCAGAAGGACTCGGTGACCGTCGCCGGCACCGGCACAAAACAGGAGGACGAGGCACTCTTCCGACGCATCGAGGACACGATGAAGACGAAGCCCTTCACGTATGTCCCCCAGACTTCGGGCGCAACAGTCGCCGCGGCCCTCGCCGGACATCAGGGCGGTGTCATGGCCACCGTCAACAACCCGAGCGAGGGACTCCAGCTGTACCAGGCCAAGAAGCTTCGGCCGCTCTGCGCGTTCATGCCTGCCAGCCCCACGACCGCCGTCTACGTGAGCCTTGCCACCTGCAAATCGCAGGGCATCGCGATCGACGACTACTTCATCATGCGCGCGATCATGGCGCCTCCCGGACTCTCCGCGGGACAGCAGCAGTTCTGGGTCGATGTGTTCAAGAAGGTGTACGACACCGACGAGTGGAAGAAGTTCATGAGCGACAACGCGCTCCAGCCCGACTTCAAGTCCGGAGCCGACTTCCTCCAGTTCATCCAGCAATACCAGCAGCTCCATCAGGACATCGCGACGAAGTTCAAGTGGGTCCCATAACGGCCACGTGAGGCCGTACCAGGTAGCGACGGCGGCGGCGATCGTGCTGATCGCCGCCGTCGCCATGTTCGACTCGCGTGCTGCGTTCAATCCGTCCGCAAGCACCGCGCCGGGTGACGTCGGCTCGCGCTGGTACCCCTTCTGGGCCGCTTCGATCATGGGCGTCGCCTCGCTCATCGTCGCCTACCGCGCACTCACCACGCCGCAGGCGATCGAAGGTGTGTTCGAAGGATCACGCAGCCTATTCGCCGTGCTGAAGATCGCGGTGCCGATGCTCGTGTACGCGCTCCTCATCGGCGGGATCGGCTTCAGGACGACCGACTTCACCTATAGGATCCTGCCGCCGTTTGGCTTTTACCTGGCGACGGCGCTCTACATGGGTCTGTTTGCGTGGTGGATCGGCCGCTACAAGATCTGGTGGGTTGCCGCGATCACGGTGGCTTTCCCGATCGTGATCTTCGCCGTGTTCGAGATCGGTTTCCGCGTGTCGCTGCCAAAGAGCTTCCTCTACACCTCCGGCCTTCTTCCTTTCTAGATGGAGGTCTTCGGGCAGCTCGCAGGCGGCTTCGCGGTCGCCCTTCACCCGATCAACATGGCGATGCTCTTCGTCGCCGTCGTACTCGGTCTGGTCATCGGTGTGCTTCCGGGGCTCGGCGGGACGAGCGGCGTCGCGATCCTCCTTCCGATCACCGTCTTCATCGCACATGGCTCGCTGCCGGGGTCCGACGCGACCACTGCGATCATCTTCCTCGCCGGCATCTACTGGGGCGCTCTCTTCGGCGGAGTCATCACCTCGATCCTCTTCAACATCCCCGGCGAGCCGTGGGCGGTCGTCCTGCTCTTCGACGGCTTCCCGCTCGCGAAGCGCCTCGGCAAACCGGGCCTCGCGCTAGCGAGCTCATTTGTCTCGTCGTTCCTCGGAGCGCTCGTATCCACGATCCTCTTCACCTTCTTCGCGCTACCGATCGCGCTGAAGGCGCTCGAGTTCGGACCGGCTGAGCTCTTCGCGGTCTTCGCATTGTCCTTCGCCACGCTCATCGGTCTCGGGGCGGAGGCGCCGATGAAGAGCCTCGCCATGCTCGCTCTGGGCCTGCTCCTTGCGGCCATTGGGTTCGACACCATCACCGGCGAGCAACGGCTCAACTTCGGCCAGATCTCCCTTCTCTCCGGGATCAGCTTCGTGCCGGTGACCATCGGCCTCTTCGGCATCGGCGAGATCCTGGCCTCCGCCGAGGAGCAGGGCATCGGATTCGTCGAGAACATCTCGGCGCGCCTGGGCCTACGAGACGTCCTCGAAGCGGTTCGCGAGCTCCGCAAGCGCCTGCGCCTGGTGCTCTCGAACGCGATCATCGGGTTTTTCTTTGGCGTGCTGCCCGGCCATGGCGCCACGGCCGCGTCGTTCCTCGGTTACGGCCTCGCGCGGCAGTACTCGAAGAACAAGGAGAACTTCGGTAAAGGCGAGATCTCCGGGATCATGGGGCCGCAGGCCGCTGCCGACTCCGCCGGCGTCGCTTCGCTCGTCCCCATGATCACGCTCGGCATCCCCGGGTCGCCGACCTCCGCCGTGATCATGGCCGGCCTGTTCATCTGGGGCCTCCAGCCAGGCCCGGTCCTGTTCATCCAGCACCCCGACTTCGTTTGGGGCCTCATCGCGAGCATCTACCTCGGGCACCTTTTGACCTTCGTCCTCTGCCTGCTCGCGGTGCCGCTTCTCGCGATGATCATGCGGGTGCCGTACGCGATCATCACGCCGTTCATCGTCGTCATCTCGATCATCGGGTCGTACTCGCTCAACAACAGCATGCTCGATGTGTTCATCACCGTCGTCTTCGGAGTGATCGGTTACTGGTTACGAAAGATGAAGTACCCGCTAGCGCCCCTCGTGGTCGCGCTGGTCCTCGGCGACTCGACCGAACGAGAGCTTCGCAAAGCGCTCATCGCCGGTCACGGAAGCCCGCTGTACTTCTTTAACAGCGGGCTCTCGACGGTGCTCCTCGTCCTCGCGATCGTACTCGTGCTCATTCCGCTTGTCCGCTCCATTCGCGCACGTCGGCGGGGTGTCTCGCCCACGGCTGGCGCGGGTAGCGCCGCCGCTCACCCCTAGAGTTCCGGCGCGATGAGTCCCATCGACATCGCGCTGATCGTGGGCGCGTTCGTCCTGATCCTCGTCGGCGCCGAGGTCTTCACGAACGGCGTTGAGTGGCTCGGCCTCAAGCTGCGCATCAGCGAGGGCGCGACCGGGAGCATCCTCGCCGCGGTGGGTACGGCGACCCCGGAGACGCTCATTCCCGTCGTGGCCATCCTCTTCACCAACACACCGGATTCCGACGAGATCGGTGTCGGCGCGATCCTGGGCGCCCCGTTCATGCTCGGAACGCTCGTGATGCTCCTCATCGGCGTCACGGCGTACGTGCTGCGGAAAAAACGCAAGCGCGACACGCTGCACGTGGACGCTCCGCATGCGCTTCGGGATCTGTCGTTCTTTCTCGTGCTCTATTCGATCGCCCTGGGGCTGGCCGTGTTGCCGCCGGACTTCCACTTCCTGAAGGGTTACATCGGCTGGATCTTCCTTCCGGCCTACTTCCTCTACCTCTACCTCGTGTTGCGGGCGCCTCGCCGAAGCGCCGCGGACATCGAGGAGGAGCTGGAGGAGCGCGAGGCATTCGATCAGCTGACCTTCGTCTCGCTCCTCGGGCGGCTCGGCGTCAGCCTTCGCGACGCGACCCCGCCGCTCTGGCTCGTGCTCGGGCAGGTCGTCGTGTCGTTCGGCGCGATCCTCCTCGGCGCGCGCTTCTTCGCCGACTTCGTGGAGGACTTCTCGCACGCGATGCACTTCAACACGCTCCTCGTCGCGCTGATCCTCGCGCCGCTCGCCACCGAGCTCCCCGAAGCCGCGAATTCACTCATCTGGACGCGGGACGGCAAGGACGTCATCGCGCTGGGGAACGTCGCCGGCGCGATGGTCTTCCAATCGACCTTCCCGGTCACGATCGGGGTGCTCCTCACCCCGTGGCAACTCGGCCAGTTTGGCACCGTCGCCGCCGTCTTCGCGCTCCTCTCCGGCCTGGTGATCTACGTGCAACTCCGCGTGCGGGCCCGCGAGAACACCCTCCCGCTGTCGTCCCTGATGCTCGGAGGGAGCCTCTACGTTGTGTTCATCGGTTACGTCCTGTGGAGCGTCCTCGCCTGACCTAGAATCCCCGCGTCGCGCGCCCGCGCGGCGAATTGAGGGAGGTCGGACGAGAGACATGAAGCGGCTTCTAACAATCGGGCTCGTCTTCGGACTCGTTGTCGCTGCCTGCGGCGGCGTAGCCAGCCCGAGCCCCAGCCCCAGCCCCAGCACGAGCACCGCCGCAAGCGCGAGTCCCACGGCGAGCGCGACCCCCGCCCTGAAGATCGGAATGGTCACGGACATTGGCCAGCTCGAGGACAAGTCATTCAACGAGTTCTCTTGGAAGGGTGTGCAGGACGGCGCCGCCGCGGTGGGCGGGACCGCCAAGAACATCGTCACCAAGGACATCGCGGACTACAAGCAGAACATCCAAAGCTTCGTGGATCAGAAATACGACATCATCGTGACCGTCGGGTTCCTGATCGGGACCGACACAACAGCGATGGCGAAAGCGAACCCGAATATTCAGTTCTTCGGCGTCGACCAATTCGTCGCCGACCCGGCGCCGCCTAACTACCAGGGCCTGATCTTCAACGAGGCGCAGGCGGGATACCTCGCCGGCATCGTCGCGGGAACGATCACCAAGTCGAATAAGATCGGCGCCGTCGGCGGCCGCTCTGATGTGCCCCCCGTCGTGAACTACATCAAGGGCTACGAGAACGCGGCCAAGACGACAAAGCCCGGCGTGCAGGTCGTCATCAACTACGTCGAGGACTTCAACGCACCAGACAAGGGCGAGGCCTCGGCGAAAACGATGATCGGCCAGGGTGTGGACGTCATCTTCCAGGTGGCGGGCCTCACCGGCGCCGGCGCCCTACGCGCCGCGTGCAGCGCGAAGATCTGGGGAATCGGCGTGGACGTCGATCAGTGGCAGTCCCTTCCGGACTCCCAGGCCTGCATCGTCACCAGCGCCGAAAAGCACCTGCAGAACGCCACTCGCGATGCGATCAAGCGCTTCAAGGACAAAGGCAAGCAGACCGGCAACTTCGTGAACGACGCCACCAACGGCGGCATCGGCGCCTCGCCGATCCGCAACCTGAACCCGATTCCCGCCGGACTCGAAGACAAACTCAAGCAGGCGATCGCGGACATGGCATCCGGGAAGCTGAAGCCCATCCCCTAG
>VBEY01000013.1 GCA_005889295.1 Chloroflexota bacterium | reverse complement strand
GCGAAGACGACAGAGAAGTAGGCGATCAGATCGAGCGGACCGATGAGCGACGTGCCGCGGGCCTGAAGGATCTGGCTCACGAAGAGCGGAAGCGAGAGAACGACAAACTCGGCCGCGAGGACCGTCGCGACGATGCCGAAGGTCCGCCATTGCCGCGTCGCTCGGCGCAGGATCGTGTACCCCATCGCGATCCCGGCGGCGATGGCCACCAGCGCGAGGAAGAGTGGCCACACCGGCGAACCCGGGGTCGCGGGGCCAAGGCCGGCGTTCAGGAACGAGCCGCCCAGGCCCTGCACGACCACGAAGACGCCCGCCGCCTCGAGGGTTGGACTCCGGTCACCCGTTCCGACGCGTAGCCATCGAACAAGCGCCACCGCGAGCGCGGCGCCCAGGAGCTGCGGCCAGAGCGCAGTGACGTAACCAACGGCCGAGCATGCGGACACGGCTGCGGCGGAGTACGCGCCCGGGCCGAACCCGGCACAGAAGCGCATCTGACTCGGAAGGCCCAGGAGCCTCTCGAGGATCACGATCCCCAGGTAGCCAGCGATCGCTCCCCGGCCACCGGCGACCCACGCGACGGCGAGCGCCGCGGCGGTGCCCGCGAGACGACTGACCTCGAAGGGAGCGGGAAGGGGAGTCTCGCGGGTCGCCAATCCGAGCAGAAACGAAGACAGGATCAAGACGAACGCCGAGACGAAGAGTCCTGCGCCGAAGGCCGCAAAGACCGACCAAGGAATCGGCGCGCGCGCCACGCGTGGGCCCGGGATCCGGCGCGCGTAGGTCACAACTTCGGGAAACTCGCGTCGCAGTCCGTCGAGCATCGCCGCCCCTATTCTGACTTCATGGGAATGCAGACGGGAAATGAACGCGACGTGCTGGTCCTTGCGAAGACGATCGCCGCGAACGAGTTCCCGGTCGAGCGTCCGGGTGTTATCGCTCAGGACCGCGCGACGGGCTCGCTACTGCGGCTCGCGCCATTCCCGTGGAAGGGCGCCGACACCGAACCGCCGGTGCAGCGCTGGGCATGGCTCCAACTCGGCGCCTCGCGCGACGAGCGCGACCCCCGACCGGAGACGTACACCGTCCAGGGAGAGATCCTTCCGACCGGGTACGTCGAAGCGAAGGACGGATGGCGTCTGCGGTGGCCCTTCGTCCGGCCGCACCTGCATGGATCGGTCGAGGCGCTCGTCGAGCTCTCGCGTGCCCGCGCCGCGACGATGGGGTTCGTTCGGCCCGAGCCGGAGATCGACATCGTTCAGCTTCCGCTGCGCCTTCGGTTCCGTTGCGCAAGCGAGGATTGCGACGTGACCCACGAGCTGGCGGTGCTGGACTGGGAGCTCCACTCGCTCGCGCAGGCGACGCGCGCGAAGTACGGACCGTCCTGGGCGACGAAGTTTCGCGAGACATGGGGCGCTGGTTTGACGGAACGCTACGACGTCCATCTCCTCCTCTCGGCGTACGCGCAGGCGCCGACGAAGCTGTACGTCGCTGGGCTCTTCTATCCGCCCAAGGTCGCCGAGGATGCGCACGAGCACGTCCACCACGTGGAGCATCGACGCCACGTGAGCTGAATCAGACTTTGCCGACGAGCTCCCGCGGTGCATCGTGCCGTTCGAGACCGAGCTCGCCGGGCTTGCCCTCGTAGCCGTGGGGGAAGATCCGCAGCAGGAAGTACGTCCCGGTGGTCGGATCGTCTGAGCGCTCGACCACGAGCGACGCGCCCCAGCGCGAGTCGAAGCGATCACCGACGTCGGGCTTCTTCTTCATGAAGTCGAAGCCCTCTTTGTCCCACTGCAGCACGGCGTAGCTGCGCACGACGCGCTCCTCGTCGCCGCCTTCGTCCGGACGCCAGCGGTGCTCGGCCGGGTGTTCCCGCTGACAGACCGCCGGCGAGCCGGAGTGGAGTGTCACCCATTTGTAGACGTCCGCGTCCTTCGACTGGGCCCCCTGGGGATAGGCTTCTCGGTGCAGCTTCTCGCCGACCGTGCAGAGGTAGTAAAAGAGCATTTGGAGCAGGATAGCCAGAGATGGAGGCACGCACGATCACGGTCGAGGGCCTGCGGACCCGGGTCGTCGTTGAGGACGGCGGCGCCGGGCGGGACCCGATCGTCTTGATCCACGGTGTCGGCGGATGGGCGGAGACGTGGCGGCCGGTGGTCGCTCCGCTCGCGGCCGCGGGGCACCGCGTGGTCGCGCTGGATCTTCCAGGTTTTGGTGAAAGCCAAGCTCCTGGCCGCGTCTCCTACTTCGGTCCGGAGGACGCCTTCTATCCACGCTTCGTCCTCTCCGCGATGGAAGTGCTCGGTATCCCGCGGGCGCACATCGTCGGCCAGTCGATGGGCGGTGCGGTCGCGTACATGATCGCGGTGACCGCACCGGAACGAACGCGATCTCTCGTGCTCGTCGCGGCGGGCGGATTGGGCCAGGAGGTCGCGTTCTACCTACGCGCATGCACCCTGCCGGGAATGAGCCTTCTCGCGCGACTTCCTCGTCCGAAAAACGCCGCGCGCGACGCGCTGCGCTCGTGCTTCTACGACGCCGGACGGATCCCGGAGGAGTTCTATCAGGAGGCCGTTCGCTATGGCAATGCGTCGTTCTCGGAATTCATCCGCGCGATCTCAGCCGGGGTCAACATCCGGGGCGTACGCCGGCCACTGCGGGAGGCATGGGTGGCGCGCGCGTCGCGCTACGTCGGTCCCGCCCTCGCGGTCTGGGGCCGTGAGGACTACGTGCTCCCGGTGAAGCATGTCCAGGACGTGCAGCGGATCCTCCCTCAGGCCAAGGCCCACGTCATCGAGCGGTGCGGCCATCTCGTCATGTTCGAACGTCCCGACGAGTTCCTCGCGGCGACGCTGCCATTCCTCGACCGCGCGGAGCAAGCCGAGGCCGCGTAGTGGCGCGGAACTGGCAACATTGAAGGTTGATGAAGACGGGCACCCGCCCCGACATCGCGGTCACCACCCCTAACGCGAAGCTCCGCCTCAGCGCCCAGGATGTCCTCGCCGACTACCGGCTCGCGGTGCGCAGCCGGGCGGCTAGCGAGCTCTCCAGGCGAGAGGTCCTCGTCGGGAACGCGCCCTTTGGGATATCGGGCGAGGGAAAAGAGATCGCCCAGCTCGGGATGGCACATGCGTTTCGCCCGGGAGACTGGCGCTCGGGGTATTACCGCGACCAGACGTTCATGTTCGCGGTCGGACTGGCCGACCTTTCGCAGTACTTCGCTCAGCTCTACGCCGACCCCGATGTGGTCCGCGACCCCAACTCGGCCGGACGCCAGATGCTGAGCCACTTCGCCACCCGGATCCTGGACGAACGCGGGCGCTGGAAGGACCTCCTTGCGACGGGCCAATCCGCATCCGAGCTTTCCCCCGTCGGGGCGCAAATGCCGCGCTCGGTCGGTCTGGCTTGGGCATCGAAGCTGTATCGCGGATCGCCCGCGGCGCGAGCGGTCTCGCACGGTTTCTCACGCAATGGGGAAGAGGTCTGCTTCGCCACGATCGGCAACGCGGGCACGAGCGAAGGTGTGTTCTGGGAGAGCCTCAACGCCGTCGGAGTGCTTCAGATCCCGCTCGTGATCTCGGTGTGGGATGACGGCTACGGGATCTCGGTGCCGAACGAGCTCCAGACGACGAAGGGCTCGATCTCGGCCGTGCTCGAGGGCTTCCGTCGCCAGGAAAGTGGCACGGGGTTGGACCTCTACACCGTGAAGGGTCACGACTACGTCGCGTGCCTCGACGTGTACCAGATCGCCGCCGAGCGCGCGCGCCGCGACCACGTCCCCGCCGTGGTGCACGTCACCGAGATGACGCAGCCGCAGGGCCACTCGACGAGCGGTTCGCACGAGCGGTACAAGTCGAAGGACCGCCTGCGCTTCGAGATCGAGTTCGATCCGATACGCCGGATGCGCGAGTGGATCATTCGCGAAGAGCTGGCTGACGCGGCGACGCTCGACGAGCTCGAGCGCACGATGCGTACCGAGGTCGAGCGCATCCGCGAAGACGCTTGGGATGCGTATCTCGCGCCGGTCCGCGCCGATCGCGAGCAGGCCCTCGCGATCCTCGAAGCGGCCGCCGCGGAGGGCGGAGCGGATCTCGACGCGAGCGTGGAGGAGCTGCGGTCGACCGAGCCACCGAGCCGGCGTCTCATCGCATCGACGGCGCGCCGCGCGCTGGCGGCGCTTCGCGGCCGCGACGGAGTCGCCCGTGACGAGCTCGCCGCTTTCGTCGAGTCCTACCGAAAACAAAACGACGAGCTCTTCAACTCGCACCTGTACAGCAGATCGGCCGAGTCTCCGCTTCGGATCGGCGCCGTGGCACCGGCCTACGCCGACGATGCGGGCACGGTGGATGGCCGCATCGTGCTCCTCCGATGCTTCGACGACAACCTCGCGCGTGATCCACGCATCGTCATCCTCGGCGAGGACGTCGGGAAACTCGGCGACGTCAACCTCGTCTTCGAGGGACTGCAGGCGAAGCACGGCGATCAGCGCGTCGTCGATACCGGCATACGCGAGGCGACGATCCTCGGGCAGGGAATCGGCGCGGCCCTGCGCGGGTTGCGCCCGGTTGTGGACATCCAGTACGTCGACTACCTGCTCTACGCCCTCGAGCTGGCGTCCGACGACCTCGCGACGCTGCACTGGCGCACCGGCGGCGGTCAGAAAGCCCCGGTGCTGATCCGCACCAAGGGTCATCGACTGCAGGGGATCTGGCACACCGGGTCGCCGATGGCCACGATCATCTCGTCGCTTCGCGGGCTCCACGTCGCGGTGCCGCGCGACATGACTCGCGCGGCCGGCATCTACAACACGCTGCTCCGCGGAGACGACCCGGCGATCCTCATCGAGGTGCTCTCGGGATACCGGCTCAAGGAGCGGCTGCCCCAGAACGTCGGCCAATTCACCATCCCGCTCGGCGTGACCGAAACGATCCGCGTTGGCTCGGACGTGACGCTCGTGACCTACGGCGCGCTGTGCCGGATCGCCCTGGAAGCCGCCACCGATCTCGCGAGCGTGGGGATCGAGACCGAGGTCGTCGACGTGCAGACGCTCCTGCCCTTCGACCGCGACCATGCCATCGCGGAGTCCGTGCAGAAGACCGGCGCCCTCCTCGTCGTCGACGAGGACGTGCCGGGCGGCGCGTCGGCCTACATCGTGCGCGAGGTCGTCGAGACGCAGGGCGCGATCGACGATCTTGACGTCGGGCCGCGCACGCTGACGGCCGCGCCGAACCGGGTCGCGGTCGGCAACGACGGCGATTACTTCTCGAAGCCGAACCGGGAAGACATGTTCGAGGCGGTCTACGCGATCATGCGCGAGCGCCGGCCCGACGACTTCCCGCCGATCACTCCGGAGCGCCGCGGATGATCAAGACAAACGTGCAGGCCGTCCACGACACGCTGCAGAGCGAGTTCCGCCGCGACGAGCGGCTCATCCTGCTCGGCGAGGACGTCGGCGTGCGCGGCGGCGTCTTCCGCGTCTCGGATGGCTTCATCGAAGAGTTCGGCGCCGATCGCATCATCGACACGCCGGTGGCAGAGTCGAGCATCGTCGGCGTCGCCATCGGCGCCGCGCTCGGTGGTCTCCTGCCGATCGCGGAGATGCAGTTCGCCGACTTCAGCGCGCCGGCCTTCGAGCAGATCGTCGACGAGGCCGCTCGGATGCGTTATCGATCGAACGGCGCCTGGGGGGTACCGATGGTGATCCGGATGCCGTGGGGCGGCGCGGTCCACGGAGCGCTCTATCACTCGCAGTCGGTCGAGGCGTTCTACGCGCACGTCCCGGGTCTCAAGGTGGTCGTACCCTCGACGCCGTACGACATCACCGGGATGCTCCGCAGCGCGATCCGGGATCCCGATCCCGTCATCTTCCTCGAGCACAAGGCCACGTACCGCTCGATCAAGGGCGAGGTGCCCGACGGCGACTACACCGTGCCCCTCGGGCCGGCCGACGTGAAGCGCGAGGGCACCGACATCACTGTCTACGCGTACGGCTTGATGCTCCATCACTCGCTCGCCGCGGCCGAGACCCTCGCCGGCGAGGGTCTCTCGGTCAATGTCGTAGACCTCCGCAGCCTCCGCCCGCTCGACGTGGAGACAGTGCTTCGGGAAGCGCGGAAGACCGGAAAGTGTTTGGTCGTGTATGAGGACAACCGCATGTTCGGCGCGGGCGCCGAGATCGCCGCGCTGATCGCGGAGGAGGCGTTCAGCGATCTGGATGCCCCGGTGATGCGCGTCGGTGGCCCGGAGGTGCCCGCGATGCCGTACAACAAACCACAGGAAGACTGGTTCATGCCCGACCCGGCGAAGATCGCGGCCAAGATGCGCGAGCTGGCCGCGTACTAGGGGAGCGAAATGGCGTTTGAGCTGAAGATGCCGAAGCTCGGCGAGTCGGTCACCGAAGGAACGATCGGGAAGTGGCTGAAGCAGCCGGGCGACAAGGTGAACAAATACGACCTCCTGGTGGAGGTCCAGACGGACAAGGTGAACACCGAGATCCCGTCTCCGGTCGCGGGCACCCTCAAGGAGGTCAAGGTCGAGGAGGGCCAGACCGTCCCGATCGGGACGCTCCTCGCCATCTTCGACACCGCCGACGGTGAAGCCGCGGCGCAGCCCTCGGCGGCGCGGGCGGCACCAGCGGTGCCCTCCGCGGGGCCTCGGGCATCGGTCCCTCAGACCGACGCGCCGTCAGTACCGCCCCCGAGTCCGCAATCGCAACGGTCTTCGGGACCAACGCCCTCGGCCCCCGAGCCGCGCGCCGCGCCTCAGAGTTCGTACCCTGCATCCCAATCCACGGCGGCGTCGGCGACCGCGACCGCGGAGCGTCCCGATCTCTCCGACGTGAGAGCGACGCCTGCGGTGCGGAAGCTGGCGAGCGAGCACGGCATCGATATCTCCCAGATCGACGGGACCGGGCTCGGTGGGCGCGTCTCGCGCAAGGATGTCGAGGACTTCGTCGGGCAGCGCCAATCGACACAGCAGCAGGCCGCGGCCCGCGTTATTCCGGCACAGCCGCAGGCGCCGTCGCAAGCGGTCCCCGCCCGTTCGGCTCCCGTGCCGTCGCTCGCCGGTGACGAGCTCGTTCCGCTCACGCAGATGCGGCGCGCGATCGCGAACAACATGGTGCAGGCCTGGAGCGCGCCGCACGCGCACGCCGTCATGGAGGTCGACATGACCGACCTCATGCGTTATCGCGAGCGCGTGAAAGGCGAGTTCCAGGAGCGTGAAGGCTTCGATTTGTCTCCCGCGGCGTTCATCGCGAAAGCGGTGGTCGAGGCGCTCCGCACGGTGCCGCAGGTCAACTCGAGCTGGACGGATCAAGGCCTCATCCGCCACCGCGAGCTCAATCTGGGCTACGCAGTGGCGCTCGGCGAGGATGGGCTCATCGTGCCCGTCATCAAAGACGCCGACGGAAAGAGCCTCGCTGGCCTCATGCGATCTATTCGTGACGTCGTGGATCGGGCCAAGGCCCGGCGTCTCACGCTCGACGATCT
>VBEY01000012.1 GCA_005889295.1 Chloroflexota bacterium | reverse complement strand
CCGCCCGTGGTGAAGCCACCGGCGGCGAGGATCTCGTGCAGCGCCAGCGACAGCTCGTCGACGGAATTCGGGAACTGGTCGGTGTCCCAGCCGTTCTGGTAATCGCCGCGGTTGACGTCGATGCTGCCGAAGGCGTCGACCGCGATCGCGGTGGCGACCTCATGGTGGAAGCTGTGGCCGGCGAGGGTCGCGTGGTTCGCCTCGAGGTTCAGGCGGTACTCGTCAGCGAGGTCGTGGCGCTGGAGGAAACCCACGACCGTCGCGACGTCGTAGTCGTACTGGTGCTTCGTTGGCTCCTGCGGTTTCGGCTCGATGAGCAGCGTGCCCTGAAAGCCGATCCGCTGCTTGTGCTCGGCGACGAGGGCCAGGAATCGCGCGAGCTGGGCCTCCTCCCGGGCCAGATCGGTGTTGAGCAGCGTCTCGTACCCCTCGCGCCCACCCCACAGGACGTAGTTCGCGCCGCTCAGGCGGTGGGTGACCTCGAGCATCGTCTTGACCTGCGCGGCGGCGTAGGCGAACACCTCGGGATCGGGATTCGTCGCGGCGCCCGCCGCATAACGCGGATGTCCGAAGAGGTTCGCGGTGCCCCAGAGGAGCCGCGCTCCCGTCCGGGCCATGTGCTTCTCGATCCGGCCGACGCTCGTATCGAGGTTCGCGCGGGTCTCGGTGTACGTCCGGCCCTCGGCCGCGACGTCCCGATCGTGAAACGCGAAGAACGGGACGCCGAGCTTGTCGATGAACTCGAACGCCGCGTCGATCTTCGCCTGCGCGGCGGTCGCGGCATCCAGGCCTGCGGAAAGCCAGGGGCGGTCGAAGGTGCCCACGCCGAACACATCGGAGCCGGGCCAGTTGAACGAGTGCCAGAGACAGACCGCGATGCGGAGCTGATCCTCCATTCGCTTGCCGAGGACTTCGCGATCGGGCTGGTAGACCGCGTACGAGAGCGGATCGGAGGACGCGGGCCCGCCGTACGCGATTCGCCCTGGCACGTCGGTGAAGAAGTCGCCGCTCATTCCGATCCTCCCGCCCAGTCTTTCCCCGTATCCGAGCGATTCTGCGCTTCAGCGAACCGCGCGCGCTCCCTTCGTGGCGCCATTCGCCGCGCGTTTGGTGCCTCGCTTCGATCCGAGTCGCGCGGCATACGCGCGGCTCATCCCCAGGTAGGGCCGGAGCAGAGCGGTGCGAGCGAGCAGCGCCGGAGGCACCGCGACGAAGTCCTTCATCACCACGCCGTTCGAGGTCGCGAGCTTCGTCCGGTATTTCTTAAGGAAGGCCTCCCGCTCGTCATCGGGAAGCCGGAGCCGGAGGTCACCGGTCGGCGACAGATAGGTGAACATCTTTCCGTTGGTCGACGTGTACGGGATGGTCACGCCTTTGCGCTCGATGGTCGGGTCTGTGGCGATGAGCTTCTCGTAGAGGGCCAGCTTCGTAGCCGGGATTGCGCTCGTTGGTTTCTTTGAGGCCACCACTTGTTCCGCGAGCAGCGTACGCCCGCGAGCGTACGCTGCCTCCGAGCTCGGACTCTGGACCTAGCCGCCGCCACCACCACCGCCGGCGCAGGTCGGCGGCGTACCACCGCCGCGTACGCCCGTCCGGTGGTTCGCACCGAAGTTGCGATTCGCGACGAGGTTCGCATGAGCGCACGCCTTGCCCGGCGAGAACGCATCGGTACCCGGTGGCGGTGAGGGCACCTGACCCGGGTTGGCGCTTGCGGTGGCCCCCGTTCCGAGTGTCAGCGCGAGCACCGCGACGCCGCAGAAGAACAGGCTCTTCAAATCGAGCACCTCCACGCATGTGAGAAACGCATCAGCACCACTGGCCGGTAGGGCGGACCTTGAACGGATACAAGAGTCGAGTCCGGCGCGATCCCGCTACCCTCGCGTGGTGGCGGCGAAGGTGACCTGGCGGCAGGCTCTCGCCTGGCGAATGCGCCGGCACTTCCTCGATCCGGTTGGAGATCAGCCGGTGGCAGGTGTCGTCCGCCGTCTCTGCGGCGTCCAGGCGCAGGTCGCGTCGTCTGCCGAGCTCTGCGTGCGGGTCAGGCGCAAGACCTCGAAAGCCGGTGACGTGGCACGCGCGCTCCGCGAGGGCCGTCTCATCAAGACGTGGGCGATGCGCGGGACGCTCCACCTGCTCACGCCGGAGGACGCGGGCTCATTCCTCTCTCTGCTGGCCTCGGGACGATCGTGGGAGCGACCGAGCTGGCAACAGTATTTCGGCGTCACCCCAAAGCAGCTCGATGCGCTTCGTGAGGTCGTCCGCGAGGTGCTCGACGGCAAGGCCCTCACGCGAGAGGAGCTGATCGCGGCGGTGGTCGCGAGACGCGGCTACGGTCATCTCGGCGACGCGCTCCGCTCGGGGTGGGGAACGCTCCTCAAGCCGTACGCCTGGCAGGGCGACCTCTGCTTCGGGCCAAGCAGAGGAAATCGCGTGACCTTCATGCGTCCGAATGAGGCGAGCTCGCGCTGGGCCGGCGTCAGCGACCCGGATGAGGCGGCGCCGATCGCGATCGCGGCCTACCTTCGCGCCTACGGACCGGCGACGGTCGAGAATTTCCACGCCTGGCTGTCCCGCGGCAGGATCAGCACGCGACAGCTGCGGACCTGGTTCACGGCGTTGGGCGATCGGCTCGGTGAGGTCGACGTCGATGGCGAACGCCGGTACGTCCTCGCCGCCGACCTGGACGAGGTGGCCTCGGCGAGGCCCACCACGGCGGTCCGCCTGCTGCCGGGTTTCGACCAGTACGTGATGGGTCCTGGCACGGACGACGGCCACGTCGTGAGCGCGTCGCGACGAGCCGTGGTGAGCAAACAGAGTGGCTGGATCTCGCCGGTCGTCCTCGCCGGCGGGGCCGTCTGCGGGACCTGGGGGCTGGCGGGGGAGCGGTTACTGGTCGCATGGTTTAAGGAGGCCGGTGCCGTGCGGCGAACCGCCCTGCAGGCCGAGGTCGAACGCCTCGCGACGATCGTCGAGCGTGGGCTCAAGCTCGAGGTGAGCGTCGCCTAGCGGTCGCCGCGGAACGAACCGCCCGGTCTTACTGAGATCTCTCGCGACGCGGCGACGCGCGCCGCCGCACCGCCGTCAAGGGTCCGATCCGAGCGATGGCCTCGAGCGGATTCGGACGGCGCTCGCTGTGTTCCTCGGCGTATTCGCTCACGAGCTCCTTGAGGTCAGAGCCCTTCGGGAGCGCCTCCTGATGCAGGTACCAGTGATGCTCGGTGATCCAGAGGTAGAGATCCGCTTCGGTCCGATGGGGAAAGTCCCGAAGCGCGCCGGTCGCGCGTATCGCCTCGACTGTCGGCAGGTAGATGCGGTCGTACCAGCTCGCGACCGCGTCTGAGTACGGGATCTCGCGCTTGGCCTCGATACCCAGGTACCAGCGGTGTGTCGAGATGTGCTCGAGCAGCTTCTCGTATTGGCCCGGGAGGGTGAGCTCGATCCGGGCGTCGGGGCGCAGCTCGCTGATGCGCGTCGTCTCGTAGAACGACAACGCATCCTGATCGCGGATGAAGTCGAGAAGATCCTCGAGCGAGCGGACCGGGGCCGGCGCCGTGACCTCGATGACGTGCGCATCGATGAATGCCTGTCCCCGCTCGCGGGCGACCGACACGCGGTGGTTGCCGTCCTTTACGAAGTACGTCTCGCCGATCTTGTAGAGGTCGACCGGAGGCAGCTCGGCGTGGTCGAGGTGCGCCCGGTCGACGCTCTCCCACCGATCGCGTGTCTGGACCTGTCGCGGGAGAAACGCGCGATCGAAGTCGCGATACCGACCGACGCTACCCACGATCTGGTCGATCGCCACCTCTCGTAACCCACCTTCCCGCTGCGCCTGCGCATGAATGCCGCGGCGCACGTCGTCAAAGGCGAGGAGCGCATTGTCCTGACGTCTGAACCAGCTCAGGACACCGCGCATGAACGCTCGTCGCCTGGCGCGCCGGTAATCGGCGCTGGCGGTGTCCGCGCGGATCACAGGTCGATCGTTCTCGCGCCGTAGGCGTTCACGACCGTCGTGGCACCGAACTGTGTCTGGGTCACCGTGCGCGAGTCATACACGTGGGTGTGGCCGTGCACGTGGTAGCGCGGTCGGAACCAGCGCAGAAATGTACGGACCGCGGCGAAGCCGCGATGCGCCGGGTCCGCCCGGTCGTGGATTCCCCGAGGCGGTGCGTGCGTCACGAGCACGTCGATGAACCGCCCGCGCCGAAGGCGGTTCGCGACGAGGCCCGGCAGCATCCTGAGGATCGCGATCCACATATCCGACTCGCTGGACTGGAACGGACCGTTGTTGTAGCGCGGCGATCCCTCCAAGCCGCCAACGAGGAGCCCGTCGATCGACACCACACGCGCGTGGAGATCGATCCCGTTCCACCACACGCCGATCTCGGGGTCGTCGAGGCTCTCCAGCGGCACGTCGTGGTTTCCGTGCACCGCGCGCAGAGGCGCGGCGACCGCGGTCGCCACGAAGTCGAGGTAGTCGTAGGTCAGGTCTCCGCATCCCAGGACGAGATCGATGCTCCCGGCGCGCTCGGGCAGCGAGGCGGTGATGGCTTCGTCCTCTACGTCGCTGACCGCGAGGATGCGCATCAGTTAAGTGTGAGCCCGCGCGGCCGGGCGGGTGCGGATCGCGCCACGCGATACACACAGCCGCATAAGAAGACGACGCGGTGCATGTAAATCGGGTGGTCGTCAGACCCCGCGACCGTGCGTACCTTCCTTGACCAGCGGAACGAGGAGGTCAGCAAAGTGAAAAAGCTGGTCGTCGCTGTTGGGCTCACCGCCGTGTTTCTGAGCGGATCCTTCCTCGCGATCATGGCCAACGGCAGTCACTCCCAGACGGGGAGCACCGGTTCGCCGATCGGCGTGTTGCGCGACGCCGACCAGCGACTCACGTTCACGTCCGACGACCGCGGGGCGGTCGACGACTGGCTGTGCGACGGAATGACTCCGTGTGTCGAGCTGTCGCCGCGGCAGGGCCAATAACGAAGGGGCGGGTCAGTCCTTCGGAGAGTCGTTCGCCTGCGACGACGGCGAGAACCCTAGATCGGCGAAACGCTGCTTCGTGAGCTGCTCCGCCTCGTCCCACCACTTCGCCAGGCGCTCCTCCTGCTCGCGCAGGCGCTCGCCGAGCTGGTGCTCGAACTCGACCAGCTCTTCCATGAGCTGTGCGTGGAATCGTTCCTTCTCCCCGGCGAGCTGACGCTCGGCGCGCTCGCGCTCACCGACTTTCCACTCCTCGATGCGCGCAAGCTCCGCCTCGCGTTGCTCTTTGAGCGACGCAACCATCGCGTCGATGCCGAGCGAGAGCCGACGGCGTTGATCCGCCATCCATCGCTCGACCCGTTCCGCGGTCTGCTCGACGGCGCGCTGGAGCTCTTCGCTCGCCGCCGCGCGAAGCGGATCGTTCGACTGCACCGAGGTCACGGCGACTTCGGTAACCGCGGCCGCGGGAGTCTCGACCTCCGCCGACAGGTCATTCGGCGCGTCGATGTCTTCGGTCGCCCCGAAGCCGTCGGCGTCTTCGTAGGCAGAAGGAAGCGGGACCTCCGATCGGGGTCCCAGGCGCAAACGAAGCGGGGTCGGATCGGGCTCTGGCATCCAGCTCATGGCACTCGCCTCCGTGGTACTCCCCAAAAGACTCCACCCACGGGACCGTCCTTCATATAGTCCGATTGGGGGAGGCCCCCGCGGCCTAGTGCGCCGCGATGAAACGAATGCTGATCATCGTGCGGCAGCGCGGGCAGCTGAGCGTCGCAAGCGACGACTCCGTCTGCCCGAGCGCCGGAACGAATCTGAGACCGTCGGCCTCCGCCACGCTGCGCTTGCACTCAGGGCAGCGAAGCTCGCCGCGATCCAGCTCGGCGTGGGTCGCCTGCAGGTCCGCGAAGCCGACGCGCTTCTTCCGTCCCACTAGCTCTGCCCCCTCGGCCGGCTGAGTGATCTCGATGCCCACCGTCGAGTGTGCGCCATCCGGCGCCCGGGCGCTGCCGGCGATCCGGCATTCGCGAGTGGGAGCGCCGACGGTCGAACCGTCAGCCGTTCTCGCCGGAAGGGCACCTTAGCCAGTCGGCGGATGTCCTCGAAGTCCTTTCGCTGCGTCTCGTTCACGAAGGTGTAGGCGATGCCGCGCCGGCCAGCCCGGCCGGTCCGCCCCACCCGATGGACGTACATGTCGGCGTTCTCGGGAAGGTCGTAGTTCACGACGTGGCCGATGTCATCGACGTGGATGCCGCGCGCGGCGAGGTTGGTCGCGACGAGGGTCGGGAACGTCCCGCGGCGGAACCCCTCGAGCACGCGCTCCCGCTCGCGCTGGCCGACGTTTCCGTGGAGCGCTCGCGCCGGCCGACCCAACCGGGTGAGTGCCTTCACCAGCTTGTCGGCCCCGTACTTCGTCCGTCGGAAGACGAGCGTGCGCTCCACGCCGGACCGGCCGAGCAGCTCGTGCAGCGCGCTCACCTTGTCAGCCTCGCGAACCTCGATCCACGCCTGGTCGATCGCCTCGACGGTCGGCGTCTCCGGCCGCACCGCGACGGTGGCGGGAGTCTTCGTATAGCGCTGCGCGATCGCTCGGACGTCCGCGGTGAGCGTTGCCGAAAAGAGCGCCGTCTGGCGTGGCCCCGAAAGGAGCGCGACGATCCTGGCGATATCGGGAGCGAACCCCAGGTCGAGGAGCCGATCCGCTTCGTCGAGGATGAGCACGCGGATCTTCGAGAGGTCGCACGACCGCCGCGCCACGAGGTCGAGCAGGCGACCGGGCGTTGCGACGACGACGTGCGCGCCGCGGCGCAGCGCGACCTCCTGATCGCGATACCCGACCCCGCCGTAGAGCGAGACGATCCGCGCCGAACGATGGCGTCCGAGCGCCTGGAACTCGGCGGCGACCTGCGCGCAGAGCTCCCGCGTCGGGACGATCACGAGGGCGAACGGCGCCGCGGCGCGGCCCTCGATCCGCTCGAGAATCGGGAGCGCGAAGGCGCCAGTCTTGCCGGTGCCGGTCTGCGCCTGCGCGAAGAGATCCCGCCCGGCACGAAGGTGCGGGATGGCAAGGTCCTGGATCGGTGTGAGGCTCGTCCAACCGAGGTCACCCGTCGCACGATCAAGGTCTGGAGCAAGCGTGATCAAGTAAGCGATGTCCTTCCCATGGGGCCCTACCCAGCAGAGGTCCCTGCTACAAAAAAAGCGGGCCGCCCCGAGCGGCCCGGCACATGTCTCTTCTGGGCCCGATGTGTTGAGGTAATCATCTCATGCCATGGTCCCTCGTGGACCCATCTGCTACTCGCAATGTCTCGCTTTCGCTGTACGCTGATATCTACGCGGGCCGCTTGACGGCCAGAAAGGTGGCCCGCATGAGATCAGGTGGGTTCCCCTGCCGATTCGCGGGATGCCGCGAGTGTTTTGTCGTCAGTACCCAGGGCTCGATGTCGGCGCTCACCGCCGCGAGCCTCCTTCGAACTCAGCACGAGGTCACCGTTCACAACTACCAGCACG